>NZ_AUAF01000079.1 GCF_000428585.1 Zooshikella ganghwensis DSM 15267 | reverse complement strand
GATGACACGCTAGGCAGCGATAACGTTTTCGGGCAATTTGCTTTTGATGATTACCATTGCCTTCTACTTGTTGAGACTGGCAGTGAGGGCAGCTGACGCCATCAGGCCAACGTCTCTGACGAATAAACTGGTAGCATTGCTCATCATTTACCAGTTGTTTGATATTGATCATTCTTTGCTTATTACTGACTTAATTTACCCAAATAGACGTGCATAATACATCTTTGGTTGTATTATATGCTACCCCCTAGGAATCCATATAGAGCCATTTCTAAATTCAATTATTGCTACTCTTAACCATCAAAGTTGGTGTGAATACAATTTATCCATAACCCCTTATAGGTTCATGGAGATTCATTACTCAATAGCTTCGCCTAGAAATCAAAGCAATCGCATATAGTTTTCCTTTAAAGCACCTGTACCCAAAGACTACATAATATCCTTCAAACACGCCGGGAATCCATCCAGGGAGGCTTGATTGCCGCTTCCTTGTGGCAAACAGTTTGGCGGCCATTATCCAGCCTTTGTAGTACCCTTAATATATTGAGCTACTACTGCGACTGACTAAAGCGAGATTGGAGTATAATCTCTGATCATCACAGACTCTTTTAATATACGATTGCCTTGGCCTAGAAAACCTTCAGTGTAGGTATATTATTCCAAAAGAGTCAATGCCTGATAGCAAAGTTTACATACCTGTTTTTCTTCAACAATCTCAGTCCCTATACCACCCGGATCATCAGTTTTTTTTATTTTATTGGCTTGCCGATGTTTATTCGCAGAGATTCTAGAAGGATAAAGCTTTTCTCGGGTTTTTGAAGTTAAGAGGAAGGACTTTTCTTTGAAAGAAGCTTGTGCATTACAATGTTGACATATAAACATTAGAAACGGCCAGATAAGATAACCTTCTGGGGTCCGATGTCCAGAAGCACTGTTTAATGGATTTGAGTACAAACTCAATTGTAGTTTTTTTAAAATGTCAATACTATACACAATACGAATGGTTTTTAGGTGCAGCCATCGAGTGACGAAGTCCCATGAGCCTATATTAATAGGTGATTAGGGTGAGGAGTGAAGATAACAAAACCTAGAAATCATTCGTGAAGGGTATAATGTTACAAGTCATTTATGTAGCCAAGCTCATTGAATTTCGTTCGCAACAGTAAAGGCTGGCTCAGGAAAAAGATCATCAAAATAAGTTGATATACAAAAAGCACTTCTCATTTTTTTCAGTGATACTCTGCCGTTCAAGTGATCAGCTTTGAATTGCTATTAATAATAAATAACTACATTTATCTCGACTTTGGCCATTATTGGATACACCTGACAGCTAAAAATAAGCTATTAGAAGCAATAGGTTAGAATTACTTCATATCATGGTTTTTGTTTGACATGAGTTAATTCAGGTTATAACCATTAACAGTATTGCTCTACCTGCAATGCCTTAGCCTCTAAATGGCCAAAGTCGAGTTTATATAAAATTAATTTAACCGCTTAAGTATACGATGTTGGAATTCTAAATGAATGTCACCCTGAAAACGATGATTAATAAGGGATACGGAATACCAATAGGGTCCTGACTGAAGATTTGGAAGGGAGTAGTTTTCTTGCGCTTTGGCACGGTGATACCATACAAGTTCATAGCTTGTGGGTTTCATTACCATAGCTTTGATTTCTTGCTGTGGACAAACTGACAGAGCTTTAGTTCTTCCTCCTTCGACCATGTGCCAATCATTTCCCCGCCAAGCAATCCACTGAATATTATGTAGTGGTGCTAATAAAATGCTCCCTTCCCATTGTTTTTGAGCAGTAATAACTGCTATTTGATATACCCCACCATTTATTGATTTTACTTGCTCCTCTGACTCACCATAAAAGCTTCGCTTCTGCTGAGTTACTTGATTAATTAGCTTTAAGTCAATTCCAGTGCCCTTTATCGCTATCTGTTGTATGTATTGCTTAGTATACCCTTCTATTTCCCAACGATAATAACGTCGCAAAGGTTCATCCCGCTGAATAACACGAATATCCAGAGACTCAAGCCATGTAGGTAGTTTAGGAGGCAAATCTCGCCCACATTGCTGTTGATACATTACCGGTAGTAAATCAAACCAGTTTGTATATGCTTTTACTGTCTTATCATTCCAAATATCATGCATGGATTGCCAAAACAATAGCATATTACCTTGTAAAATACTTTCATGGGCCTTTGTGAAGGGTGTTTGTTGACTGAACCAGCTTGCAAATACAGCTTGAGAAAAAAATAAGCATACTAACCCCGATAATTTAAATCTTAGGCGCATAACCGATAACCCACTCCTCTAACAGACTCAATAGTTATCCCTGGAATTTTCTTCCGTAACTGAAGTATGTGTGTATCTACAGTACGTGTCGTAGGATAATATTGATAACCCCACACCTCATTAAGTAACTCATCTCTCGTATAAACTCGTCCAGGTGCTCTCACCAATAATGCTAATAAATCGAATTCAGTTTTAGTCAATATTAATGGCATTTCATCCCAGAGTGCTTGACGTTGAGTAGGGAAAAGCTTAAGTGACCGGTAACTCCATTCTAGCTGACTCAATGATCGTAAATTTGCTCTAATGCGCGCTAATAGTTCATTGTAAGAAAATGGTTTAGTGATATAGTCCCTTGCTCCAGCATCTAATCCTGCAACACGCTCATTAACATCGACTTTTGCAGTTAAAATCAATACAGGTACTGCTTTAACTGCTAACCATTCGGGTAGCTTGTCAATGGTATCAACTCCAAAAAATTGTCGATCAAGGATAACTAAATCGGCATTTTTCCATAATTTATTTACCTTCTCCAAATAGTTGCAGGATTCACAGGAGTACCCTTGTGACTGTAAAAAGGTCATTAAATCATTTGCCAATTCAAGATCATCTTCAACTATGAGTAGAGTTGGACGCATTAATTGGTACCTCCAAAACAAATGTTGTTGGTGGTCCCTGCAAAAATAAACGACCACCTGTTTTCTTCATAACTTGACTGACTAAATGTAGTCCTAGCCCTACCCCATGTTGACTATTAAAAGGTTTAATTAATTGAGACAGTTTTCTAGGGTCCAAGTTGCCTTGATCTTGTACCCGAATAATTAAATTCTCTTCTGTACAATATGATTTAACTAAAACCTTACCTTTACCATGATTAAGTGCATTTAGTACTAAATTTTTCAGGCATAATGTAAACCAATAAATATTAATAAATACTGACTTATCATCGTCTAGCTCTAATTCAATATCATATTCACTTAAAGTACCTTGTATAAGTTCATGCCATGACTCACAATATTGCCTCTGCAAATTTGCACCATAATCTAATTGCAAATATTGTTTACTTGCTTCCGCTAAATGACGCAAGTGTAAAGCATCTTGACAAAGTCGGGAAAACCCCTGATGTAAACTCTCTGGCAATTCGTCAAATTGTGCTCGAAATATTTCCACTGTACCCGCTAATCGAGTAATCGGGGTACGTAACTCATGGGCAAGCATCTGCACAATAAACTGCTGTTCTTTAAAATACTTATGTCGAGTAATGGCCAATAGAAAAATATATCCAATAGACAATACACTAAAAATTACTAAGGCAGTATATATCCACACTTCACTTATTGGTTTCTCTACCCAGCATATATTTCCTTCTATAAAACTACATTTTTTTTCTTGGTTGATTGAATGCAGCTCTAAATTAAAAGAGTCTGCTAGTGGTTGCCATTGCTGTCTATGATAAAGACGATACTCGTTGGGAAATTTTACCCATAAGAACTGCTTGCCTAATATCCACTGCGCTGAACTCATTAATGCCAGAAGCTGGTCATCATCAAGGTCGTTTGTATAATAGTCATTATCCAGCTCTCGAATATGCATATATGGCTTTAACATATTAAACTGCTCAGGGTGATCTTTTGCATACCTGTACGCAAAACTTCCTCCTCCAGGGTGAATAAGTATTCCAGAAACAAACCAGCTTAATGACAGTTCTTGCTGCATACACACTGCAGTGATAAATGATTCTGTTTTAGCCAATGGGTTTTCTTTCTTTAGATTAGGTGGTTGAGCACAGCGCTGGTAGTAACGATACAGTACTTGTAACTCTTCCAGAGCATACAGGTGAGTTTGAGGATGCATTTTTTCAGGGTTAAGCTGCACATGGTCAAATTGCTGCAATGCATCAATGACAACCTGGTGCGATGGTACGTAAGAATTCAGTGCCCTATGCAGCTGCTGGGTTGTGCCATTGAATGCAATTGCCGGCAAGCTTGATAACCCGCCAACAACAATCGCCAAAACAGCTAAAGATGAAGAAAACAACAGCTGACGAAAGCTTTTTTTGAATCGAGTCTTCTCAAAGAACCTATTTAACAACTTAGTTACCAAAATTTTTTAAAAAAATTAACACAATCTTGACAATCCTCAACAGCAGATTTGCTTCAATCCTCCAACAACGTGTTTTACTGGAGGTAGTATGCGTAAACATCTACAAATTGCATTTAATGTAATATGGGTATCAGCATGTAGCAATACCTATGCGATAACCTTACAAAACCCGCAGTGGCAAATCGATATTGAACCATCCACTTTTGCCATAACATCAACATACAACTTGAAACCCGTTGTACTATCACATGGCGGTGTCCTAAATGATAATAAAACAGTTTCCCCCCAACAGGTGTCTATCAAACTCCACACTAATAATCAGCTAGAGTGGCAGTGGCCAAAACACAAACTAACGTTTAAGGCAAAACTGAATGGCACTGACCTTCACCTTACCATACAAAGTGCTCATCCACAGTCATTCACTTGGCTACAACAACCCCAAACAAAAGTAAACTCGCTGATACTACCTATTGGAGAAGGAAGCTTCATTCCACTTAATAATAAGACATGGCAAAAATATCTGACGGAAGAACTCCATACCATTAATACTACCCAAGACCTAAAGCTCCCACTATGGAGTCAACAGTACAATCAATTTCAGTTAAACTGGGTGCTTAATAATCCTTTTAATAATCAGTTAGCTTTTATCCAGTCAGAAAATAGTCTCACTTTAAAGTCAGCACATAAATTCACGGCCTTAAGTTTACATGAGCCTGTTGATGTCACAATCAATCTAGATACACAAAAAAATATAGTATCTGGAGCTAAGCTATACCGCACCTATCTAAAGAAAAATAAGCAATTTATAAACTTATCTCATCGCCTAAAAAATCTTAAAGATGGTGAAAAAATTATTGGTGCCAGCCACTTTTATGTTTGGGGTATGACCTTATTCTCCTACCATGACATTAAGAACTGGCCAGGATTAATTTCATGGTTAAATAGTAAGTCAGGTCAAGCTTTTATTAATCAACTAAAATCTGAAGAACAAAAATCAACCCTTAGGAATGTGAAGCAAAGTCTACCATTATGGGAAAAGAAGTGGATAGTTCATGCACTAAACAATGCTTTTATAGAGTCTATTTCTCAGTCTGATAATACAGTTCCATCGCAAATAAAGCATGCCAATGCGACGATCGCTTTGGTAAAGGCAAAAATAGGACTATTTTTGAAGGACAAGAAGGACTGGGGAGATGGTCTTTCAACTAGATTACTCAATCGTCTTCAAAAGTCTGGCCTAAAACGAGCCTGGCTTGGCCTTGATGATTGGCGAGTTGGTTTTTACCACCCTGAAGCTGTACAAAAAGCAAAAGAACTAGGCTATCTGGTTGGTGCTTATGACTCTTATAATACGGTACTTCCTGCTAGTGAGTCTGATGGTAGCTGGATGTCATCTGAAATGGGTGACGAACTTTTTAACAAATGCGGTATCATGCTTTCTGATGGAAAGTGGAAAACTGGTTTTAAACAAAGAGGTCGTTATACCAACCCTGTGTGCTTAACGGATTATTATCAAAAACGTGTCAGCCAAGTCTTAGAATACGCCAAATATAATAGTTATTTTCTTGACGTAGATGCAACCGGAATGGTTTTTGAAGACTATCACCCTGAACATACTATGACAGAAAGGCTTATGGCTTTATCCAGGGAAGCCCGTTTACGGTGGTTTAGTAACCACTTCAGATTACCGCTTGGCTCTGAGGATGGTAATGCCGTTACACAACGCGGTATTATCTTTGCCCATGGATTGCAAACACCAGTTTTTGGCTGGGGAAACCCGTCAATGTTTAAAAATAAAAAATCCAGCTACTACTTAGGGAACTGGTGGCCTGATAACCAACCCAGCCTCTTCTTTAAACAAGCTGACATTCTACCACAGTATAAAACTACTATTTTTGACCCAAGGTTTAAAGTTCCTCTGTATCAAACAGTTTTCCATGATGCCGTCATCACCACACATCACTGGTATTATGATAACTTTAAGTTTCCATCCTTACGTCCTCAGCGTGAACTATTATCTCTGTTATATGCAGTACCTCCTCTCTACCACATAAACTATGAAGTGCTTAATAAGCGATTACCCATTATCAAACAGTTCAATCGCGCATTTTCACCTCTGCATCAAGCATTGGCGACCCAAGCTGTTAATAAGTTTTCATTTTTGAATGAAGAGAGAACTGTTCACTATATTCAGTACGCTAACAATAGTGAAGTATGGGTGAACTTCTCTAATAAACCTTGGACACATAAAAAAATAAACATTCCTGCACAGTCAATGCTAGCGACCTTAGCTAATGGTCAGCTTATTAAGTACCAAGCGCAGTAATCATATACCCCTGTAGCAAATAGTTTGTAAAGTGGAAAGACTGTACCAATACACAATACATGAACTCATTTGCTCTTCCTATAGTAGAAGGCCATTCTTGGCCTCTACTGCTCAAGGCCTTTGCACCAGCTTAAAACCAAACCTCCTAAGAAAGACGTATGATATGCTGCAAAAGCGTTACACAGGCTTTGAACAAAGTACTTCAAAGGAAGATAATTGCAGCTTTCCTGCAGTAGGGGCTGCTCCCTTCACCGAACTCACCACTATCCATTGTTATTTTTTCGATAATATCTAAAATATACATATTTAGTTATTACTTGAATCCGCTATTTATAATCAACTATGGGAAAAATCTAGACCAGTGGAAAAGATATCTATTTTTGTGGATGTACAAAATATTTACTATACAACGAAGCAAGCCTATAACAGAAATTTCGACTATAACCAGTTTTGGGCCTTTGTCTCAGCTCACAGGCAGGTGATCAAAGCGATTGCGTATGCCATTGATCGAGGCGATGAAAAACAAAAACAGTTTCAGAATATACTTAAAGCCATTGGCTTTGAAGTTAAACTGAAACCTTTTATCCAAAGAAGTGATGGATCTGCCAAGGGAGATTGGGATGTAGGCATCACCCTAGACGTTATAGACTATGCTTCAAAGTCAGATACTGTCGTACTTGTTACAGGCGATGGGGATTTTGACTTGCTTGTAAGCAAAGTTAAAAACGACTTCAATACCTCAGTAGAAGTTTTCGGTGTTCCACAGCTTACAGCACGCACATTAATGAATGTCGCTTCAAAATTTATAGCAATTGACGACAGTCTCTTGTTATCACAAAAATAATGAGACTAACTACAACCCTCTTTACACTAGAAACTTTTAACACTTAATTAACTAGATTTACAATCTCGTTGTTTCTTATTTACCAGTTAATCTGTAACCACCTTAACTAACTCATTAAAACCAAAATGTAAATTAGACTTTAGTCTATTTGTTAGTAAAAAATAGATCGAGCATTTCTTATAATTGTTGAGCAACCCATATAAAGCTAATTAACAACTGAAAGTTTACTCTGCTTTATACGAAAATATTCGCAAAGTATATAAAGCTTTTAAATTATAAGTACTGATAAAACAAATTAGCGATACTTTACCGCTTGAACATAAAACAGTTGTTGTGATATCATTTTTAAAATTTACTCACAAGGGCTTTAGTCATGTAAGCTATTCACGCTATCAACATACTCCTTACCCTATAAGTACAAGGTTGATTAGCCAAGATTGTATCTATTAGTAATGGATGTATAGAGTATAAGCTAAGCTTGACCATGTGTTTCGCAAAGGAAGTAACTATACCCAAAACGAAGGGTTTTTAGGGGCGGCCGTCAAGCGATGAAGCCCCCGGAGCTTATATTAATAAGTGACTGGGGTGGCAGTTAAATGCTCCTGCATAAACTGCATTCCCACCATCCTTGGTGGTCAAGAGCGCTGACAACAAACCCTAAAAATGATTCGTGAAGGGTATATATCAAAAGATATAACACAAAAGTTATTTGATACAGTCTCTTTAATTATATACATAGTGAAGGATTTTTAGTGGGTCTAGTCTGTTAAAAGTAGCAATAGGAACCACACTGTTTTAAACAGCGTTAGCTGAGTCTTCAAGTGATAAAAGTACTGGATCTTAATAAAAATAAGTGTCTGCATGATACTTTTCTAGTTATTGTTACGCTAAAGCATTAACAATAACTAATATTAAGCTTCCTGATAGAAACTAAACAACTTGAAACATATAAAATCAATTTTCCGTATTTTCTATAAACAGGAAGTGTCTAAGAAGTATGACGTTTAGAAAAAATACATCATCAATCACAGCCCAGATGTATAGCTCTTATTATGCAATACATTTATCACCACGGCGTCAAACATATTACCTTGCTTCTAATAAATTATTGTTTTGATTAGTTGCTGTCTTAAAAAAGTTAAGTTATTTAGACTATACCAAAAACGAAGATTTTTTAGCAGGGTTAGCCGCCCCATAAGGGTATGCGCAATAGGTAGCATGCATAGAAATGATCCGTGAAAGGTATTTTATTAATTATATTTAGTTATTTTAAGTGTCGAAAATATACAAATGTAAATACTACCATACATAGACATTCAACCAGATCACTTTATTATCTAGATAGCATTAATATCACAGCATTAATAAGGATAGCTTGCAGTTTTTTATAACGATACGAAAGGATTCATTAATATGATGTTGATAGCAAAACAATTACTTAACAAGCGTGTACTTAACAATCATTATTTAATCTTATTAAAACCTACACTAAAATGAATTTAAAAAAAGAAAATAGCTTTAAGGACGTAAACCCTTCCCCCCATATCTCTAATACAAATGCGGATAATAAATCATCGGGCTTCATAGAGAATGAACAAATAAATAGTAAATGCTTACCTGATCTCCTTATGGAGCAAGTATTAGCATACCCAGATAGAACAGCTGTCATATGTGATAATACAAATCTAAGTTATCGATCACTGGCAGAGAAAAGCTCTAATTTAGCTGTTTATTTACAACATATTGGGGTAATGGTTGATGAATGTATTGGTCTTTTTGTCGACCCTTCATTCGATCTAATGATTGGAGCATGGGGCATCCTATTTTCTGGCAGCGCTTATTTACCATTATCACCTGAGTATCCTGAAGATCGCCTTCGTTATATGATTGCAGATGCAGATTTGAAAGTTATTTTCACTCAAGAAAAGCTTAGAAAAAAACTGTCAAAAATTGCACCACAAAATACGAAAATTATCACCCTGGAAGATGCTGTAGCCTTTACTGATGCATACCGGATAACAAATATATACAATCGATGTGTCTACCTACGCCCAAATAATTTAGCATACATTATTTATACATCCGGCAGTACTGGCAAACCCAAAGGGGTGATGATTGAACATCACAGCATTGTAAATCAAATGCTTTGGTTACGTCATACTTATGCTATAAATCAAAATAGCATTATTCTTCAAAAAACACCCATGAGTTTTGATGCAGCGCAGTGGGAAATTTTAGCCCCTTGCTGTGGTAGCCAAGTTATAATGGGAAGCGCTGGTGTATATCGTGATCCTGAGAGATTGATCAGGATGATTATCCAATATAACGTAACCACTCTGCAATGTGTACCTACACTCCTTCAAGCATTGTTAAATAGTGATGATTGCCAAGAATGCCATTCCCTCAAACAAATTTTCAGCGGTGGAGAAGCACTTTCAAAAAAGTTAGCCCTAGAGTGTAGTCAAGTACTTTCCCACTGTACATTAGTAAACTTATATGGTCCTACTGAATGTACGATCAACGCCTCAGCATATAAAGTTACTGCTGAGACATTAAGCACTAATAAAAGAACGAATGATTTCAACGCAATTCCTATTGGTAATCCCGTTGATAACACAGAATTTTATATTTTAGATAATCAAATGATACCTGTATCTACCGGAGAAATTGGTGAACTTTTTATTAGTGGTAACCAACTTGCACGCGGATACCTCCATCGTCCAGAATTAACCTCTGAAAAGTTTATCGACAACCCCTTTTGTATACATACTAAATTATATCGAACTGGTGATTTGGCTTATTGGAATGCTGATGGCTCAGTTCAGTTTGCTGGCCGTGTAGACAACCAAGTAAAGTTACGTGGTTATCGTGTTGAGCTTGACGAAATTAAACTTGCCATTGAGGCCCATGCCTGGGTACAAAATGCAGCAGTATTCATAAGAAACGATGCCCGCACAGGATTTCAAAACCTTATTGCGTGTATCGAGCTGAATGCACGTGAAGCGGCATTAATGGATCAAGGCATTCATAGCGCGCATCACCTATCTAAAAAAAATAAATTACAAGTTAAAGCTCAATTGTCAAACTCTGGGTGCAAAAGTCAACATGAGTTGACAGGTAAAGATATTGTAGAGTTATCTAACAAACAAGCAACACAGGCACAACGTCATTTAGCCTTTTCAAGAAAGACCTATCGTTTTTTTGAGGGGGGATCTGTAAGTAAAGATGATATACTGAAATTACTCAGTTGCTCTACAATTACAAAAGCAGTAAGTGAGCGCAGCATCAGCTCTCTTAGTTTTCATGAGCTGAGCGAAATATTAAGAAATTTTGGTCAGTATCATAGCCATGAACGACTATTACCAAAATACGCTTATGCATCACCAGGAGCATTATATGCGACACAACTGTACCTAGAAATACATAGTATTGGATCATTAACATCAGGCTATTATTATTACCACCCTGTATATCATCAGTTAATTCTTATCAAAGCAATTGATGGAACAGCTAATGCTCGTATCAAAGTCCATTTCATAGGCAAAAAAAGTGCTATTGAGCCTGTTTATAAAAATAATATATTAGAAGTACTAGAAATGGAAACAGGCCATATGCTTGGCTTATTCGATGCAGTTCTTTCTCATTATCAGCTTAAAGTTGATAATGGCATTTATACTCCTACCGTCAAAGATCATCTGGAGTGTGCCATTGAAGACTACTATCTGGGTTCTTTTGAAATTTATTCTAATTTAAATGCATGCTTTAAAGATAACCTAGATATTTTTGTTCAAACGCATGAAGATAAAGTTTCAGATCTTCCTGCAGGCCTTTATCAATACAAAGACAATCATTCAGAGCAAGCTTATTTAGAAAAAATTGCTGATGATGTAATTCAGAAAAAACATGTTATAGCCATCAATCAACAAGTTTATGAGCGCTCTAGTTTTGGCATTTGTCTAGTTTGTAGAAAAAATTCTGACTGGAGTAGTTATATCCAGTTAGGTCGTAAATTACAACAAATTCAAATGAACGACCTATACCTAGGTTTTATGTCATCAGGTTACAGCTCTAAAACAGGCAATGACTTACCAGCAGCCAAACGCATCACATCAATTCTTAACAGCATTGGAGAAAAATCAGGACCTTCATACTTCTTTTTAGGTGGCCGTATTAGTTTGGAGCAATATAATAGCGAGGGAATGAAAGAGGACGCTATTCACACAATGGGACCAGCGGAAATTCTTAAAGATGATCTTGCTAAACGACTTCCAGACTATATGATACCTAATAGAATCATTATCATGGATGCTCTACCACAAACTGCTAATGGCAAAATTGACTATAAAACACTTGAAAATTCAAAGCAGCTTAATATCGAGTCAGTTGAACGCCCTATAATTCCACCCAAAACTGCGACCGAGCAAACCATTGCTTTAATTTGGAAAAAGGCATTACGCTGGGAATCTGTTTCTATAGAAGATGACTTTTTTGAATCTGGTGGAAATTCCTTAATTGGTGTACAAATAATTAACAAGATTAATAAAACGCTTAACTGTACTTTGCCTTTACAAGTTCTATTTGAAGCCCCCACTATAGAAAAACTAGCAAGACATATACAGTGCGAAAATATGCAACCAATTTCTCGTATTGCTTGTTTATCAAATAACGGAAGCAAAAATCCAATTTTTTGTTGGCCAGGTTTGGGGGGATATCCTATGAGTTTAAGAGCACTTGCCAATCACGTGAAAATTGGTCGACCTTTTTACGGAGTGCAAGCTTATGGTATCAATGCTGGAGAAACTCCCTTCACAACCATAAAAGAAATGGCAGAAGAAGATATAAAATCAATTAGGCAAATACAACCATCTGGCCCCTATACTCTTTGGGGTTATTCATTTGGTGCTCGAGTCGCTTTTGAAGCCGCCTACCAGTTAGAAAAATGTGGGGAATGTGTAGAAAACATTTTTCTAATAGCCCCTGGTTCTCCTAAGATCCAATCACACCCACAAAATATGGATGATATTAGTTTACCGTTCGATCAGTGTGAACAATCAATAACCCGAGACCATTCAATATACAATAATAAGAAATTTTTAACTATTTTATTCTCGGTCTTTTCACAGACTATTACAGGGCCAATACTCGAAGACTGTTTAAAAGTGGTTAATAATGAAGAGCTTTTTGTTTCGTTTATAAGTTCAAAATACAAGCATCTTGAGCCAGATCTCATTAAGAGAATAACTCAAATTGTACGTCTTACTTATGACTTCAAATATACTTTTCATGAGTTAAAAGAGCGCAAGATTAAAGCACCATTAACTATTTTTAAAGCGAAAGGAGATGACTATTCCTTTATTGAAAATAGTAGTGGTTACTCATCAAATCCCCCAGCTATTGCCAATCTAAATGCAGATCATTACGCCATTTTAAAAGAGCCTGGGCTTCAAACATTACTAACCGCAATTGAACAAAGATTAGCCAACCATTAAAACAAAATAGGTGAATATTATGCCACATGTAAATATTAAGTACTTTCCAGTAACTCTTAGCCAAGCCCAAAAAGATGAACTTGTTACAGAAATCACAAGAACACTACAAAAAACATTCGATTGTGATGAGGGCGTTATTTCAATTGCACTTGAACCTACTTCACAAGATGTTTGGAATGAACAGGTGTATATCCCCGAAATTGAACAAAAGAAGAATTTGCTTTGCAAAAAACCTAGCTATTAATTGTTCAAATTAGGAATGACTGTGATTAAAAATTATAAAGGCATCACTTTGGTTTATTGTGATGAAGTAGCTGATGCGCTTGATACTCAAAAACCAGTTGTAGCATTAGAATCAAATGTAATAACTCATGGATTAGCTTATCCAGATAATATAACCACAGCCAAAAAAGTTGAAGCAGCTGTAAGAGCTGGAGGATCAATACCTGCAACGATTGGTATTGAAGATGGCCGCATCTTGATTGGGATGACCGATACGAATATGGAGCGTTTTGCTGCAACCGGAAAAATCCCCAAAGTCAGTAGTAGAGACCTTCCAGTTATTTTGGCTCAAAAAGGAATGGGGGCTACTACAGTTGCATCTTCATTAGTTGCTGCTGAAATTGCAGGAATACCTTTTTTTGCTTCAGCTGGGATAGGAGGTGTACATCGTGGTGCTGAAAAAACAATGGATATTTCTTCCGATTTAATACAGTTCACCCGTTCTAAAGTTGCTGTGGTTTGTGCTGGAGCCAAAAATATTTTAGATCTTAACTTAACAATGGAATTTTTAGAAACTCATTGTGTACCCATAATATCTTATCAATTTGATGATTTCCCTGCATTCTATTGTCGAACCAGTGGAATTAGAAGTCCTCATCGACTAGATGAAGAGGTAGATATTGCTCAGGCCATTGAGTTGCATTGGGCTTTAGGTAATCACAGCTCAATACTCATAACCAGTCCAACCAAAAAAGAAAATGCCATTGATAGCCAGGAAGTTAATGGCGCTATCGATCAAGCCATCTTTAACGCAGAAAAAGACGGTATTAGTGGTAATTCAATAACAAAATATATTATGCATGCAGTAGATAGGGTTACCGCAGGAAAGTCTGCAAAAGCTAACATGGCCGTACTTATTAATACAGCAGAAGTTGCTGGTCGACTTGCTGCTGCTCATGCTCAGTTTCGTCGAGAAGAAGTGCCACCAACAATATGATATATCCTTCACAATGGGTTTAACACATATAAACAGTGATAATATTAAGATAAAATACTATGAGCAAAAATTCAGTTATCTTTGATTTAGATGGAACTCTAATTGACACTCCCCGTGCCATTATTGAAACTTTTACTCAAACATTTTTAACTATGGGCCTAGCTGCTCAAAAAGCTGAGGATATCAGAGCAACAATCGGCTTACCTTTAGAGAAAGCTTTTAGTCGCTTACTAAATTTGCCTGCGGACAATGAGCTTGTTATACAGTGCATAAATCAGTATCAACTACTTTTTAAAGAAATTATTTTACCCAAAGCCAAAACGCTTATATTTCCTGGTGTTGAAGATGGACTAGCTACACTGAGTAAGCAAGAGCTTCCTCTTGCTATTGCCACAAGTAAATTTTATGCAAGCGCTGATGCATTATTGAAAGCAGCAGGGTTACGTGATTACTTTTCTGTTTTGGTTGGAGCTGATCAAGTGAATAACCCCAAACCAGATCCAGAAGCCGGATATTTAACATTGAGAAAGCTAAACAATGCATCAGCAGAAAATGCCATTATGATAGGTGACACAACTCACGATCTTAAAATGGCTAATGCTGCAGGTATGCGATCTATTGCTGTTACCTATGGCATTCATAGCTTACCAGTACTTAGATCAGCTAATCCAACATGGATTGCTGACACATTTACAGATGTAGTCAATATCATTACTGAGGCTTTTCAACTAAAAAAAATCGAGGCTGTAATACTGTGATTGATCGTTTAAAAGATTGGTTGTTGGCCATTGCCGGAGGCGTGCTACTTGCACTCATGATTGAGTATAACAGCCTCTTAGCGAAACATACGACACCTTATATTGCTTCATGGGTAGCCCATGGGATGGGAGCCATTGTGGCCCTCGTGCTTGTTTTTTTGACCATGATGGCATTACGCCCCAGACAAAAGGAAAACAAAAGCCCCCCTCCTTCAAAGTTACCCGTTTGGTTTTACTTAGGAGGCATTCCAGGTGCCTTCACAGTTGTTTTAGCTGCTATTGCAATTAATGGTAGTCTTTCATTATCTGAAGCCATTGCCCTAATGCTTGTAGGTCAAGTTATCTTCGGTATGCTTTCAGACCATTTTGGCCTTTTTCTCGTGTTAAAGCGCCGTATTATTTTAAAAGATTTCCTCGTAGTGACATGTGTCCTTACTGGCAGCGCAATGATTATTTTCGGGAGGTAAAAAAGATTGATTCTTTTTATTTTTTTAGCTCTATTAAATGGGATGCTAATAGGCTCTAGCCGAGCAATTAATGGTCAACTAAGTGCCAAAATTGGTCCATTTAAAGCCTCTCTCTGGAATCATATTATTGGCTTTATATTTCTGACATTAATTTTGATCGTTATGGGGCAGTGGCAAGTAGATAACCCAGCTGATATTCCATTTTCAGCCTATCTGGGAGGGTTCTTTGGCGCACTGTTTGTGGCTGTCAGCAGCTACGTTTTTCCCAGATTAGGGGCAATGAATGCAGCCATTCTGGTTATCAGTGGCCAAATGATTTCTGCTGTTTTCATCGACTGGCAAAATACAGACTCATTACCTAGCTTATTACGTTGTTTGGGTGTCATTGTTGTATTATTAGGAATTTATTTATCCAGACTACCGAACATATCAAAAAATAAGGAAATAACCAATGACTGACGATAAGTCAATTATCAACAAACTTTTAAATGATAAACAATACCATATTGAGTTTAATGGCCATCTCACTAATCATGTAAAACATGCTGTTGTCGCACTGGCAGGTATGAATATTCCAGCTCAGAAAATAAAAGATTATTACGAAAATTATGCCAAATTGACAACCTATGGCTTTGGCCTTGAGCCCGCCAGGGCTTCAAAATATGTGATATCAGAAGAGAACTGGAAGGATTTCTTAGGACAACGCACCAGCTTTTCTGCTTACTGTGATTTTTTTGATTTACAAGTAAAAAAGCTAGGCTTAGATACTGTACTTGACAAGTATATGCCAACACTCCTATCTGGGTGGGCAGGTGCATTCACTCACGCTACGATTCACTTGGGTTGGGCCCTCGATATAAAAAGCCACTGGATGGCAGTTGAAGGGTTGGCCTATATGGCATACTCCTATGTTTCTTGTAACCCTCAACGAGCAGCCATTAATCGAGAACAATATACGAGCGAATCACCATTTGACTCATTACTGCGAATTACAGCTTACTGGAATAATCACTCTACAGAACTGACTGATTGGGTTGAGACTCTTGTTTCAGACACTGAGTCAGATAAAGCTGCAGGTATTCACCCAGAACTTATTAGGTCTGGTTTACAGTATCGAATCGCAAAACTGCTTAAGGTAGGCCACCCATTAATCTATGACCTTCCTGCCTGGCTTGAAAGCAAAGATACTTCATCAGTATGGAATCAACTGTATTATACTGTTTCACTTTTATACTTAGCAAAACCTGGTGATTTTGTATTATTACATCTGATCACCTCACTCCATGCATTGGAGAAAATTGCACAGCATTTACCTATAGAGCAAACTAAGGACGTTATTAAGTGCTATTGGGTCGGTTTGCTATGCGTTCTATTTTCCCGTGCAGACTTTCCTAAACACAAAAAACTTGAATCCCTGCATAATACATTCAACAAGACTAAAGATGATATTGAGAATGAAGCATGGAAACATGTCTGGGAACAAACGATAGCTCGTTCTTTAGAAGAGGAAGAAGAACATAACCCTAAACTTGTCTATGTCCTTCAATTAATGTGGGAAAGAAGTAAAGGACTATCTATTTACCGAGCAGCTGCAGGTCAGTTTACAACAACACCTGAGCTTCCTCCATCTTTCGAAACGCCTCCTACAGAATAAAAGTCGTCAGGAATTTATAATGTCAAACTCTACAACATATGACATAGATAAATATTTACAAAAAAATGTGCATGTATTGCCTCAGACCAATCAATTGCGAGCATTACATACAATAATTAGAAATCGTCAAGTTTCACGAGAAGACTTCGTGTTTTACTCAAGCCGAATTATTCGCTTGTTGATTGAGGCTGGACTCAATTTATTACCTTTTGAGCCACTTGAAGTGGAAACACCTGTTGGCAATACTTATAATGGTTTGCAGTTTGCGTCAAAGTTATGTGGTGTTCCCATTATAAGAGCCGGCGAAAGTATGGAATCTGAATTACGCGCTGTTTGCCCTGCTATTCGTATTGGCAAAATACTCATCCAACGGGATAAAGTAACTAAACTACCACATTATTATTACTCAAACTTGCCTGAAGATATTCATGAACGTCATATTCTCATGCTTGAGCCAATGCTTGCTACAGGTGGAAGTGCAAAAGCAGCTATTCAACTCCTATTAGATAAAGGTGTACAAGAAGATAAAATTATTTTTGTAAACTTTATTACTGTTCCAGAAGGTATTCATGCTGTCTGCAGCAAATACCCAAAAATTAAAATAGTCACTTCATCTATAGAAGAAAAATTAAATGAAAATGCCTTTATGATACCTGGAATTGGTGATTTTGGAGATCGTTACTTTGGAACCGTAAACTAATTATTTTTGAACAGAAATAATATATTAGCGGGGTTAGTCTAGTATGTTAAGACTAGCAACGCTAAAAATCATTCGCTGTGGGTATAAATACAGGTATTTTTAGATCTGCGTACACAACACAGTTATACTTTAAATTCTTTTACCAGCATTTCTAATTTATCGGCTAAACTTTCAACATTTTTTCCTGTTTCCAGATTTTTATTCGCTTCAGCAGCAGTGTTTTTGGAAATATCACTTACCTTCACAATACTACTATTTATACTATCTGATGCTATTTGCTGTTGTTCCGCTGCTGCTGCAATATGCGTATTCATTTCATTTATTTCTGAAACTGCATCACTAATTTGTGATAGTGCATCATTTAAACGAATAACTTGATCTTTGTTTCCTCCAGCTCTTTCAGCAGAACGCTTCATTAATGAAACGGCTTCCTGCGATCCTGATTGCAAACTTTGAATCATTTGCTGGATTTCAAGCGTTGCATCCTGTGTGCGCTGAGCGAGTGTTCTTACCTCATCTGCAACCACTGCAAAACCTCGTCCTTGCTCTCCAGCCCGAGCAGCTTCAATTGCAGCATTTAGCGCCAGAAGATTGGTTTGCTCAGCAATACTACGAATAACGTCTAATACTGCGCCAACCTTTTCACTATCAGTAGCTACCTTATCCATGGTAGATTCAGTTTCCGCAACTTCTGCAACAAGTGTTTCGGATGATTGAGAGGTTTCATGCGCAACCTGAATACCTTCACTACAAAGCAAATTAGCACGCTCTGTAGATTCAGCAGCAGAACTCGCATTCTGAGCCACTGACTGAGCCGTTGCATTCATTTCTGTGGATGCTGTTGCTACCTGTTGAGATTCTGTTTGTTGTAACATTACACCTTCTGCTGTGCTCGCACTTAGCTGCGCCATCTGTTTTGCTGAAGCTTTTAACTCTACAACAGTTTCTATTATGTGCCTCACTGTATGGTTGAATTTCCCTAACATTCCATTAACAGCATTAGCTATTCTTCCCACCTCATCCTTTACGTCAAGCTCTATGCTTTTACTAAGGTCAGAACTTTGCTGAATAGTCAATATTGATTCCTCAAGCTTAGTAATTGGTTTCGTAAAAAATTTCGATACAAACAGGCTGAATAAATAAGCTAATACGGCAAATACCAGCATGCTAGCAATGCTGACCTGCAAGATAAATGAACGCAACTCGTCGGCTGGTGCAAAGGCTTCTGTTTCATCAATTTCACTCATAATAGCCCAGTTTAACCCTTCTATATTGAGCGGAGCATAAGCAGAGAGTACATTTACATTCCGATAGTCTGGGAAAATCTGAAACGCGGTTTCACCCGCTATAGCTGCATGGGTACCCTTTGTTTTCACCGGCTGTAAACCAATAGTTGTCTTCTTCGATAAAATCGTATTAATAATCGACTCTTTTATACCAACTGATAACAGCGCTGCCTCATAGCCTGATTGATCTTCCAATAAAAAGCGGCTTAAACTACGCATAGTATAATCAGGTCCTACAAGGTAAGTTTCACCTGATTTACCCAACCCAGCTTCTACCCATTTTTGGTTATATGTCATAATTGTATTAATTCGATCAATTGGCATCTGAAATATCAAAACCCCTATACGTTGGCTTCCATCAAATATTGGTGTAGCGATAAACGATGCAGGATCTTCATAAGAAGGTGTATAACTAGCAAAATCAGTTAAATATACTGTTTTCTGCGATGCATTAACGACTTGTTTAAAAGCCTCTCCAATCCCTGAGTTTGCATAAGGCCCTGTTTTTATCGATGTTGAGTAGTCCAATTCTTTGAATACTGAATAAACGATATCCCCAGTATCATAATCAACTAAAAATATGTCATAGTATTCAAAACGTTGTAAAAAATCTCTTATGTGAGGATGGAATTTTGCGTGAACTTTAGCATATGTTGTATTATTCTCCAAAGTGACTAGCTTATCTTTTTCACCTAAAGGATTTGAATTTGATTGAATAAATGCATACTGAAGCGCAATTGAGTCATCATCTAACCCACTCAATAATTGGTTGGTATTTGACTTTTTGCCATTATTTCTATTGCCGTATTCGTTATTATAATCTCTCGTATAATACTGGCTTAAGGATTCTTTTAGCGTACTTACATCTGTGATACCTGCTTCACTTCTGTAAGCCTTAAATGCACTATTAAAATCGTTCATTGCATTAATGATCATACGATCATTTGAAAAACTTAAAACTTGGTTACGGATTGTATTAAAGTAATCTTCAATTTGCTGCTTTTTAATTGTTCTGATTGATATCAATTGTTCTCGTGCCTGAGCTTCCATCGTCTTTCGTGCAGTCTTGTAACTTTCTGAGCCAAGCACTAAAGCAAGTACTATTAGCGGAATAAGTGCTACACTAAGTAATATAAACGTTAGTTTAGTACGAATACTTTTCATTATTAGTCATCAACTCCAGTTAAAACTACTTTTATGATCTTAGTATTCTTTATGAATTAACTATATGGGCACTACTTAAAACCATTTACTTTTCACGAATAATCTATATGCATACTATCTATAGTGCTTACCCTAATAGGCCAGCTAGCACTTTTAAAACAGCTATCGCTGTTATTGCAAATTTTAAATATGATAACTACATTATATGCGCATTACTGATCTTTTCTATCATTATTACTACCAATAATTTTTTCTCAGTTTGCACAAACTGTCTACATATATCGTTCCCTAATTGTCACTTTGTTTCTTATCTAAATTTAGTTTTTCTGTTCAGCAACACTTACAGATAGACTTCAATTTAGAAGAGTTATTTTTAGATATAAAGCATTCGAATATACTTATAGCCAATTCTAAATCATATTCTAAGGGACTAGACTATGCTCTCAACACTCACACAAGAAAAAAACACATTAAAGGATGACTTTCTTGTAACAAAAACAGTCATATTGAGTGGCACAGACCATTCAAAAAAACGAAAAGAAATTCTTAATTATTTCCACAATAGTTTCTCACTTTATGAAAGTATTTTTGAATGTTTAAATAACGAGAGTGCATTTTACACCCGACCCAATCCGTTACGTCATCCATTAATATTCTATTTTGGTCATACGGCTGTATTCTTCATCAATAAGCTCAACGTGACAGGGTTAATTTCAACTCGCATTGATCCTAAATTAGAGTCAATGTTGGCTATTGGTGTTGATGAAATGTCTTGGGACGACCTTCACGATGAACATTATGACTGGCCAACCGCAGATGAAGTTCGTGATTACCGGAAAAAGACACGCACACTAGTGGACCAGTTTATTCGTACAACTGATTTTACTTTACCAATAGATTGGCAAAGTCCAATGTGGATTATCTTAATGGGCATCGAACATGAACGTATCCATTTAGAAACAACATCCGTACTTATTAGAGAGTTACCTATCCAGTGTATTACACCTCACCCTATATGGAGTAATATTTGCCTCACCAGCAATTCCCCTCCTAGCAACGAGTTACTACCAGTGATTGGTGGAGCAATCACTTTAGGTAAGTCAAAAAACAATCCACTTTATGGATGGGATAACGAGTATGGAGCGTTTCATACTTACGTCGATAATTTTAAGGCCAGTAAATATCTTGTATCAAACAAAGAATTTTTTGATTTTGTAACTGCAAATGGGTACAACCAGAAAGAATATTGGGATAAAGAAGGTTGGCAGTGGGTTCAGTCTCGAGAGCACAAACTCCCCAGATACTGGCTAAAAGTGGGCGATAGGTTTAAATACCGAACGATGTTGGAAATGATTGACATGCCTTGGGATTGGCCAGTTGACGTGAATCACTATGAAGCAAAAGCATTCTGTAACTGGAAATCATCTGTTTTAGAAAAAAATATACGCTTACCTACAGAGGCTGAATGGTATACCCTACGAAAGCAAGTAGATACAGATCAACCTTACTGGAATCAAGCACCTGGCAACATTAATTTAGAATATGAAATGTCAGCTTGTCCAGTAAATCGCCATGCTTTCGCTAATGGTTTCTATGACATAATTGGTAATGTCTGGCAGTGGACTGAAACCCCCATTGATTGTTATGAGGGTTTCAGTGTTCATCCTGCTTATGATGACTTTTCAACTCCAACCTTTGATGGGAAGCATTTTCTCTTTAAAGGCGGTTGCTGGATATCAACTGGCAATTATGCAATCAAAGACTCACGTTATGCTTTTCGGCGTCATTTTTTCCAGCATGCAGGCTTTCGATATGTAGAAGCTCCCCCCCTGCCTAAGCCCTGTTTAAATATTTACGAAACTGATGCGATGGTTTCTCAATATATTGAATTTCATTATGGTGAAACCTATTTCGCTGTTTGTCAAGATAGTTGTCGCATCAACCAACCTACACTAATGATTTAGCATTTGATTGTTATCAGGGTTAAGCCAAACCCTTTCAATTCGATTCCAATTACGTGTTTGACCTGTCCAGCGTCTTGGATTGGCCAATTTTGCTTTTTCATATACCACCTTACGGTTTTCCAAAATAGCGTGGTCTTTGCCTTCATGGCGTGCTTGAGGGGTCACAAACTGAATCCCACTATGTCGATGCACTTGATTATACCAAGTCACGAAACTTAACACCCAAGC
>NZ_AUAF01000078.1 GCF_000428585.1 Zooshikella ganghwensis DSM 15267 | reverse complement strand
GATCGTCTGTCATCTGACAGCTGCTGTGCCTGTTTGGGACGATATCCTCGAAGTCCTTTATTACGCATCAACTCACGAGAGATGGTTGATGGATTTCGTTCCAAGTTCTTAGCAATTTCTTTTTGATTTAATCCTGCTTTTAAAAGCGAATAAATCTGGTATCGTTCATGCTCAGTCAGCTGATTGTAGTTCACAGTGCTTCATCTCTTGGTCGGGAGAAGCGCAAACTCTATCAGCTGGCTTCTCTAATGCCAATTGCACTTATTATCCGAAACTGCGATTTATTATCTTAACCAATTGAACTTTAAGAGCGTATTAAATAAAATACCTTACATTATTTATTTTTCTCCCAACCTACGGCTTACTGTTTTTAAATATCCCCACCATTGAAAACATGATTAAGTCAGCAGTTACTTAGACTTTATATTTGCGAGATTATCTTAGAGTAGTTATCAACAGCACCCTTATTAACTCAACAAAAATTAATAAACGTTCATTACTAAATATTCAAATTTTATTCAAACGATAATACAAAAACGACAGGTTTCAAATGCATTATACTCAAAATGAAATCCATACGCTTATTGTTGGATTTTTATGTTAGCAGTATCTATAAATTATCTAACAGTGCCTATTTAAAGTAGTAAGAAGTACCTGTATGTTGGAGCATTTGTTATGTTCAAAAAAAATACCCTTACAGTACCTGTTATGGGTATTGAACTATTAGAAAATCGCATTTTATTTGATGCAGCACTTGGCGCTACAGTTGATGCAGTCGAAGTACAACATGATCAGGCTAGTTTCGATCAAACTAATTTCGACCATGCTATCTTATCAAATGAGTTACAGATAACAGAGGCACCAAACACAATTGTCATCATCGATAGTCGTGTTGAAAATAGTGCACTCATTGAGGCAGAGTTTCCTAATGCTCAAGTGTTTACACTATCAGGCCACTACAGTGGTGTTGAACAAATACACACTATACTACAACAGTTTCAAGCAAGCGAAACAAAGCCTCAAGAAATTATTTTATTCTCCCATGGCAAACCTGGTGAGTTATTAATTGGTAGTACTTCTCTCACAATAGATACTATTATCCAAAACTATTCTGAATTACTTAAAGATATACGTAACCTGACAGCAGATAATGCCGTATTGGCTGTCTACGGATGTGACGTTGCAAGTACTGCAGAGGGGCAAGTAGCCCTCGATACCCTAGCCAATTTAACAGGGCTTGATATTGCTGCCTCTACCGACCTCACTGGAGCAAAAACTCTCGCAGGAGACTGGGAACTAGAGTACACAACAAATAGTAAATTTGTTGTCCCAGTCTTATCTGCACAATTTCAACTGGAGTATCCAACAACACTCGCAGCACCAGGCAATGTAGCCAGTGCAAATCTAACGCTATGGTTAAAAGCCAATGCAGGTGTGACTGAGTCTGGAGGCACAGTAACAAACTGGACTGATCAAAGTGCAGCCGGCGGTAACAACTCGGTTAGCCAAGGTGACAACACCAAACAACCCCAGCGCCAGCTGAGTACCGTTAACTTCAACCCATCACTTCGTTTTGACGGAACCAATGATGAGCTGACCAGAATTAATTTTCAGGGAACTGAAATTATCTCAAACAATAACAATACCATGTTTGCCGTCGTCAATGTTTTCTCTCCAGGCGTTGTAGCTCAATGGGAACACAACGATGGTTTTGCCCGCACAGATAGAATTAATATTGAATATACTGCCCCCAATAATCCACGCTTCGATTTTTCCGATGACGTAGGAGGGAAAATTTCCGGTCCAGCTGTTTCCAGCACCTATCATATTGTATCTGGTGTAGCAAATATCCCAAATAATTCCCTTTATGTTGATGGACTCCGAAGTGGTACTACAGGTGTTGCTCCTGCCGCTGATAACTCACTATTCGGTAACCTATCTATTGGATCTTATCCAGATGCTCTAGGTACTGTTAATGCAGGAATGAACCTTAGTGAAGTTATTATTTATAACACCACACTTTCTTTAGCTGATAAACAAAAAGTCGAAAGCTACCTAGCAGTAAAATACGGCATTACCCTTGATCCAACAGATAATGAAGGGGGTATCACTGAAGGTGATTATATTACATCTACAGGAGTAACGGCTTGGGACTTCACTGCTAACTCTGGATATCATAATAATGTCGCAGGGGTTGCCATTGACTCGGGTAGTGATCTCAACCAACTAAAATCAAAATCAATTAACTCAGGTAGTGCTGTAACCATAGAAGCAACATCATCTCTCGATGATGGTGACTACTTAATGTGGGGAAGTAATGGTGCGTCTGGAGAAATCTCAACAGAAATGCCTGCAAACTCAGGTTTTTCAAAACGTTTAGCTACTGAGTGGAAAGTGCAAGAGGTACAAGACTTTGTAAATACAACAGTTACATTTGATCTTACTACCCTTGGCTTAACAGGTAGATCATCAAGTGATTTTGCGATGGTTGTGGACACTGATGATGGTGACTTTTCAAATGCTTTTTCCTTTGTTTCACCCTCTGCATTTGACGGTTCTACTGTCACATTTAACTTAGGCTTTTTGAATAATGGTTTTTATTTTACACTTTTTACTGAAGCCAACACTGCTCCAGCCATTAATAATCTAGATGGTGACTCAACAACACTAAATCCATTTGTCAGTGCCACTACAACCTTAGACCAAGGCACATCAGCAACCTTTACAGATACAACCAGCAGCAACTTACAAGATGGCACATTAACAGTTCAGTTCACAGCAGGCAGTGATCCTACTGAAGACACATTAGTGATTAATAATCAAGGTGTTGGTTTAGGCCAAATTGGTGTTGCGGGCGCTAATGTAACCTATGAAGGCACCACCATTGGTACCTTTGCAGGGGGAAGTGGTGGAACCCCTCTTACAGTAAACTTTAATACCAATGCCACTCCAACAGCCGTATCAGCCTTACTACAACAAATTCAGTATACTAATACTGATCCTGGCAGTCCTACCTTAGGCACACGGACCATCACCTTCTCGGCTACTGATGGCGATGGTGGTACCAGTAATACAGCAACTGTTACTGTTGATGTAAATAATCCTGCTCCTGTCGTTAGTAATTTAGATGGTGATAATCAAAGTATTACACCTAATGTTTCCAATACCACTTTTCTAGATCAAGGCACTGCAGCTTCTGTCACAGATGATGCGCCTAATTTTAACACAGGCAGCCTCACTGCAACTTTTACTGCAGGTAGTGACGGTACTGAAGATGTTTTAAGTATAAATAATCAGGGTACCAGCCCTGGTCAAATAGGCGTCTCAGGTAGCAATGTAACCTATGGGGGTACCATCATAGGTACATTTACAGGTGGCACTAATAATTCTCCTTTAGTTATTACATTTAATACAAATGCTACACCCGCAGCGGTTACTGCACTTACTCAACAATTACAGTACACCAATACAGACACCACTGACCCTACAGCAGGTACTCGTAGCATCAATGTTAATGTTATTGATAATCAAGGGGCAACAAGTAATACTTCAACAGTCACCATAACGGTTAATAATATTAACCCCACCATTAATAACTTCACTGAAGTTATTAATGTAAATCCTGGTGATCCGACTACATTTCCTCTAGATAGAGGAACCCCCGCTACTATTGTTGACCCCACTAGTACTGACTTTAATTCAGGCACACTAACCGCAACATTTGTCAGCGGCTTAGTACCGGGTGAAGATGATGTAATGGTAAACAATCAGGGAAATGGCCCAGGTGAAATAGGAGTCAGTGGCTCAACAGTGAGTTATGGTGGAACCCCAATTGGCACATTTTCAGGAGGCACAAATGGTGTACCGCTACAATTTAACTTCAATAGCAGCGCTAATCCCACAAGTGTCTCAGCTTTACTTCAACAAATAACGTATGTTAATCAAAGTCCAGATGATCCCACAACAGGAACTCGAATAATCAATGTCGTTGCTACTGATGGAGATGGTGGTACAAGTAATGTTGCTGTAATTCGTATCGATATTAACGGAGCTACACCCAATATTCCTACTTATCCTACGACATCCAACGTAGATGGTGAAACTGGCGAAGAGGAGTCCGAGGTTAAACCCCACATAACACCCCATCCAACATCATCCCCTATTAGCACGACATTATCCCCAGGACTTGCACCACCTAGTTTATTATCCAGCCCATTACCAGAATTCTTAAAACCTGCAACTACAGTATCGATTGATGGCAAAGTAGTCTATCACCCTTTGCCTCACCATAATTATGATGCTGAACGTATTCAACATATGGTATTTGGACTCGCAAATTATGATCGTGGTGATATTGCCAATGCCATGACCACCAAAGTACTTGGAGAGCCTGAAGCGACTATTCTTGATTTAATCTTTGTTGAAGTTGAAAAAGTACACGACAGTTGGGCAGGCTATATTGATCACTCTGTACAAATTAATGGACAAGCAGTAACAGGTTATGGAGGTTGCGTTATGGACGCACCAAGTCATGCAAATTTCTCCATAGATGCTCAGCGAGGCGTATTTAATCTAAATCTATCGAGTAGCGAATCTGCAAAAATTCATCTCGAAGTTTACTTAGCCAATGGCGAGACGATAGAACAAAATGTCGTTGTTGATGGCACAACAGGCTCAGTTTCATCAATAGGGTCAGGATCAGTAAATTGTAAGCCTAGTCAAGCCGCCAATGATACGTTTAATAATGAAAATTCTTTTTCAAACCAGTTAAACAGGCTAGTGACTACACACTATGAGCATTAATTAAAAAATACTTTACCCTTTTATTCAATAAATAAAAACGACAACATAATTATTTTCATAACAAACTGTAAATAGTTTATGAATCAAGCCCCCAAGGGTCATTGTACTGGAGTGGAACAGCATGTTAAAAAGCAAGAAAGTAGTCCGTTTACAGCTTTCAAGTTTATTTATTGCCATAGCAGGCTGTAGTATTCAACCGGTACCATTTACAGAGCAAGAACATTCTGCTCGGATTACTGAAGACCAACATGCCTTGGCCACCCAACAAATTGAAATCAATGGCATATTAACCTTAGAAGAAGCCTTTCAAAGAGCCTTAAAATATAATCTTGATAAACGTGTCGCGATGATGGAGGGCGTGCTTGCCTCAAAAGAGTTAGAAACTGCAAAGTATGAACTACTACCTGACTTGCTGACCAAAGCAGGATTTAATCATCGCACTAATATTGATGGTTCTTCTAGTCGTTCAATTGACACTGGGCAGGAGACTTTGGAACCGTCTACATCAACCCAACGTGATGTAGGTGAAGCCAGCCTAGAATTAAGCTGGAATGTGTTGGACTTTGGTTTATCCTATATCCGCGCCAAACAACAAGCTGACCGCTACTTATTAGCCAAAGAACAAATCCGTAAAATGTCTCAACAAATCTTGCTAGATGTTCGTGCAGCTTATTGGCGAGCAGTAGCCCAACAACGTATTATGGACTACATTGAGCCTATTTTAGCAAGAGCAGAAAAAGCATACGACAACACCGAACAAATCCGCAAAAAACGTCTTCAGTCCCCTTATAAAACGCTTGTCTACCAACGAGATTTATTAACCATTATTCGTGAGTTACATATTCTTCGAAAAAATATTCTACACTCAAAAGCTGAGCTCGCTAAACTTATTAATGTTTCACCAACCGCCCAGTTTCGTGTGGCCGTACCAAATCCTGAAGAGCTTTCTATCCCAGCTATGGCAATGTCAATTGAGCAACTGGAACAGCATGGAATTCGTTATCGTCCAGAATTAATTGGTGAAGCCTATAAAGAACGTATTTCTGCTGCTGAAGCTAAAGCAGCTTTACTTGAATTACTGCCATCTCTCAAATTAAAAGCAGGAGGTTATTACAACAGTAATGATTTTCTGGTTAATCAAAACTGGGGCAATCTTGGCCTTGATTTAAGCTATAACCTCATGGGTTTATTTGCAGGCAACAAGCGTAAAGAATCTGCAGAACTAGCAGTAGAAATCAGTAAAGCTAGACGGCTAGCGATGCATATGTCAGTACTCGCACAAGTTCACGTTTCATGGCAAAGCTATCAACAAGCTATTAAAGAGTTTGAGAGTGCACAACAGTTTGACCATGTTGAACTTCGTATAGTAAAACACCTTCGGGCGAATGCACAAAAAGCCAAAATTGGTAAAAATGAAGTATTACGCGCTGAGCTAAATTACTTGCTAGGACAATTAAGACGCGACCTAAGTTATGCCGATGTCCAGTATGCGTACGGTCAATTATTACTGGCAGCAGGCATGGAGCCACTTGAAAACTCTCCAGAGTTAACCAAAGCTGACATTAATAAACAAAGCAACCAGCTCATAACACAAATTTATTATTGATTTAGCCTTATCGATCAAAATGCAAATATTAAAACGAACAATAAAAATGAAAGTTAATGTATTAAACCCGCTCCTGAATGGGTTACTGTTTATCTTATTAATTTGTGTGCTTAGTACGACGAGTTATGCAACAGATAGTTCACTGCGAGGCATTGTTCAGGCGAAACAGCGTTCCATATTATCTGCTCTAGTCGCAGGACAAATTATCCAATTACCTCTCCAGGCAGGCCAAAGTTTTAAACAAGGAGATGTACTCATGGCACTGGACTGTCGCCATTACCAAGCAGCGCATAAAGGGGCAACAGCTGAATGGCGAGCCAAGCAAAAAGTGTTCGCTAATAACCAGTCTCTGCAACAGTATAATGCGATTGGTCAACTTGAAGTTGAACTAGCAAAAAGTGAGAGGGATGTTGCCAAAAGCAAAGCAACACAAGCAAAAATTACGGTTGAAGGTTGCAAAATTAAAGCACCATATGCAGGCACAGTTGTAAAAACATTTTCCCAGCCCTTTCAAACTATCAATGTAGGTGATCCTGTCATAGAAATTATTGACAATAAAAATTTATCGGTTGAAATGATTCTGCCTTATCAACAGTATTTTGCTACTCATCCCGGTGATAAAATTAATTTTATTATTGATGGAAAGCCCAACACAGCCACATTAACCATTACCCGACTTGCCCCTGTAATAGACTCTGTCAGTAACACTTTTCGGGCTTATGCTGATTTCACCCATTTATCAACTTCCCAGCCTGTTTCGCCAGGTATGACAGGGATTATAATTTTAAATAAAAAACCAAGCACAACTACTTCTCAATTACAGCCCTAGCAATGAATGCACCTTTACACGCTCCCCTAAAAGATAATCATACTCCTCGCTCCTTACTATCTCTTTCATGTTATCATCAGTTTATCAGCGAACTTTATGAACAATCTTCCAAAGAAGCAATAACCTCACAAATTACCAGTCCACCAAACCAATTAATAAACTATGATCTCATATTATTTATTGGCTATAAAAGTAAAAAATCCTTTGTTTATGGTGTAAGTCATAACCACCACATCAACCAAAAAGCACCACTTATACATGCTGCAAGAAAGCTAATACAATCTGAACTGATTACCAATAAAAATTCAGCATATACAACAGACCAAATTAATGATCAGTCATTGCAAGCTACGTTTGAGCAATCAGGATTAAAACAATTATACTGGTCTCCCTTCAATACCAAAAATAAATACTATGGAGGATTACTTTATTGCCGTCATACGCCATGGTGTCGCTCCGAAGAAGAAATCATTCAATTGTTAAGCTATCACTACCTTTTTTTACTACAGCAGCATCGTTTTGGTAGTCTAAGAGTTTCTGGCTCAGATAAAAAACGTGGTATAAAGTACCTTAGTATCTGTGCTGTATTCATACTGTTTATGGCGCTGCCTGTTCGCTTATCTGTATTGGCTCCTGCAGAAATTGTTCCACGAACCCCCATCCCCATCACGGCACCACTTACAGGGATAATAAGTCAAGTTTTAGTGAAACCAAACCAACCCGTCAAACAAGGTGATATTCTTTATCAATATGAACCCATTGAATTACAAAATAACTATCAGATAAAATTAGAGCAACTACAAGTTGCGGAGTCACGCTATAAAACAGCACTACAAAACACTCTTGTACAATACAATAATCAGGCATTTGCTCAGCAAAAAGCAGAGTACGAACTAGCCAAAGCACAATTAAAGCTATCCAAAGAGCAGTTGGCATTTACTCATGTTACTGCCCCAAAAGATGGAGTCATACTGTTTGGGGATACACAAGCACTTATAGGTAAACCCGTGACTATAGGTGAACGTATTATGTATTTAAGCGACCCAAATGACACTGAGCTTTCTATTGCTCTCGGGGTGCAAGACTTTACGCCTCTCCAACAAGGTAACGAAGTACTTTTTTTTCGCAACGCTGAAGCAACAACACCTATTTCTGGCTTGTTAACTTCAATCAGCTACTTTCCTGATATCAAACCAGGGATAGGTTTAAACTACCCGCTACGAGCCAAATTAAAAATTAACACGTCAGTAGCCGACAAAGAACTCGTTAGGATAGGCCTACAAGGAACTGCCAAAGTATATGGTGAACAAGTAACACTCTTTTATTACCTTTTCCGACGTCCGCTTACCGCTGTGCGTCAGTGGTTAGGTTTATGAATAAGCTACCAGCATTACGCCAAGAATTGAAAATTGAACCCGGTCCAGTAACAGCTCAAGGTTTACCTAGCTGGACACTTTATGACCCAATTCAACACAAATACTTTCGCTTAGATGAAACCGTCTTTACTATTTTAGCAGAATGGTGTAACGCACAAACAAAAGAAGCATTGCTTAATAAACTTAAACTCCGCGCTATTAATGAACAACAGCTTTCAAGTGTAGAGCACTTTTTAGATAGTCACCAACTTGTTACTCACACACAAAAACCACCCAAGCGAAAGCTAACTTGGCATGATATAATCCTAAAATTATGCTTTTTTAATATTTCATTATTCCAACCTCAAAATGCTTTACAACATTGGCTACCCTATTTTAATGCTCTATTTAGTAAATACTTTATTGTAACCTGGTTTATTTTAACAGGTTTAGGATTATTATTAGTAGGTCATCAGTGGGATCAATTTACGTATTCATTTAACTATCTCTATAAACCGTCAGGTTGGCTATTACTGGGTGTTTGCCTTATTTTTCTCAAGTTTTGTCATGAACTTGGCCACGCTTTAATGGCCACTCGTTTTAAAGTTCCAGTCACCTCAATTGGGATCGCTTTTATCATTTTCTGGCCTCGTTTTTTTACTGATACAACAGCATCATGGTCACTTATATCTCGGCAGCAACGGCTAGCCATTTCATATGCAGGTGTAATGGTCGAGTTAATCATTGCTGGCGTAGCATTATTTATCTGGCCCTTTTTACCTGCAGGACCTTTTCAAACCTGTCTTACATTTATTATTACAACCAGTATTGCGATGACGTTGTTAGTCAATCTTAATCCTTGCTTAAAATTTGATGGATACTATTTACTTGCTGACTTTATTAATATCGACAATTTACAAAGCAAGTCGTTTGCACTTGCTCGCTGGCAACTACGACATTTAATATTTGGCACTAAATATCCTAACTATATTTATCACTATGACGCCCATAGAACATTCCTTATCAGCTATGCTTGGCTTACCTGGATTGTTCGCTTAATTTATTTTTTAAGTATCTTTTATGTTGTATACAACTTTTTATTTAAAGCCCTAGGCATCATTCTTCTTATTGTCTTAACGTATAAATTATTGCTTATGCCGATCGTCAAAGAAATCAAGTTATGGTTTGCTCATTATGCTCCCAACAGCTCAATCCATCGAAAACTATGTATTACCAGCTTACTCGCTTTACTCGTACTAATATTTTTTATACCGCAACAATGGTCTATTAGATACCCTGCCGTTTATGTACCCACCGAGTCTGTTAAACTATACCCAATTATGCCTTCACAAGTTAGCGAAATTAGTATTTATGAAGGCATGCAGGTTCAAAAAGGTGACGTCTTAATTCGTTTTAACAGTTCTCAATTAAATTTAGATATTGCATCAACTCAAGTAACTTTAGCCGTTATTAATGAACAAATTCGTCAAATAATAGGCTCAAAAGAACACCTTATTCAATATGAAATTTTACTTCGACGAAAATATGAAGCTGAGACTAAGCTTTCTGGACTAATTAAAAGCAAAGCACTATTGACAGTTCATGCTCCCTTTTCTGGCAAAATTTCCTGGGTAGACCCCACTTTAACTGAAAATATGTGGATAAATAACAGCTACCCTTATGCTCGCTTATCCAGTGAAAATCCTGGCATATTAAACGCTTTTATTTATGCTGAAGACTTACCATTATTTCAGTCTGGCCCTGCTACTTTCTACCCTGAAAGTCCGGAATTAAGCCCACTAACAGTAACCGTCTCAGAAATAGGGTCAGTCAATTTAATCTTCATAGATGAACCTCTACTTCAGTCTACACACGGTGGAAATATCCCTATAAATCAAGATCAGCAACAAAAAAACAGTCCTGTTACTAGTATCTACCCGCTTGAAGCTAAGATCACAGAAAACCTCTCATATCCAGTAATGCGCTTAAAAGGCATAATTATTGCCGAGAGCAAAGCTGTGAGTCTAGCTTCTCTTGCTTGGAGGCGGATAGCCTCCATTTTACGGAGAGGATTAAGTTTTTGATTGGTTATATTAGATTGTTTAGACATGTACAGTGATCAGAGCAACACTTAACGAATAACGATATATCCAATACGACAATATCCGTGCTCATCCTTTGTGCTATATATAGTAACTTCAGCTTGTGCAAACTTTGCAGCTAACAATGCACTTATATAAGTATCATAAACTGGGCTATCGTTATTTTTTTTCAAGTAAGCAAATCTATGACTGTTTTCACACATTGAAGGAACACCTTTTAGTAAAACTCTAAAAGTCATATCATCTGTACTACTCACATCAATTTGTTCAATTTGACCTTTAACAACTCCATCCCATGAGTGGTCAGACATCACGTTTGTAGAAAATAACCCAACCAAAATAGCAATAATAATTTTTTTCATATAAATAATACTTCCTACTTAACTCTCAGAGCAACTAAGTTAAAAGATACTCAAAAACAATATATACCAGACATTAATTTGAAGTTGATATTATCTAATCTAAATAAACATCAATTAGTCGATACCAACCCCCTCCAGAATTACATCCTTGCGTAGTTACTGTTACTCTTTTTCCTGATAAATACGCCGCTAACAAAGCCGATTTAACAGTGGGGTCAATATTGGTATCTCCAGCCCAGTCACCTGCAGCATTTGGACACTGGCGATCACCAGATGCTTTAGGAAAACCAGCATTAAGCGAAACAGCTACAGCTCCAGAATTGCTCGCATGAAACCTCTTTATCACGCCGGTATCTTGCGAATAGGGCACCGCTGACACAACCGTAGATGCTACAAGTAATAAAGAACAAAACACATATTTCCGAATCAAGGATATTCCCCCTACTTTCCCACATAACTACAAGTACTAATGTATATTTCATTATCACTCAAGCACTGAAAAATCAGTGATTCGGCTATTTTCACATCTTACATTGACTACCTTCTTTGTAGAAAAAGCCGTAAGTAATAAACTATGCTTAATTTTGCTAACTTCTAGATATGCCTCTTTCTCAATAGGTAAAACCCAAAAGTTAGGGTGTCCACAAGTACCCTGTACATCTTTAAATGCAAACAAGGTTCTTGTTGCTTCACTATGTATCTTGCTAATAGTAGTATTTCCAGTCCAACCATTTACAATATCTGATGCAACCGATGTCGATGCCGACAATACTAAAAGTACTCCAAAGAAATAACCTTTCATTTTACTCCACTAAAACATAATACTACAGTCCGATAGTCAGTATTTCCTTTAGTAAGCTAGTATTATATTGATGCTTAGGGTCTGTTAACACTATTTGAATATCACTGTTATGACGGTAAAAGCACTAATCTAGGCGCGAAGCGTGAAGTTTAGTTGTTCTAAATGAACAATGAGCAACAACGAGTAGTGCTTTTACCGTCATAACCCTTCGGGCCGTGATTATTTTTCCACCTAGCAGTGTTACAAGTCATTTATGTAGAATGACTACACAGCATTCCTTGTGCCTTGCTAGGCGAAAAAATAGTCTACGGCAGTGGTGATTCAAATAGTGTTAACAGGCCCTAATCTGTTTACCCAAATTAAGACTTCCTTTAACCAGTAATATAGGCTTAATTGTTTAAACCAATACTGCTTTCTACTAACTATTTTAATAGCTCAAAACTTGAGCGAATTATACACAAAGAATATCTAATCATCACTAAAATTAAGACCATTAGCATAAAATCCCTTTTTTGGCCATATGAAAATTGGATACTAGAGGAAACTCTAAATGAGCTTAATCAGTAATATACAACCAGTCAGGTGTTGGGTGGTCTTGAATACATGCTTCTGTTTTAACACGTATTCTTTTGCCTCCCATAAAAGCAGTCAACAGCGCTGAATACTGTCCTTTGCTACCTTTACTGTCAGGATTAAGCCTTAATTGCTTTTTGTGCGTACAATTTGATCTTGCTAACGATTCTCTTAAAATCGCAAAACAAGTGCCATCCCCCGAGTCGCAACTGACACCAATTGGCGTTACCACTTCTATGCTAGCTGATACATTCATAGAAACGACTAACCAAGCAATTCCCATTAGTAAATGCTTGAGAGTGAACTTCATTTATCTTTACTCCTTGGATTTAAAAGCTGATCACCAATAGTCATTGACAATTTTAAGTTTCCAACTTGCTAGTTCAGCCAACCACTTCTGACTACCCTTTAACCACCACCAAATCCTGACAATTCTATTCTTTTCCCTATATCTAGCTGCAAAGTCAGAAGACGATTTGATTTACGAAGAACCATCTGCCGCAAGGATGCGGCAGCTGAGCCTCCAGGGAAGGATTAACGGCGTGTTCATAGTAAATTAAATTGGTATAGCACAATTAGTATATTTTATACAACCTGTGCATTTCTTGGAGATTAAAAAAACTCAAAGGGTTGCAACATTGTAAGACAGTAATAAAAACCATCGTACTATTGATCAAGTAATTTTTTAGCCCAGACATACTGAAAAGCATAGACTGTGCTATTGCAGTTCATGAATTAATTTGTTCCTCCCGCAGCAGAAGACCATCCTTGCTCGCTACTACTAACGGTGCTCCCAGCACCTGCTTCACAAACAAATTCAAACCCTGCAAACAACCATCTTGCTATCCTTACAAATTTAGTTAAATGAACCTTAATTCACGCGATCCTCGACTTTTTAGCCTATTAATTGAGCCAGTTGAGGTTAAAAAAAGAGACATCCATTATTTATATTTAAAAAAATCATTTAACTCATTGCATACAACCACATAATGCTTTAACCACACCTTATATATACCCAAAACGAAGGGTTTTTAGAGGCGGCCTTCAAGCGATGAAGCCCCCAGAGCTTATATTAATAAGTGACTGGAGTGAAGAGTGCTGACAACAAACCCTAAAAATGATTCGTGAAGGGTATATAAACAGCTTGTCTAGAAAATAACTGTTTAGCTAGCCTTATTCCTTTAATAAACTTACGCTGCCATTGTTCTGCTATTTTCTGAAAATTATTTTCAGTCCCCATCACATCAATAAACCGTTTTTCTTTTTTACTCACATAAGTCAACAACTCATCCGCATTGATATTCAGGCGCTCTAAAATAGGAGGCATATTACTGGGAATAGAGCCTCGCTTATCATCTCGAATAGCTCGACCGAGCCAATCAACCAACTGTAAATAATCTTTTGATGAAAAAGAAATGCTACTGGGTTTTCCCTGTTTTTCGTTACCCGAAAAGCGTAATAACGGCACAGTAGGCAACGTTTGTTTAGGTAACTTAGTGGTTCGAACAAACAACTTATTTTGTTTTTTATTTTTTCGTTGGCGTTTTGCCCATGCAATCATTCGCGCTTGAATAGAGGTAAAATCTGAAGCTTCGGGGGTTTCAGCCATTCCCGCACGAACCGGGTTTAAGTCAACATAACTCATACACGTCAATAATGCGGCTTCATCCAGTAACGCTTGGCTTTTAAAGCGGCCTTCCCAAAACCGCCCTTTACAGCCATCTTCATCGTTAGCCCACCGAGCAATCGGCTCATTTAAACAGCGCATAAACCACGATAAATCCGCTAACCGCAACCGCCACTGCTGAACAATATCATTAACGACTTTAAGCTCCGCCTTATCCAGCACAGCTCCCGCTAAATAACGCTGAACCATTGGAGGTCCTTGGTACAACTTCCGCCAACGACGAATCACTTCATCATCCGTCCATTGTGACGCCTTTTCTTCATTAATGCGAACCACTAAATGATAGTGATTTGACATCACCGCATAAGCACAAATATCAATGGCAAACACTTTAACCAACTCAGCGAGCCGCTCAACCAACCAGGCTTTTCGGTGATCAAAATTTTGCCCCGTTACTCGGTCATCACCGCACAAAAAAGCACGACGTACACATCGACATATACAATGATAATACGGTGTATCCGCCACACTGACTAACTCACTTCGTGGCCGTGTCATCCTTAAACCTCCACTCAAAACTGACTACTTTATAACCAGAAGTATAGCCCCACACCTCTGGCTGTTTTTTGATCACAGTCAAATCTTGGCTGTCCTCTTTTTTTCTTGATCGCAATCAAATAGTGGATGTCCTATCCTTTTCCGCTGGTTGTTTTTTGATCGCAGTCAAATAGTGGATGTCCTGTTCTTACTCGTTAAACCTCCACACAAACTGACTACTTTATAACCAGAAGTATAGTTCTACACCTCTGGCTATTTTTTGATCATAGTCAAATGATGGATGTCCCTTTCCTTCCAGCTATTTTTTGATCACAATCAAATCTTGGCTGTCCTCTTTTTTGTTGTTATTTCCATTAAAAGGCCTTTGCTACAGCATCCAGCTGCTCAACTAAATTTCTAGGGGGCGGAGTATCAACATACACTTGCGCCAATAGAAATGGGTCGATTACTTTCTCGGGCTCAGAATAACCAAACTCTCCTATTACATATCTTGAGAAAGAGTCTGACTCAATCCTCTCATCGACCATCCAGCACCCATCAAATTTACAGACAAGTAACTCCCCAATAAAATAACCGATCCTTGTCAACAACCAAGTTCGATTATCACCTTCCACATTTTGCTCCTCCATATACTTGCTGATATAGGGCAGAAACTTATCAGGCATGATTAATATTTCATGCGGATTTGGGCACCCTAATATTTCAGCAAATTTATGTAGTACAGGCATGCGTTCCTCTCGGAACGCATCAAACCCAGCTTTTCTTTTTTCTAACTCGGCTTTTTCTTCAGCCGTTAGGTCTCTCATAAGCCTCTCTCATATCATTCGTAAGTAACATGAATAATTCTATTTAATTCAAGTATTCTGGAAAGGTCTTGCGAAGGCGGCGCCTCAAGGAAATTCCACCGTGGGTCGTAGCCCGGTACGGTATCCCTCAGATAGAGGTCTTTTTCTATTTGCTGGTAAATCTTGTTATTCAGAGGTACTTCATTAAGCCCACCTGAGCTTACTGTCTGCTGATAAGTTTTAACTTCGTTTGCTAATACTCCACCATTTGGCAAATCAGCTGGCGCATCAACAAAGCGACCGCCTGTTCCAGGCACAGGGTAATGTCGCTGGCCAGTAGAACCATACAATTCCTGAACGTAAGTTTCTCCAGCCTCCCATTTTTGACGACCTTCTAAACTACGTAATTCATCAAGAGTAAAAGTACGTTGCCCTGGTGCAGGTAGCGCTAGGATTTCGTCAGATCCACCCGTTACAGTGGTTGTTATCCTTGGAGTGCTACTGTCTGGAACAAAAGCAAACCTCCCATACCCACCGTCAATTATACCAGTATTTATAGTATACGCTGTTGATAAACTAACATTATTAAAGGCATAACCACTGCCACTGAAACTTGGTATGTCCAACTCACCATTATATTTATAACTATATTCAGCCGGATGCCAACCATGTAGACCTTCAACTTTCTGGTAAGACTGTGATCTAAAACTTAACTTACCAAAGGCTTTTTTCCCAGCTGGAGTTAAAACTAATGCTACAGCAGTCGCAGGTAAACCATATTGCATAAACACTTTACTACCAGCAACTTCATCCTCCCCCGGAGTAAAAAATTCCGAAACCATTTGATGCTCACCAGAAGGAAACTGGCTAAAAGCGATTGAAGATAAAAAGTTTCCTGATGTTTTAGCTAAACCAAACCAGTCTCCTTTTGAGCCAGTCCATCCTGACTGAAAACCTTTTTGATCATTGACCCAAACATCATCACCTAATGCTGCTCCAATAAAGCCACTGGATGAGTTACTTGCATTACTAAATACTTCGGTCATCAACTCCAAGCTTCTAACTATCTTCTCTCCAAATATCATCTCCCATAAATTAGGCTCCTTTATGTCACTTGACCTGTTAGGAAGCCGGCTATCCCCTAACCTATACCCAACACTTTCCCCCTGATGAGTAGATAATGCATATGAACTATCTAACTGATAAAAATTATAATTTTCATTGTATTCGTCTCTTTGTACTGACGGCGTCCCCCCCCCACCATTACTTGCCAAACCATACTTAGCCAACCAAGCGAAGTCAGCTTGCCCTTCTAAGCTTTCTTCTAAACTCTTACGCTCATCAAGCACAATACTTTCCTGCACAACCGAAGAACTTAGCTGATAGAAGTTTGAGTCATTATCTTGAAGGCGCTTTTGGTTATCCCTCTCCAACTTCCCTTGCCCACGCTCATTAACCACAGCCCCACTCGACTTACTTTGAGTACTATGTGCATGCTGCTGAGCACTGGCTTTTTGTGGTGCCTGTTGATCACGCGGATCATCATTCATCCACCCATCAAAGGTCTTAGTTAATGAAGCTCCAATGGCCTGCCCAACAGCTTGGCGTGCAACATTTTTAAAGTTGAACTTATTACCAAATATTTTGGTTTCAACCGCAGAAGACACGAATGACTCGGTTAAGGTTGCCGCAAATGTACCCCAGTTATCAGCGCCTACTTTAGAACCAATCGAAGAACTAACCGCTCCACCTAACTCAGCCCCAATCGCTGAAGCCGCAATCGACTTCCAGCTAAACTTATGCTCTCGGTCCATTGCACTGGATACCAACTGACGAGCGGTCGCTTTAGCCGCAGCCATATAACCTCTAGAACCTTGAACAGCATTACCCACTTTTTGCATAGTGGATATCGCATCGCCCGTCTTCTTTGCATTTGCTACGGCTTCAGCTGAACCACTAGCCCACTTTTCAACCCCCACACTTGCAGCGGCCATAAGTCCATCTTTGGCAACCTCTTTCCACGAAAAGTGATACCCATTTTGCTGCCCGGTTAAGATAGCGCCCGTCTGCATAATCGCTTGGGACGTCACACCTGCTGCCAGTATGCCTCCGCCAATACCTGCCACCGTAGCACCGAATGCTTTGACCATTCCCGCAAACACAGCACCACCAGCCCAAGCAGCGGCAACTGCCACAACCACCATCACCACCATGGCCGCACCACCACAGCCCCCACCCGCGGGTTTAATCGGCGGCGGTGGCATATCCGGTAACGTCGGACTCACATCACCGATCGCCACACCCGCGTTATAAGGTCGGAAGGTACTGCTGTTGTTGTGGATATTGGTGACTTTGTTCGGCACCGTGAGGAAGGTGCCTGGCTTTAAGTCTTTCAGTTGCTGGGGTTGCAGGCCATTGGCATCGGCCAGCATAAACCACAGGCTACTGTCGCCCCAGAGCGCCAAGGCGATGGTTTGCAGGGTATCGCCTTGTTGTACGGTATACCCCCCCGGGCTTTGTGCCGGGTAGTTTTCACCAATGGCTTGGAAGTTAGCATCGAAGTCGGCACTGAACACCGGTTCGGTTTTATCCGGCTTGCGCATTAAGCCTTGGTTATAGGCCAGCTGGGTCGCATAGTCGGTATAGGTCGGACCATCATCCCCGACATCGCCAATGCCAATGCCATTGACGTAGTAGAAGTGGTGGGTGCGCAGGTAGGCTTTGTGATCATCATTACGATCATGACCTTCCTCGGTACGGGTCAGGATCTGCCCTTTGTGGTTATTCACATAGCGTAGGATGCGCGCATTGTATTTGTCTTCCGCCATGTTGACATGGCCGTTGACGTCGTAATGCAGAATGGACATCCCCGGCCGCCAAGGGAAGTCAAACTCTTCGCCTGTGATCCCTTCATTTTTGATGGTCTTCTGCTTGTAGTCATCCCAGCGCTCATAGGTATAGCTAGTGCGCACAGCCGGACCATCCCCCCCAAAGGTCTGGGTCCAGCTGAGGTTACCGGCCCCATCGAAGTGATAGGTACTGCCTTTGTTTTGCGCTTTGCCTTTGGCAATGCTGGTGGTTTCGCGGGTTGCCCGGTTATCCTGGTCATAGACCTTATTCACCTGCCGGTAGACATTGCTCTCCTGATCATACTCCAGGTAGGTGGTGGTATTGCCCACCGCATCGTTGATCCGCTTGGCCCGCAGCTTATCGTCAATGTAGGTTTCGGTGAGTTTACCGTTGCCATCGTAGTGATAGCGTTCGGTATGCTGCTTATTGGTGGCGGTGACCCGCTGCCCCGCCAGGTTATAGCTGATCCGATACCCATGGTCGCCAGGGGTGATCTGCCCGTCTTTAAGGGCACCCATGGTGGTGGTAAAGCGGTTCATGGCATCGTAGGTGTACCAGAAGTCCTGGTTATGCCACTCCCCATTGACCTGTTGATAGCGGCTGTGCACCCGACGCCGGTTACCCATAGCATCGTACTGATACGCAATGGTGTACTTAGCATCGACGATCTTTTTGATGCGGTTCAGACTGTCGTATTCCACCTTGGAGTGTTGGGTATAAACATCCTTATAGCCATCCTTCGCATCTTTATTGCTGTAGCCTTCGAAGATCAGGTTGCCGTTCTTATCGTATTTAAATTCGGCGTAGTTATTGGCCCCGACATCATCAATGTTTTTGATATAGCCGTTGTTGTAGTAGCCGTAGTAAATCTCCTGATCGACCTTGCTGGTGTTTTTCAGCACCGTATCGCCTTTCTGCCAGGCCAGTTTGCCTGACGCATTGTAACCATAGGTGAAGGTGCGATCGCCTAAGTCCTTGTGGTAGTGGATACGGTCAAAGGCATCCCGATGATCCACCAGGGTGTGTTTATTACCATCGGTTTTGGTCACCACCCAGCCGCCGATGCCACCAATACTGGCCTCATAACGGTAACTGTATTGGGTCACCATGTTGCCATAGCTATGGTGGGCGATGATGCGGCCTTTGGCATCGTACTGGTAGCGTTCGGTATGACCTAGGGCATTGGTATGGGTCAGCCGTTGACCAGCGGCATCATAGGTGTACTGGTCGATATTACCGCCTGCCCGTTCCACCCGAGTGACATTGCCGGCACGGTCATAGTGGTACTGAGTGACTTCACCCAGCTCATTGGTCTGGCTGACCTTGCGGCCAAAGGCATCAAAGCCCATCTGTACCTGACCACCATCGGCATGACGCTCAGCGACGATTTGCCCGGCCGCCCACTGTTGCTCATTGATATTGCCATTAGCATCAGTAGTAGTGATCTGTTGTCCTAACAGGTCATAGCCATAGTGGGTGGTTGGCCGGACCTGATGCACCTGACCTTGTTCATCAGTGGCCTCGGTTTCGGGGGCCTGCTTGGTGACCATCTGCCCCAGCTGGTTATAGCGGAAGGTGGTGCTGTTACCAAGACCATCCACTTCTTCGATGACTTCACCAAAGGCATTAAAGCGCTGCGTGCGATGAATACTGTGGCTGGTTTCCAGGCCGTCGCCAATCACATAGTCCAGGCTGGCTTTGGTATAAGCCGGGCGACCGGTATTACGGTGGGTGACGCTCCCCTGGTCCAGCGCATGGAAACGACTGAGCTGGTGGTGGGCCTTGGCGCTAAATTCACCGGAATCCCCCCGCTCAGCGGCAAAGCTGTAATCCCCTTGCAGCCAGTCCAGCAGCTCCCACTGTCCCTGGGCATTTTGCTTGTAGACATTGACGGTGTAGGTGAAGGTACGGCCTTCGGCATTTTCTAAGGACACGTTGGGTTGTAGATTAATCTGTCCCGCGCTGGCGTCGACAATCTCCGAGCCTTTGGCCTCACCAAAGCCGGCATTCCAGTCAAACTTCAGTTTGCCTTGGTAGCCGCCTAAGTTGGCCCAGCGCAGCTGTAAATCGTTGAGGGTTTGTTGGCTGGGTTTCGCCGCTTGACCATTCGCCGCGGCGGTGGCGGCCTGTTGCTGTAAGCCAAAGCGCAGATCAAAGGTCTCACCGTGCTTGGCATTTTGCGTGGTACGGAAGATGCCTTCACCACGGTTAATCACCGTGCCTTCGGGGGTCAGTGCCTCATAGTAGTATTCATAGGCTTGATTGGCAGAGAGGCCCTGCGCATTGGTCAGATCCAGCGCCCAGTCCCCTTCGCGGTTCATCCGTGCACCGTCAACACTGTGCGTGTACTTACCGGGCTGGTAATTAGCCTCGTCATAGGCGCGGCTGGTATAGCCTGGTTCCTGCGCGGGGCGGTAGTACATGCGTAAACGGGTGGCCTGCCGTGGCTGCTCTTTTAAGGTCAGCAGCTTGGGCATTTCAATGTGGTTATTCTCCCAACGCGCTAAGGTATCGTGCTTCCAACGCGGAGCAAAACCACTCCAGCGGTAACGACCTGTCTGTTCAGTGAGTGGCACCCACTCACCGGCCTCATTTTTCTTGGAGATTTTGACATGGTATTTGAAGCCCATGTTCTTCAAGTACCACACCGAGGTGGTGTTATCCTTACCCCACATAGGGATGTAGTACTCGCCTTTACTGGCGTTCACCACAAACGAACCTTTGGTGTCCCAACGGTAGCCGGAATCCCACTCAAACAGTAAGTCGCCATCGTACTCACCGATATCCGACCACTTAAAGTACACCCCTTCTTGCTTAAAGTAACAGCGGGGCCAGTGTTTGCCTGCCGCCCGGGCAAAGAGTTTGAAGTTAAAGTCAAACTTCTCACCACCGATCATTTTCGCCTCACCAAAGGTGTACGGCGTGGCATCAATGACCTCCGTACCGGCACTGCTGGAGGACTCCTTCGTTAGGAAGGTCATCTCCGGCTGCACCACATCAATCAGCTGGTTGCGGGCATCGTAACGACTGAGGGTGATGTGTAATTGTTTGGCATCCAATAAGCGCAGCTGGTTGAGGGTGACCTCCTTCAGGTCGATGGTCATCGACTGGATTTCCAGCGAGGCATTGCCGTTGGCATCGTAAACAAAGACCTGAGGAGCACCGTTCTTTTTGTTGGTTTTGAACAGCTGGCCCGCAGCATTGTACTCGTAGTACTCGTGGACCTGGTCATTGACGCCTTTGCCGCTGATCTCGCCATGGCTGTTGTAGTAGGTGCGTTGAATCGCCCCTACCCCCTCATCACGCCAGATCTCACGGCCCTGGCTGTCATAGCCAAAATGGACCTCCACCACCTGCTGGCTGCCATCCGCCTGTTGCCGGTTCTGCCGTTTACGCACCACCTGACCTTTGGCGTCATAGAACAATTCAGTGACGGCACCGTTGGCATCGATCTGTTGGGTCATATGCCCAGCAGCGTCATAGCGCTGACGCGTGATGAGGTCCTGTGCACCCAGGTTAAAGGCCGTTTGCTGACCATCGGCGGCTTCTTTGACGCTCAGGGCGGTATCACCCTGGGCGGTGTAGTAGGTACTGGTGGTCTGGCGTACCGTGCTGCCATTGGCGGCGGTGTATTCCGCCCCTTGCTCCAGCACTTTGCGGTTTAAGGCATCGTATTGCAGGTCAATACGTTCGGCCTGATTGCCACTGTTACGGCGGATAATGGCGACATTGTTGCCATTGGCGTCGTAGAGCATTTCAGTGATGGCATCACCCTGTTGGGTTTGCCACTGGCGATTACCCGCTGCATCAGTGCCTTGAACCTGGTGACTCACACCCACCTGACGCGTGAGCACCAGGCGACCTAGGGCATCGTACTGGTTACGGGTGATACGGTTATCGGCATGACGCGCATCCAACGCTGCCAATAGCGCGTGGGGATCGCTGTCGATACTGAGGTTATTCCGTGCGCTGTCGGGCAGGGCTTGGGCGTATTTCAGTTCTTCGACAATGTGCCCCGCCGCATCGTACTGGCGCTGGGTGGCATAACCGGAGGCATCGACCAACAGGATGGCCTGGCCTTTGGCATCGTAGAAGGTGTAGGTGCTATGGCCCCGGCTGTCGGTGGTTTTAATGACATTGCCGTTGGCATCGTAGACCTGGGTGTGACCGACGCGGCCATAGAAGTAACCCCGGTCAATATCATGCATTAACACTTCACGGCTGTAACGGGCCAGCTCGCGGTTGTTGGCATCGTACTCAAAGTGGGTTTCGCGGTACTCGCCTTGACCTTCCGGTGGGGTGTGCAGCATCAGCGTCTGGGTAGCCAATCGCTGATCATAGGTGCGCTCAGCCAACCGGTTACCGGCCGCATCATAGCCAAAGGTCTTCAGTACACCATCGCCATCCACCTGGGCGATTAACTGGTTGCGGGCATTGTAGTACAGGGTGGTGACTTGACCGTTGGCATCGGTCTCACGAATCAAGTTGCCCACGGCATCGTACTGGCGGTTAATGGTCGCAGCCTGGGGGCGCGCCTGACCGTCAACCGTGTGGGCTGACTGGCGTTGTTGAATCAACTG
>NZ_AUAF01000077.1 GCF_000428585.1 Zooshikella ganghwensis DSM 15267 | reverse complement strand
GCTATACGTGTGAGATTGACTGAACGAACCTTTACCAGTGCTAGAATAAATTGGGCTAGCAAGGTGACTCGGGCTTGATGCCAACCAAAAACCCCTTTAAGCTCTTTGGTGAGTGAATTGATCTCTTTCATTGTTTTACAATTCTTCATGGTTTCGCAGCCTGAATTGTAATACCAATGAGGGATCAATTCACTTCTAACTAATTGATTTTTCTTATTTATTCAGCTTTTTGTCCTGTACATAGCGGCAAAATGCAAGGCAGTACACATTTTGACATAAGTGGATATTGACGTTTTCGTCGCTTAGGTCGGCAGCCTGCCAGTCAATGCTATTGCAACACTGGCAGATCTAGAGATATTGATGAAGTAAAAGTCAGGGGGGGAGTATTAATATTGCTCTTCAACACATCTAAAGTAAAACAATAACAATAGTACTCAATAAAGCTGCGCCAGCTGCTGTGCCAACACAAGCAAACTGCCATTGTTGAACCAACTGTTCAGCACCATAAATTTGCTTCGCCCTATTTTTATAACTTTGAACCAATTGAGGTATCATATAAAAACCTGCAGCGAAAAGGCCTGCCGCCACAGTCACCATGATAACAGCAGCAATAAATACAGGTTTAGATAATAAAAACATAAGAAAAACACAGAGGGTAGATATAGCGCCTAATACAGGAAAACTTACAGGTAATACTTGTTCTAACAGTAGTCCTTCACGCAACTCATCATTCAACCGCCAAAAGCATTGAGGTAGCAAGACACAAGCAAGTATAGCGGCTGCTAGCGTCAACAAGCTAATAAGGGTAATGATTAAAAACGCCATGATGAGTCTCCGTGCTCGCTTTCTGCAAACAGCTAACTTCTCTTAGCTGTTATGAGGTATCTTAATTATTCGTTTTACGCAATTGATCAATCGAAAAAATCTAGTTAGAAATGTCAAAGTTGACAGTGAGTATTTTATACACGATTAATGAAATACAAACTGATGATCAGGTCTCTATTTCACATTCTAATTGAGAACAACCTTCAAAGGGCTCAGTAAAAGTAGATTTATTTCACAATATATTGATGCTAGAGTGACTAACCGTGTTTAATCACTTGTAGCACGTTCTAATAGAAAGGTTAATTATACATGCCATCTAACCAAGCTCTTGCAGCTCAGTTATTAGCATCAGTAGCACAAGAAATTGAAGAAGCAGGCGACTCAACGGCACCCGACTGGCGCGCGATATACTCAATGGGCTGGCGCACACCTGCTGACTTTATCAGTGAGCTTTTACCCATTGGCCTAGAAGTTTCTAATAATTCATCTTCATCCCCCTATCATAACGAAGCCTTTGAACGACTTTTGTTTGCCAGTTTACTGCAGTTAATGATCGATATTCGAGAAGGTCGAACCAATGCAGAAGAAGGTTGGCAGCAAGTCCAACTTCAACTCACTAACTATATGAATAGTGAGCAAATCAATGGCGAGGCCATGATGAGTATTATTGGCCTCCTGGCCAGTCTTGATTTGCCCATGGATGTTAACTTTATTGACCAAACAAAAGAGTGGCAGTCTGATTACTACTCAGAAAAAGTCGATCATGCTTCTGAGCTTGTGACATTGGAGCCACAGGAAGCACTGCAACTGTTGCTTGATGAAGAAGCAATCCAAACCGAGTATGACTTTTATCTATTATTTGCTGAGCAACTAACGTTTATTCGTGACTCCATACTTGATCCGCTACTGCAATCATTATTGCAGACGCATCATGATAATATCCGAGAAGGCACATTGCTCTTTTTACTTCATAAGCAAAAAGAAGTACGGCAAACCTTACTTAAGTTACTCCAAACTTCTCAGTATCAGCGACTCGTTACCCCGCTTGGCCTGCGACGCCTGATTACCATTCGCAACTGGATTGACAAGCCTGAACAAGCGACTCTAGACCGTATAATTCGTAGTATTCGAAAGCAAGGCACCCCCTGTGCACACTATGAAGTACCAGAGCAAGCCAATATAGAGAAAGTTTTCAGCTCTGCGGTCGATGGTGCAGGCGCCCAATCCATTGTCATTTTATGCAAAGAATACGGGCAATACCGACTAATAGGTATTTTGCTTAAGGAAAAGTTAGGCATTATTGATGGCTGGCTAACCCCGTTAAGCTCCAAACGTAGCTGTGAAAATATTATCAGCCACTTACGACAGGAAGTGTATACACTGTCTATTTCTATCAATTACTTACAAACCGTTTTACCACATTTTTTAGCCTTAAACTCACAGTCAGGGCAGCCACTCACTGCAGAAGTTCTGATGACACTTGAATATTGCGGACTGAAACAATGGCAACCCCAACCCCTTGATTATCAAAACATAATGGCTAACTGGCAACAGGAGTACCCGGACATTTTCACTCCCACAGCCTTACAGCAAGCTATGCGCCGGAATAAATTATGGGTCGTCAGAAATTTTGATTCACTCATGTGGTTTGAAAGTGACGCAGATATTATTAAAAAAGCACAACACGTGTTAGAAGAAGAGCATCAAGGTCCTTTTGTCAGTTATCTGCTTGAGCCATACCGCGAAAAATGGCAATCCCGCTTTATTCGTTTAGCACTATGGGCTGCTAACAACAGTCAAAAGCGGGGACCCAAATGGCAGGATTTTGCAACACTGAGCTGGGCACTGAATAATGAGACCCCACTGGAAAGAATTTCTGTTTTTGATTGTATTGCTGCAGAGTCACTTGCCGTTGCCGAAGATGAGTTATATGCTGAATAGCCGCTAATACAGCGGCATTTTGTGCTGATAAAGTAAAACAGGTTCAACTCCGTGTCTATTACCCCTATTAGCCTAAATCCGATAGGTATTATTCACTCCTGCTTCAAAGAAAAATTTGGCATTCCCAGACAGTCACGATTGGCGCCAGCGGCAACTGCTGACTTAGTGCTTTCTCCCCCCTTCAACCGTGCAGAAGCAGTCAAAGGCTTAGAACAGTTTTCGCATATCTGGATAACATTTATTTTCCATCAGACTCAAAGTGATGATTGGTTACCCACAATTCGACCTCCACGCCTCGGTGGTAAGCAACGCTTAGGTGTTTTCGCAACACGCTCTACCCACCGCCCAAACCCTTTAGGTCTTTCAGCAGTAAAACTGGATGGCATTAATATTAAGGGTAGTGAAATTTGCTTAAAACTTAGCGGCGTAGACTTATTAGATCAAACACCGGTTTTGGATATTAAACCCTATCTGCCTTATGCTGATATCATTACTGATGCAACTTATGGTTATGCTGATCAGCCCTTTGACAACCAAACTCCAAATAAACTGAATATATTATTTACAAGTGATGTACAACAGTTTTGTATAAACTACCAAGCTCAAACAGGCCGTGCTTTAGCTCAACTCATTGAACAAACATTAGCCCAAGACCCAAGACCTGCCTATCTGCGCAATAAACCCATAGCTGATAATGAGCCACCTCGCTATCATGGTATATCACTTTGGAATCTCAACATTCGCTGGTATTACTCCACAGCAGGAATAGTTGTGGATGATATCCAGATAGTTAATACAGATAACGTATAACAACAAATACAATACATGTGTATTGAGGAAAATATCATGCAAGCTATTCGTGTACATCAACATGGTGATACTGACGTATTACAAGAACAGCGCATTGACATGCCCCAAGTGGCAAAGAGCCAAGTTCTCATAAAGATAATGGCCGCTGGCGTTAACCCTGTTGATACTTACATACGTGCTGGCAGCAATAATTATACAGCTCAATTTCCCTATACACCGGGTAAAGATGGTGCCGGTACTATTGAAGCATTAGGCGAAAATATTCAGCACTTAAAGGTAGGTGATCGTGTTTATTGTTCAGGCAGCATTACCGGAACCTGTGCAGAGTTTGCACTGTGCGAAGCCTCTCAAGTTCATCCATTACCCGATAACATTACATTTGCCCAGGGCGCCTGTTTGGGCACACCATATACCACAGCCTATCGCGCATTAATTCAAAAAGCTCAAGCAAAACCTGGCGAAACAGTTTTAATTCATGGTGCCTCTGGCGGTGTAGGTACTGCCGCACTGCAAATAGCCAAAGCTCATGGTTTAAAAGTGATTGCCAGTGCTGGCAGCGATTCGGGAAGGCAGCTGCTTACCTTATTGGGTGCAGACTATGTTATTGATCATCATCAGGCAGACCACCTGACACTGCTTCCTAAAAATATTATTGGCAATGGGATTAACATTATTTTAGAAATGTTAGCCAATAAAAATTTAGGCCACGATTTACCTGCTCTTGCCTTTAATGGTCGTGTCATAGTGATTGGCAGCCGGGGTGAGGTCAGCATTAATCCACGACTACTGATGGCAAAAGATGCAATGGTTATCGGTATGGCGTTATTTAACAGCAGTCCAGCAGAATTATTAGAAACATTTGAGTATTTATATAGCGGGCTATCTCAAGGATTACTGGACCCGGTTGTGCGTGATGTCTTTGCGTTAAGCGATATTGCTAAAGCGCATCACGCTGTCATGCAGCCTGGTGCTGCGGGCAATATTGTGGTCACCCCCCATGGTAACCATGAACACTAAGTTAAGCCCCAAGGTGTTCTAAAAACCGTTGAGTTCGTGGGTCCTTAGGGGAGGAAAAGAGCTGGTGGGGTGTATCTCGCTCCACAAGCTCACCGTCACTCATAAACCAGACTTCGCTGGCCAATTGCTTGGCAAAGCGCAACTCATGAGTCACTACCATCATTGTCATTTCTTTTTTAGCGAGCTGGCGTAGTAATGTTAAAATATCAGCGACAATTTCAGGGTCCAGCGCAGATGTAGGCTCATCTAACAACATGACCTTACTATCGGTTGCTAAAGCTCGGCCAATCCCTACCCGCTGTTGCTGTCCTCCAGATAGCATAGCAGGATACACGTCACGCTTATCTGCTAACCCTACTTCAGAAAGGATATTCATGGCTTTGTTTTCAGCCTCAGCAAAAGGCATTTTTTTAACCACCAACAGACTTTCCATAATATTTTGAATAGCGGTTTTATTTTTAAATAAAGCAAAATTCTGAAAAACAAACGACGTATATTGACGCAGTTTTAATACTTGCTGTTTTGTATAACGCTCACTATCAACGGTTAAATCATCAATGGTAATACTGCCTGAAGTTGGCACTTCCAAATAATTCAAACAACGTAAAAGGCTTGACTTTCCTGTGCCTGAAGGGCCGATAATAGCAATAATATCTCCCTTCTTAATCGAAAAGTTTAAGTCATTAAAAACAGTTTGCGTGCCATAGGTTTTACTGAGTCCATTTACCGAAATCATACTATCGATACCCCCGGCTTAACCGCACTTCCAACCAATGCTGCCCTTTAGTACATAGCACAACAATAAACCAATACACTAGAGCCACCACCAAATAGCTTTCAAAAAACTTAAAGCTACTCGCGGCTTCCAACTGTGCTTTCGCCATGATTTCAGCCACACCTAATGTAAATGCTAGGGATGTTGATTTGAGCAGATCAATAAAATTATTCATTAATGGTGGAATCGCAATACGTGCAGCCTGAGGCAAAATAATACGACGCATCGCCTGAATTTCTGTTAAGCCAATACTTAACGCAGCCTCTCGCTGGGATGACTCAACACTTAATATGGCGGCTCTCATACTCTCTGCCATATAAGCGGCAAAGTGCAAGCTTAGCCCTGCGATGGCTGCTTGAAATGCAGTCATATCTTTTAGTGCAGGAAATAATTGGGGTAAGCCATAATAGAATAAAAAAAGCTGAACCAGTAAAGGTGTGCCTCTGAAAAACGAAATAAAAAGGTCCGCTAACCAAACCAGCCCAGGCCATTTAAACACCTTGATAAGAGCCAACAATAGCCCTGTTAACAGGGCTATTACTAACGATATAGCAGCCATACCCAGTGTAATGTGCAAATACTTTAGAATTATTGGGAGTAACTCTAGGGCATAGTGTACATCAAATTGAATCATGGTTTCGCCGTTATATCCGCATCAAACCAGTGTTTTGAAATACGCGCCAGAGAACCATCAGCACGCATTGCTGCCAGCGCTTCGTTAACCTGCTGTTGAAGCTTTGTACCTGCCTCATTCTTTTTAAAAGGTAAAGCATTAGCAATAGTCTCAACAGGTTTTCCAGCTAACTTCAGTGGTAAGTTTGACTTTTTAATCAATGCCAATACAGATACCTTATCCATCATAAAGGCATCCATTCTTCCTATCGCAACATCTTGCTCCATACCACCATCATAGGCTGTGATATTAATTTGGTCGCCAACTGATGAGTTTCGTAAAACCTGCTCAAAGTTTGAGCCTAAATTCACAGCCACTTTTTTGCCGACCAAATCATTTATACCCTGAATCGAGGTATTATCTTTATGAACAACCAACTGTGCTCCATCATAAACATAAGGGTCAGAAAATAAATATTTCTTTGCCCGCTCATCCGTAATGGTAATTTGATTTGAAATCGTATCAATTTTTCCTGTTTCCAACATACCAAACAGGCCAGAAAACTTAGCGGTTACAAACTCAACTTTATAGCCCTGACGCTTACCGATTTCATTCCAAAGGTCAATTTCAAAGCCTTGCAACTTATCCTTCTCTACAAAAGTAAAGGGATAGTAGCTCCCAGAACTTCCCACTTTTATTGTTTTTTCTGTGCTAGCACTTTCTGAAGACTGTTCACATCCGGCTAACAGCACCATTAGTGGAAATAACACCCAAAGAGTACGTTGCAGCATACGTTTGCTCATACAAGTTCACCTACTAAAAAACTAAAGGCACCGATGTGATGTATAGTGGCTGGGCAATGATCTTTTACCTTGATAATGTTTCATTACCAATCATGCTATAACGCCACAGAGGACTCTACCCAGAAAAACGGCCCTTCATGCTTGCTAAATGCACGCTAGAAAGGCATAGCACTGGGTCTCTCGTGTTGACGCGGAAGCATACCGGAATCTTAAGCTATTGAATAATAATAAAAAATAACACATTTATACTAAATATGCATATAGAGAGTACTATAGACTCATTATTCCCTGTCGCAGGATGCTATTAAAGTAGGAATCATCTCCCCATAGGTGACTACTCCTACTTCACAAGCGCAAGTTTCATCTCCTTTTACTTTCAACAGCAGCAAAAACCACTTAAGTTTTATATTAAGCAGTGATTTATCCATCAGTTATCATCAAATAAACTACCCATGAAAACCGATAGGTAAAAAAACTGATGCACTTCACATAGAAATTTCAGTAGAATCGCAAAAATTTTGACTCTGTACCGTGCAAGTTCCCTAAGGCTATCATCGATGTCTCAAAAAACGATATTAGTGGGTATTGCTGGCGCATCAGCATCTGGTAAAAGCTTATTAGCACAGACGCTGGCCAAAGAATTACCATCAGAACACTTAGTTGTTATCTCTGAAGACTCTTACTATAAAGACCAAAGCCACTTAACTATGGAGGAACGAGTCAAAACCAACTACGATCATCCTAGTTCTCTCGACCATGGCTTGCTGATCCAGCATATGCAGGAGCTTAAAAAAGGCAATGCGGTACAAGTACCTGTTTATGACTACTCCATTCATAACCGTCGAACAGAAACACGTACCGTTCAACCAACCAAGGTTGTTATTATCGAAGGGATTCTGCTGCTAGCAACCCCTGAGCTACGAGAAGAGTTTGATCTTCGCTTTTATATGGACACCCCACTGGATGTTTGTCTACTGCGCCGCTTACAACGAGATATCATTAGCCGCGGTCGCGATATCAACATGGTTATTTCGCAGTATCAGGAAACTGTCCGCCCCATGTATTTAAGATTTATTGAGCCTTCCCGCCAGTATGCTGACCTGATTATTCCTCACGGCGGCAAAAACCGCATAGCGATTGACCTTATCAAAACCAAAATTCACTCATTAATTAATTGAAGAACAACTTAAGTGACTTTTGCTTTTCAGAAAGACAAATAACTCACTACCAGTCTACGGTGCCTGTAAAAACAGGCACTCAGTATCTTTTGACGCACAACGTCATCCGCCCTCCTTAGCCAGCAAGTTTTATTGACAACGCATTTAATCACTTTTCTAAAGCTTAATATCATTGTCATCTGACTTGACTGACGTTTAAACCCATATCGTGCTGAATTTGGCTATGTTTACAAAAGGAGAAAAACAAACCGTAAAGGATTACACGTTGTGTGCTGGTTATCGCAACGCACTTAAACCTATAGCAACCTTTGAACTGTCGTCCAATACACGCACACTAAGAGTACAAATACACAACAAACATTTGATAACAATGTACATAAATCAACTCTGGAGTAAGGGCAAGGCTATGCGGAAGATAAGTTATTTGTTAATCGCCTGTGGGTTAAGTTTTATAGTTGCTGGCTGTAGTCACATTGAAAAAATGCACGCAAAATACCCTCTTGCCGTCTATTTCTCATCTATCAATGATTACATCACTGTTCGAGCATACAGCCAAGAAGGCAGCCCTATTGCCGGAGGCAATATTAAAGTCTTTAACGACTTTGACCGTGTAATTATTGATGAGTCTTTGAGTGACCGAGGGATTTACCGTTTTCGTTACCCTATCAACACCGTTAAGCTAACGGTCATCATTACTGATAATGAAGGAAAGCAAGGAAAACGTTACATTGAAAAAGAAGATATACGTCCTGTGTATCCTGACCGTTACAGTCAATGGTGGCTGAATCAGTAGAAATTACTTTGTATATTTTTTTAAAATCTAACAACAAGTGAGTAACAACACATCTTGTTTACCTCCTTGAAATAAACAGATAACACTGTTGTTACTCAACTCATATGTTTACGACGCGCGAGAAGTCAAACCAAGATCATAAAAAACAGTAAATACGCGCATAAGATCACCATACCAGCTCATCACATCATCAGCATAGAAGTTATCAAAGTATATATTTCTGGAGCGATCAAATATATGTAAACCATTTACAGCAATAGTAATGTGGCCATCAGCAACCGTAATATACACATTATTTCCAAACTTCTGCTGCAATGACAGGATCCGAAGCATAAAACGCTCCGAAAGCAATGACTTTGCTAGCATAGAATCTGAAGCAAGCACCACAAAACTTCGCTCAAACTCAGCGAATTTTACTGGGCAACGCTCCAATCTTGAATAGCATTTTGCCCCCAAATACTCAGGATCAAAATCTGGCTTATTTTTTGGCAAAATAACAACTTGACCTTTACTCGCCAACTCAAATTCCGCCCGAATCAACACACCACTAAATAACTCCTTATCTTGAGCTAAACATTTAATGAGTGGATTTGAAGACTCATTTTGATGCTTAACAGTAACTGTTGAGGCTTCAAAATGGACACCATCGTACTCTCCTGACAAGTAGTCTTGCCCAGAATAAGCATTGAATGGCAGAGGAATTAGCTTGGCGTCTGTAAAGATATGCTGTGAAACTACACGCGCAGGTGCGTAGTGTAAATTTCCATTAACAAACTGAACAAGCTTGGGAAAGATTTCAGCATAACATCGTTCATTAAAGGCTTGCTTTGCCTGTTTATACTGGTCATTTACCAACCAGCCAATCACAGCAGCTGATGCCAAAATAAAAAATAAAATCCAAGTACTACTGGAAAACACTAACGCAGCAATAATAATTGCCGCTAGCCAAACCAGCAGCCCTTTCTGCACACTTTGATAAAGGGTATTGCCTATCAGTTCGCTCTGCTTGACCAAATCTCCCTTACCTTCGGTAAATGCATCTACATAAAACGCGGTGAGTTCATCAATCGACTTCATGAAATACCTCAGTATTCCCTGTTTTATCATACTTTAAGGGTGAGCTTTTACATTATAAACATAACTAAGACGTCATGTTGCAAAAAAATTTCCCTGGCAGATTAATGGATTTGCAGAGCTAAGTCCCAAAACAGTAAACCTGCTCCGTAGGGGATAGCCCCCTTCAATTAACTATTTCTGCTTCTGCCCAGATCAACTACAACAAGCAAATAAGCAAGTACTCATTTTCTTTTAAGCGAGTGGCTCTAATGTGCATACAAAAACACGACACATTAGCGCCTGCATCAACCAGTGCATCACAATACACAAAATTTGCTACTCTTGACACTTACCACACTCCTGCTGATAAACGCCAATTGCAGCAAACGTTCTGACTGGGCATAATTTCAACTTTGGCAGTAACTGTGTTTGACAATTGGAGCTATCGCATTGAAGCGTCTGCAACTGGCTATTTTATACTGTTGTATCAGTATAATGTTCCTCAGCCCCTTACTCTCAGCTGAAGAGGCTACTTCAACCCCCTCAACAGAACAGCATGAGTCCAGCTTAGCGGAATCAGAGAATGATGACCGTATATTGGCAAATGTGATTGGGTCTGGCCTTGTAGCCTGGTTACTTTATGGTAGTGACTTTGATGGGCTGGAACTGATAGATATTGTTATTATCGCCTGCGCAGTTTGCTTATTGGTCTTTTGGTTCCGACGCCAATCTGGTGCCTCCCCTTCTCAAGGACATAGTAGATTTAGAGAAGAGCCAACCTTTGCCGAGCAAGCACTTCAAAATGAGCATTACTCAGTAGAAACAGGGTTACGTGAAAGCAACCTCCACCTGCAAGCCCAACGGACCATAAATACTGCACCGCAACCGCAACCGCAACCGCAACCGCAACCGCAACCGCAACCGCAACCGCAACCGCAACCGCAAACAACTGTAACGCCTGTTCGTGGAGATATCACTATTCCTTACACTCCACCAGTCCATGCTCAACAGCCAGCTGCTAAACCAACTAAGCAGCCTCCTGTATCATATCCAGAAAACCTTGCGGTCTCTGCCTCTGATCCAGACCCAATTGCAGAGGAAGTAGCCAACCCCCCCCCACAACCCAATACTCGGTCAGCGGCCGTCCAAGCACTTGCCTCTTTAGAAGCTGAGCAAGTCAACCCGCATTTTGAGCAGTTTGATCTGCCCCCAAACTTCAACCCTGAGCAATACTTAGAACAAGCCAAAGCAGACTTTAAGCAACTTCATCATGCACTTACTCACCATCAGGACAGTGTAATCGCCAGTCTCACCTCACCTGAATTATATGAGCAGTTATTGAGTGACCGAGAAAACATGGAGAGCCAACCCTCTACATCGATTGTCACTGTTTTCAATGATATTACCCATGCTAATCATATGGGAGATATCAGCATGCTTAGCATTAAATTTCATGGCTGGATGAAGCTATCTGATCAGAAAGATGTAATTGCTTACGCTCACCTTTGGCATTTGGAGAAACTATCCAGTGAGGACAGTTGGAAAATAGTAGGCATACAACAACTTCGATAACCTTGTTTCTGATCATTTCTCTATAACTAAGACAGTGCATTTTTCTATAATAACGGTGATTGCTATAGGTGGTTGCTATCACTAGCCTTAACAGGTCAGACTAGCCCCACTAAAAGCTTTTGCTGTGGATTTACAATTACTTTCCAGCAAAATGACTTCAATCCACATTAATCTAATATAATTTTTTGTATTGTGATTCAATCGAATTTATAATAGAATCGCTGACGTCTTGGTACTTCTAGTGTAGTAGGCCACCTAAATATACGACTTTAAACGTATAAGCGCCTGACTTAACGAATAAATCTAACCACCTAATTTTTAGATTTATTGTAAAGCTACCGAGAAAACCTGTAGAGCCAAAGGACCCAAATAGCCTCTGCATTGTTTTTACCTTGGTTTTCAATTTTTGACGTGCTAAGGAAGCTTGTTGATAATTGCCATTGGTAAAACGTAGCCATTGCATCTCTATTTTTATGAAATTAAGAAGTTAATTGTTTCTTTGGAAGACAATGTATTACAACCAAACCGTTAGTCACATATTAAAGCAGCACAACTAATACTACGTGCAAAGCTTTTAGTTTCTTGTCAAATCAAGAGTAGCCCCGAATTTAAGCTTCAAGTTGCCTATGCAGCTGGAAGGTGATTGTTTTTTATGATTTATCTATAACGAATTAATTACGTAAAAATTTAGCTTTTTCTTTTCTTTTTTTAACTGTTTGCTAACGGGTTAATGTCTGATTAACCCGTTAGCAAACATGAAATTGCAGTATTAATTCGTGAACAAGGTAGTGATAAGGCTTAATCAATAGCCGGAGATAGTATGCCAAAGTATTTATACCCAACAGTCTACGAACAGTTTACTGGTCAAAAACCACCCGAGCCTCAAGAGCGAGAGGAAAAACCCAAGCGTCCACGCCGTACACACGGTCACCCTTACCGGATGCGCCACAATATGCAACAAACTCAAGAACAGTTGCCGAGTGACACGTACTACCCTCAACAACAGGAAGTTAACACCTCTAACCACAGAAACAACCAAGCAAAGGGTCAATACCCATACTCGCGAGGCAATCGGCACTACACATCAGGTAACAGCCATGATTATCAACCTACCGAGAACGCTTATCCGAGCCGACGGAATAATGCAAACACTCGCGTAACCTATAAGAAAAAACGTCAATATAATCAGCCTCAAATTGGTATATTTCAACCAAAGCATGACTATAACCAGTATTAACTAGTACTTTAGTAGCATACTTGGTTTGAGACTTTCAAAATAAGAGTGGGTAGGGTGGATAGGCTACAAAAAATGCCTGTAGCGAAAACTGACAAATAATCAGTTGATTATGCCCTGCCCGACGTTTAATTCGCTGATCAAATCCTTTATAGCGAATTTTCTGTAGACATAAATGACAAATGGAAAACTTCTGATACTGTATCGAATTTAACAGGTTTTCGTTCGCGGAAATCACCAAAGATACTGACTGCTTACACATATACTCAACCTGTTCGCAGTAACTAACATGCAGCGTTTGTTCCTTACCTGCAACAATAATTCTGCTATTTTTATAGGCGGTAGTTTGATCACAAAGTATTCGTAAATACCGGCTTTCAATCGTCAGTGCTGCTTCAGATAAGATAATACGCTCATTACCTGTCAGATGCTTTTCCGGATTAAATATCTCAAAATAACCTAGCTTCTTAGCCCCCATTTTTTCTTTTAATTGATTAAAAGCGTCAAATGCTAAAAAATTAATGAGCTTCACTGAATACCTTCTATAATTTCAGCTATTCTAGCTTCAGCATCTGTTCTTAACCTAAACTCAACACGACGCGACTGTGCACTGTTTTCCTCATGACTTTCTGTATAAATCAATTTTGAAGAAGACAACCCATTGGCTGTTAAGTGCGCTTTTAGCCATGGCTTCTCTTGTTGCACAAGTTCATGCTCCAGCGCAAGTAAATAGGCAAGTGTTGTTCGTGTTCTTGCCTGGGATAATGCCATATTTTTAACATAAGCATCATCCTGATCGAAGGCATTATCCCAACCACTATCGGTATGCCCTTCAATTCTAACCTCTTCCACAGCGCCTCTAAAATCACCATCCGTAATAATTTTCAAGTAGCGAGGAAAAAAGTTAGCGAGAATCATCTGAAATTCAGTTTTCAGCTCTGACTTACCACGATCAAATAAACTATCTGTATTATTAAAACGGATACTGGCATCATCACTTAATGTTGCGCCCCAGCGCGGTAAATCATCCTTAAACTCTGTATATAGCCGTGTATGCAAGTCCAATTTGAGCCGCTGATAAATAAGTGCCACATTACGAATTTTATTACGCTCGTGCTCAATAACCACCACAAACAGTACCGCAATCAGCATGAAGATCATCAACAGACCAGCCATTAAATCACTCATTGCCACCCAATGAGACTCACTCTCGGCGGCATGCTCTTCAGTAAACATCGTAGCGCCCTTAGTTAAAACGTATTAGTTTTATCCCTCAATGGCTTGGTATTACGCGTCCATTGCTTCAGCAATAGTTATTATTTTTCGTAATTTTTCAGTGAGTGGTGCATAGTCACTAACAAACTTTTCTGACAAGGCTGTCAATTGATAACCAAAGGTTTCAAGTGACTTATTTAATTGGGTCGTTAATAGATCGTCTAGTTGCTGCCAATGTTTTTCTGAAAGCGTAACTAAGCTTTCTCCCTGCTTATCCAGCACATGTTGATAGTGCTGTAACTGACTCACTAGGCCCTGATGTTCAAGCACAAGGTCTTTTGCGGTTTCAGTCAACAAATGCTTCATTTGCTGTTGGTTCATGGTCAGCGTATCTGCCAACCCCGAAGTTAAACTAATAATACGCTCTTCCAGTTTAGGTAAACCACTGGAGGCAGAATTAACAATTGTCGCTAATAACTTAAGATAATCTTCCAGGCCTTTTGCCTGTTGCTCTAGCCCACCCAGTAATTGTTCCAATGCGCCAGATACCTGAGCAAAAACACCCGTCTGAGTCACTACTCGCTCATGTGCTGCAGTGGCTTCATTCATAATTTGCTGGGAGACTTTTTGTTGCGCGACAAACTCATCCAACTGCTGCTGAGTAACCTGTTGCCATTCAAGCATTCTGCCAACAGCTTTATTTAAAGCTTGAAAGTTTTCACCATACTGCACTTCAATTTTTTCATTAAACTCAACCATCAGCTCACGCAAGCTTGCCTGTAGTGCTTGTGTTTGTTTGGTCGTCAATGCCTGTTGATGCTGCTCATAAATACACTGCAACTGAACGATAGCCTGTTTAAGCTCCTCATGCATAACAACAATTGACTGTTGCAAGTTGTTACCTTGCAGTTGAGTGACATCACGAATCTCACCTAACAGCTCTAACTGCGTCTGATAATGAGTGGTTTCTGCTCGGCTTGGCTTACTCAACACAAACCGAGCTTTAATCGTAAGTGCAGCACTCAACCCCGCAATAGATGACCAAAAAGCGGTTTTTAATCCTTCAATCAGCATGGGTACACTGGCTTGAATATCGGTTGTATCAAAATCCTTTAAGCCTAAAGCAATCCCTAAAAAGGTTCCAAAAATACCGATACTGGTGAGGAGCGTAGGCGCATGATTAACGGTTCTAGGCTGAAAAGCAGCAATGTGGAAGTAAACCGCTAAGAGAATAATAAGACCAATGAGGGAGGCCGTCAGCCAGGTAAGTTCAATATGCGCTTCCATGTGCTTGTGCTTGATTGGGCGCCACCCTTATTTAGGATGACGCACAGATGACTTTATAAACCAGAAACGTACTTAATCATAACACCAGCCGCCACAGCAGAACCAATCACACCGGCAACATTTGGTCCCATAGCATGCATTAATAAGAAGTTATGAGGGTTAGCTTCCAGTCCCAGCTTATTTGATACTCTAGCAGCCATCGGCACAGCAGACACCCCTGCCGAACCAATTAATGGATTAACCTTATGTTTACTGACTTTATTCATCACTTTTGCCATAAGTACTCCTGTCGCAGTACCAATTGCAAAGGCAACAATCCCCAGCGCTAAAATCCCTAAAGTTTCGGTTTGCAAAAACTTATCCGCTACTAATTTTGAACCAACAGATAGTCCTAAAAAGATGGTGACAATATTAATTAGGGCATTTTGCGCTGTGTCACTCAACCGGTCAACAACACCACATTCACGCATTAAATTCCCAAAACAGAACATACCTAATAATGGGGCAGCATCTGGAATAAATAGCGCCACTAAGATTAATAAAACCAGCGGGAAGCAGATTTTTTCCGTTTTAGACACATGACGCAATTGAGTCATCTCAATTTTTCGCTCAGCCTCCGTTGTTAACGCACGCATAATGGGTGGCTGAATCAACGGAACCAATGCCATATAAGAGTAAGCAGCAATGGCTATAGCACCTAGCAGATGGGGCGCCAGCACACTGGACACATAAATCGCCGTAGGCCCATCTGCCCCACCAATAATGCCAATGGCAGCAGCATCAGCCACCGAAAAGTCCATCAGACCAGTAGCCGAAAGACCAAGCGCCCCTAAAACCGTTGCAAAAATACCAAACTGAGCAGCAGCCCCTAGAAACAAGGTTTTGGGATTGGCAAGTAACGGCCCAAAGTCTGTCATCGCCCCTACCCCCATAAAGATCAATAAGGGGAAGACACCACTACCAATACCTACTGAATAAAAATAATACAGCACGCCATGATTATATTGTAAATCAAGTGCTGTATTCATAGCCGCCATTTGCAGGTGTTGGGAAGCTGAGGCGTATTCTTTTAACAACAACATTGGATCTGTTGTTTTAACTTGAAGTGCCCCTGCAATAGCCGTTACCACATGCTGAGCATGCTGTTGTAAACCAATATCATCAGAAACCAGGTAACTAGCCGCCTGATACAGTGCTTTGTCTAAAGCAGAAAAAGCCAGTCCTGCTTCAGGAATATTGGCAAGAATCCCCCCAAAACCAATAGGAACAAGTAACAAAGGTTCAAAGTTTTTACGAATGGCAAGAAATAACAGCAATAAGCCAATTACAATCATTGCAAACTGGCCAAAGCCTAAGTTATACAGCCCTGACCCTTGCCAAAGTGCATAGAGTTTTTCCATTGAAGCTACACCTTTATTACGCCAGAGTCAGCAGCGGATCACCCACTACTACCGTATCGCCGTCCTTCACGTTGACGGTGATCACTTTACCTGTTTTATGGGCTCGAACCTCTGTTTCCATTTTCATCGCTTCCAGTACCACAAGCACATCACCCTCTTGCACAGTTTGCCCTGGCGTAACATGCACCTTCCAAATTGTCCCTGCAAGGGGTGCTGATACGGGCTCTCCAGCCGCAGAGTCTTGACTGCTAGAAGCTGTAGCCGCTGACTGACCGGCTGCTGCAGCCACTGACTGTATATCACCGCCTTCAGCAACTTCCACGACATAAGCCTGCCCATTCACTTTAACGGTATAGACGTCATTACCACTTACTGTTTTTGTTGTCGATTTGGCCTGAGCTGGAGCCACCTCTTCTCCTGTTGGTACAGGCTCAAAGGCATCAGGATTACCTCTGTTTTGCAGAAACGTCAATCCAACTTGTGGAAAGAGTGCATAAATCAACACATCGTCCACTACCTCATCAGCCAGGGTAAAGCCTTTTTCTTTAGCAAGTGCTGCCACTTCTGTAACCAGTCTATCCATTTCTGGCTGAATTAAATCACCTGGACGACAGGTGATGGCTTCTTTACCTTCTAATACTCTGTTCTGCAATTCAGCATTAAAAGGCGCAGGTGCTGCACCATATTCGCCTTTTAGGATGGCCGCCGTTTCTTTTGAGATATTTTTATAGCGCTCACCTGTCAGCACATTAAGCACCGCCTGTGTACCCACTATTTGCGAGGTAGGTGTCACTAGAGGGATGTGACCTAAATCCTTTCTGACTTCAGGAATTTCTTCTAATACCTGATCAAATTTGTCCAACGCACCCTGCTCTTTTAACTGATTCTCCATATTGGTCAACATACCACCTGGTACTTGAGCCACCAGTATACGAGAGTCGACGCCTTTTAATTTGCCCTCAAATTTAGCGTATTTCTTTCTTACTTCACGGAAGTAAGCTGCAATTTCTTCAAGTAGTAGCAGGTTCAGCCCGGTATCCCGCTCAGTATTTTGTAGAGCAGCAACAATAGACTCTGTTGGCGTATGGCCATAGGTCATACTCATTGAGGAAATAGCCGTATCCACATTATCAATGCCTGCTTCAATGGCTTTCATGAGGGTCATCGGCGAAAGACCTGCAGTAGCATGGCAATGAAGCTGAATCGGAATAGACAGTGAGCCTTTTAAGCGAGAGACAAGTTCAAAAGCATCATAGGGCTTTAAAATACCGGCCATATCTTTAATAGCAACTGAATCTGCCCCCATATCTTCAATACGTTTTGCCAGATCCACCCAGTTTTCAATGGTATGCACTGGACTCGTTGTATAAGAAATCGTCCCTTGCGCATGTTTACCTTGTTTTTTAACAGCAACCATTGCCGTTTGAAGGTTACGAGGATCATTCATCGCATCAAATACTCTGAACACATCCACGCCATTTTTAACGGCACGCTCGACAAACTTTTCTACAACATCATCCGCATAGTGACGATAGCCTAGTAAATTTTGTCCTCTTAATAGCATCTGCTGGGGGGTCTTGGGCATCACTTTTTTCAGCTCGCGGATGCGATGCCAAGGGTCTTCTCCCAAAAAGCGTATACATGAGTCAAAGGTTGCACCCCCCCATGACTCCAACGACCAGAAACCAACCTGATCGAGCTTACTGGCAATAGGTAACATGTCATCTAAGCGCAGACGTGTTGCGAACAATGACTGATGTGCGTCCCGTAATACAACATCGGTAATTCCAAGGGGCTTTTTATTTTCACTCATGGGGAGAGGCCTTTTCCATCGCTAACCAAAAATGAATTGTTATCTGTTAGTCCCGATCAGTATGCTTTTTACGATATTGCTGGATAGCTGCAGAGATAACCGCAATCAGTTGTGTGTCTTCTGCGTCTGTAGGGACAGGACTCGCTTTTGCCAACTTAGCAGGCATTATTTTTTCGGGGAAAAATTTCTGAACAACTGCTGACATGAACTCCGTGGCATAAACCAGCAGTGTTAAGAACACAAATACAAACCCCATTCCAAGCAACATCAAGTAAAGACCTTCGGTCATTAATTCAGCAGGGGTCATAGACTTTCCTTAACTAGAATTCCACACTGTTAAGCGATATCCAGTATAAACAATATCCACATCTTACGTTGTTCATCCCTACACGCCTGATGTCTTCCTTCATCTATAAAAGTCAGTATTCGTTATTTAGGGTGGATATCTACAAATATCTTGTTTCAGTGTTTAACTTAAAACTTTATGGATGACGTTAGTGTTTTATCGGGTCATTAATGTACATTGAATCAATTCGTTAGGCAAACATTGCTGTATTAATACGTATTGTGTTTGACTTAATTCAATTTTTTTGATGACTAATAATGATTAGTTCGTGGCCAACCAGTCAGCATATAGTCAGTTACCTACAACACAGATTTAAAACATCTGCATTATCCGCAAACCAAATTAATGAAACAGGTCTCAATAATTTTATTGTATGTCTGGAGCTTTAAATATTACTTAGTAGAATAAGTTAAAAAGCTATTTAACCTGTAATCACAAAAGATTCTATCAAGGCTTTCTTTTAAACAGCAGAGGCTTGAGCTAAAACAGGAGTGTAGCGCCAGGAAGGCGGAGTCAAACGTTAGCCTACTAACACTAACGTTTTAGTACATGAATGAACTTTGTAATGATCAACAAGAAAACCTGAAAGATAGCCCAGCAGATAGGAACTAAACACTGCATAAGCCGCCTATTCTTGCATCAATCAGGTATACTCCTAAGCTTAATATAATAAGGGAGTAGAATTGATCACCCTTTAGTAGGAGTTGTCAAATGAGAGCTGTATTACCCCTTGTATTATTTACTCTACTCGCAGGCTGTTCCAGTCCCCACTTGATCACACTGCAAGATGGTACTCACATCCAAACGGTCGATGAGCCTGACTTCAATGAGGACACAGGCTTTTATGAATACGAGACAGAAAGTGGTGATGAAGAATCTGTCAATAAAAATACCGTCAAAAAAATTAGAGAGTTATAATATTCTGTTAGAAAGGCAAATAGGATTCACACATAAATGGACGTTAAACACAGGCTAGCTCAAAACAAAATGATCTAAGGTGAGCTAGTCTGTAACAGATTATCACTCATGATTAAGCTTACTCTCCAGCCCAGAGCAATCGCACATTATTTTCTTTTCAAGTAGCTTTGTCCGACAGAGCATACATTGAATTGTCATTGTGATAAGCACTTTAAAGCAGTTACTTACATTTACTAATAGTTATTTACTTTTGCTAAAGTTGCATGACAACCACACACACAGTACATTATGTTTGAATGAAAGTCCTATGACTTCTGCATAGAGGATACATGCAGTAACAACCGACTCATAATTTTATTATCTAAAGGGCCTGCCCTCCAATTTGCATTTGGCGATAAGCGTTGTACAACAAGGTAGTCGGTAAATAACAACAAATACAACAGTGAGATGAGCATGAAGCGCCTTGCGACAATAGTGATACTGCTACTGGTGAGCCTTTACCTTATTCCTTTCACCATAACTACACTGTCCGCTCCCCCAGTTGCCCCTAGTATTATCCAGGCTCAAGAATCACCTCTGGTGATTGCGCACCGCGGTGGTAAAGGATTATGGCCTGAAAACACCTTATTTGCCTTTAATAACGCCATTAAACTTGGGGTTGATATGCTAGAAATGGATGTTCGAATCACTGCTGACGGCACCCTGATCATCATGCATGACCCTCAAGTTGATCGCACAACAAATGGTCAAGGTAAAGTCAGTGATTTGTCATGGAAAGATCTACAACAATTAGATGCAGGTTATTATTGGACAAACGATAAAGGACAAACCTATCCCTATCGGAACAAGGGAATAACGATTCCGAGCTTATCAGCGGTGTTAACCTCTTTTCCCGAAAAACCAATGATTATCGAAATCAAAGAGGCAGGAATTGAACAGCGTGTGTGCGATACTATTCGAAAACATAATATGCAACAGCATGTAATTATTGGCTCATTTATAGCCGCATCTCTTCATACATTTCGTGAAGTCTGCCCTAAAGTCGCGACATCTGCCACTCATAACGAAGTTAAAAACATGGTGATTCTTGATACAGTGGGTTTAGGTCATTTATACCGCCCACCTGCCATTGCATTACAAGTTCCTGAGTATTACGAAGATCGACTCATAACCTCCCCTTCTTTGCTAGCCACCGCAAGCCAGCACCAACTTTGGGTACAAGTATGGACAGTAAATGACACCACACAAATGCAACGACTCATAAAACAAGACATTAATGGCATTATTACTGATTATCCAGATCGACTAATTAACCTGAAACAACAGTTTTTTTTAAAACCGGTCCAGGCTTCAAATGAACATGCTCGCTAACTAAAGACTTAAACACACAGCAAGCTGCCCCTATTTTCCATTGAATAACAAACGCAATAGGGGCAAACGAAGAATGAGAAAATGGTGAATACACAATGAAAGTAACATCGCACAGGCCACAATAAGGCTAAACCCGAAATACATGTTCAGCTCTAGCTGAACAACCCATAACCCAAGGCAAATTACAATCAAATGATGAAAAAGATAAATACTATAAGAAGCATCAGATAAATAAAAGAATACTCGTGACTGACGATTAAATAATTTTGAAAAGAAGCAAAAGCAGAATTGACATGAAAGCCAGGTAATTAAACCTTGCAAGTAAACCTCAACAACCTCTAAACCAAGCCCAAAAAACAGTTTTTGTACAATCGCAAGACTGATACAAGCACCGACTAGCAAGAATAAATACAACCACTGAAAACTGGCAAATATACACTGCATATTTTTATTACGATAAAGAAAGAGACCAAACAAAAAATACTGAAGGTAAATCAAAAAGCTAAAAAGTGTAATACCACCGAGCGAAATACTATATATAGGTATAACTTTACCCAACCCAATAACAAAAAAATCATACATAGGCAGCAATAAAATAAGCCAGCGTCTTGATAGAATTTCACTGGCACTGATCGCAAACATACCTTTAAAAAAAGGAAGTTGCCTGGCGACCCACACTAACAAAACGGTAAATAAAAAATACCAGCACAAATTAATAAGAAACCATAAATGTGAAACCCATCCTGAACCTAAAAAGAATCGTTGTAGCGTAAAATTACCTAACAGATATTCTTGCACCGAATTAATCAACAATACTGTTGATACTAGCGGAATAATAATTCGTTTCGAACGCAGTTTAATAAAGACTGGCTCACCATACTTAACAACGGTCATTAAGCAAAAAAAACCAGAAACAATAAAAAAAGCTGGCATCCTGAACAAATGAATGACTTGACTTAATTCTGAAAAAAATACAGCCCGTTCGCTGCTGACAACTTTCCAAACATGATCAGGGTTATAGATTTGTGCTGCATGCAAAACAACACCTAACAGCATCAATGTGCTGCGCATTGCATCCATGTAATAAAGCCTCATGCCTATTCTCACTCTGCATTGTAAACCCAGAGTAAACTTTGCAGAATTCAAGCCAAATAAATGGCTATCAACACTCGCTTTATTGAATCAAACAAATAAAAGGCATGTAGCGATTACGAAATAATTACGACTGTAATATTTCAAAAAAAGACAGGTGGGGTGTTAAAGAATACAACATGATTGTTTATAACAGCAGAAAGCCCTGCTTGGCTTCCTGCAAGGATATACCCACAATAAAGTTATGTTAATAAGCATGTTTAAACAGCAATGGCAAGCTTAGGCCACAATCGCTGTAATGCAATTAAGCTATCAGGTGTAAACTGCAAAGAATGGGGTGAACGCAACACATCTTCAGGCCACAACTGAACAATATTTTCTACCTCATCGACTTCCAAAGTAAATGGACCATCGTACTCGCATATATAGACCTTCCCCCAAACCCGCAGCTCCGATTCTTGGAAATAAAAGTGAAAGTAACTTTGTAAAGGTACACCTGTGATCCCCATTTCTTCTGCTAACTCACGATAGGCAGCTTGTTCATAGTCTTCCCCTGCTTGTACCACTCCACCTGCTGCAAGATCATAAAAGCCTGGGTACACGTCTTTGGTCGGAGTTCGTTTTTGAACAAACAATTGTCCAAGGGGGTTAAAGACAAACACATACACTGCCCGATGACAAAGCCCCTGTTTGCGCATTTCAGACCGGGTACTTTCACCAATACATTCATTTTGTTCGTTAACGATGGTCACCCGCTCATGATTGATAGCGTTTTTTGTTATTAATTCACGTGGCATGGCTCTCCCTCATTATTGTTATCATACATAGCCATCACTGCAGCTATTGTACTAGGCTTATCACACCATATCATGATGTTGACTGATGGCCCAGCCCCTGCCAATCAATCTCATCTCCAAATTGACGGTCTTACCTCACTTCATGAATACTAGAACATAGATTCCTTAACTTAGCCTTTACTACCAAATGCTCATGATGATGACTGTTTCTTTTATGTGTTATTGAACTCATTCGCTAAATGTTTTATCTACAATTAACTTAGGTAACGCGATGCTCGACTTTTATTAGTTTGAAATGACAACCCCTGACCCCAACCTTTGTTTTGCCGAAACAAATTCAAAGGGACAGGGGATGTCAGTAGAAGAGTTTATCATAGCAGTTTATTGCTGGGTTGATGATACCTTTAATGATTTACTTAAAGGCCAGCGATTACGTGAACGAGGG
>NZ_AUAF01000076.1 GCF_000428585.1 Zooshikella ganghwensis DSM 15267 | reverse complement strand
CGGGTGGAGACAACGATTGGTCAGCTAGTAGAAAGGTTTAATATTCAGCGAACCAAAGGCAGAACACTATGGAGCTTGACTAATCGAATTACCCGCAAGCTATTATCACACAGTTTGTGTGTATTATTTAATAGGAACCAAGGCAATGCTCCTCTTCAGTTAGCTAAATTAATAGGCTAAAAAGTCGAGCATCGCGTTATCTTAAGCTTTGTCAGCAATACATCAAAATCAGACAACATAGCTGGTTTTAATAAAAGGTGGAAAGTGATTTTTTTAATAATGTTTTTGAGTATAGCTTTAAAGTGAAGCAATAAAGCTGCTTCACCTTCATTAGACGCTATGACAGCGCTGAAAAAATCCATTGGCGGCATTCATCATTAATTGCTTTATACTCTCTGCCAGCTGTTGCAATAGGTTTGCCTATATGGACTGTGACATGACCTGGACGTTTAATAAATGATTTTGGTGGCCAACAGTCACCAGCATTGTGTGCAATAGGGAGAATCTGCTTTCCGGAATTTACAGCTAAAACTGCCCCCCCTGTCGAAAACTTACCTAACTGACCTGATGGCTTTCGAGTTCCTTCTGGAAAAATTAAAACTGAGTAGCCTTTTTTAAGCAGGTCTGACCCTTTTTTTAAAATATATTTCATTGACTGGCGTTTATTGCTGCGATTTATCGCAATTGGTTGCACTAAGCCGAAGGCCCAGCCAAAAAAAGGTATAAAAAGAAGCTCTCGCTTAATTACCTGACTTTGTGGACTAATAAGTGTTTGTAGGAAAAATGTTTCCCAAGCACTTTGGTGATTGCTGATAATAACACAGCTATCTTCAGGAATATTTTCTTTGCCTTTTATCTCAAAGGTTATACCACAAAAAATTTTACATAATAAAACCGCTACTTTAGCCCAAGGGCTGACAATAATGGCGTGACGCTTTTGGGGAGGGATTGCGAGCCCTACTAAAATAAAAAAACTTGTCCACAAACATGTCCATACTGATAGTACTAAATAAAATAGAACGGTTCTGGAAACTAATAAAATAGTGTTATCCTTCATGCTTTGTGGTCCTGGGATAAAAGAGCCTCGGCAAAGTCTGCCAAATCATCATGTATTTCTACTTTAATTGCTGGGTTTGCTGTTAATGTACGTTGACCTTTACCTGACTTTACCAATATAGGTTTACAGCCTGCTTTTTCAGCAGCCTCAATGTCACGTAATGAGTCACCGACTAACCAGGCATTGATAGCTGATGTTTTCAGTGTTGATTCAATTTGATTTATTAAACCCGTTTTTGGTTTGCGGCAGTCACATGCATCATCAGGCCCATGAGGACAGTAAACAATACACTCAATCTTGCCTTTTGCCTCGCTAACCATTGATAGCATTTTTTCATGCATTGCCAATAATGTTTTTTCTGAAAACAGTCCACGTGCAATGCCAGACTGATTAGTAGCTACTGTAATGAGATAACCTGCCTGAGAAAGTTTAGCGATAGCCTCAATACTTCCGGGAATCGGTTGCCACTCTTCTGGTGTCTTAATGTAACTATCTGAGTCCTGGTTTATGACACCATCTCTATCGAGAATGATTAGCTTGCTCATAACTGCTCTGGAATGTTTAAGCAGCTGTAAAACAGCTGCTTTATTTCTTACTTAGTGGTTAATAGAGAAATATCCGCTACACCTAAAAATAAGGCTCGCAGTTCTCTAAGCAGTGCATATCGGTTTTGACGTAATGCAGTATCTTCAGCATTAACTAAAACATCATCAAAAAAACGATCAACACTGTCTTTTAACGACGCTAATGCTTCTAACGCTGCAGTATATGAACGTTGTTGAAAAAGCGGTGCTACTTCTTTGCGCTTACTGTCAAGCGCTGTTGCTAGTTGTTGCTCGGCCTTTTCTTGAAGCAGTTTTTTATCAATAGGTTGGTCGGTAAAAGCTTTACCTTGTTTTGCCAAAATATTGGAGACACGCTTATTCGCTTCAGCAAGCGCAGTAGCTTCTGGGAGTTCAGTAAAGCGAGCAACGGCTTTAATGCGTTGATCAAAGTCTAAAGGCTTGACTGGTTTCAGTGCTTTAACTGCCAGAAATACTTCTGCTGCGATACCTTCATCGTGATACCAAGCTCTAAACCGTTCTAAAAGAAACTCAAAGACATGTTCATGCAAGTCTTTAGCAATATTAAGCTTGGTATTACTTTGGCTATAACCCTCAATAGACTTTTGAATACAGCTTAGTAGGTCTAAGTCGAGTGATTTTTCAATGATAATACGTAGAATTCCTAAAGCTGCACGACGCAAGCCAAAGGGGTCTTTCGTTCCTGTAGGTGGTTGACCAATTGCGAAAATACCTACAAGTGTATCCAATTTATCTGCAATCGCGAGGGCGGCACCTGTCGTTGTTGTCGGTACCTGATCACCTGCAAATCTGGGCATATATTGCTCATGCAAGGCACTTGCAATTTCTGCATGTTCATTATCATGCTGGGCATAGTAATAACCCATCGTCCCTTGCAGCTCAGGAAATTCCAGCACCATCTCTGCTGCAAGGTCTGACTTACAGAGCTGACCTGCACGTTGAGCAAGTTCTGCATCGCCATTGATTGCTGCGGCAATATAGCTTGCTAAGTTGGCGACACGTTCTGTTTTATCAAAAATACTACCTAGCTCTGCTTGAAATACGATAGGTTTAAGTTTTTCTCTGAAATCGAACAAGGTTTTTTTCTTATCTGTTTCAAAGAAAAACATCGCATCGGCCAAGCGAGGGCGTATTACTTTCTCATTACCTGAAATGACCTGGCTGGGGTCTTTACTTTCAATGTTGCTAACCGTGATAAAGTTAGGCAACAGTTGTTGGTCTTTATCCACTAAGTGGAAATATTTCTGGTGACCTTTCATTGAAGAGATAAGCGCTTCAGAGGGTACACTCAGGAAACGTTCATCAAATGAGCCTAACAGTGCAACAGGCCATTCAACTAGCGCTGTTACTTCATCTAATAAGCTTTCATCAATAACCGCATGACCAGAAATGGTTTTCGCTAAGTCTTCTATCTGTTGGCGAATTTGTTGTTTTCTCCCAGCAAAGTCAGCAATAACAAAGCCTTGCTCTTTTAATACTTTAGGGTAATCCTGTGGTGCTTTCAGCGGTAAAGGTTTACCACAGTGAAAGCGGTGGCCATAGGTTATGTTGCTTGCTGGTTGGCCCAATACTTCACAGTTGATGATGTCTTGTCCTAACAGCATGACCAGCCACTGTACAGGTCTGACAAACTCATCACGTTTCGCACCCCAACGCATACGCTTAGGGATCGGTAAACTATCAACAGATTTATCCACAATTGATGGTAGTAGAGCGGTTGCCTTAGAGCCCTTTTGTACCGTGCGATATACCAACCAGGCATTTTTTCCCTGAGTTAAGGTATCCAAGTTATCCACAGTTGTACCACAAGATCTTGCAAAACCTTCTGCTGCTTTCGTCGGTTTTCCGTCAGCATTGAAGGCTGCAGTAAGTGCAGGTCCTCTCCGCTCGATCTCTTGGTCTGGTTGCTGTGTTTCGAGCTGGCTTATAAGTAGTGCCAAGCGGCGAGGCGTTGCAAATATCTGGTGCTTAGCAAACTTTAAGTTAGCGGCTTTTAAACCCTCAATGATCCCGTTAGCAAAGGCAATAGAAAGAGACTGTAAAGCCTTAGGTGGTAATTCTTCCGTTCCTAGCTCAACTAAGAAATCTTGCTTTGCCATTACTTTTGTTCCTCATGAGATTTAGCCAAAACTTCTGCGCGAATAGATGGGTCCGCTAGGGGAAAGCCCAGCGCTTGACGTGCATTAAAGTAAGCTTGGGCTACTGCTCGGGCTAGCGTTCGTACTCGCAAAATAAAGCGTTGTCTTTCTGTTACTGAGATGGCATGCCGAGCATCCAGCAGGTTAAATGTATGAGAAGCCTTCAGTACATACTCGTAAGCAGGAAGAGGTAGGTTTAAATCGACAAGGCGCTGGCTTTCCCGCTCAAAAAAGTCAAATTGTTTGAACAGCTCCTCAGTGTCAGCATGCTCAAAGTTGAACGTGGACATTTCCACTTCGTTCTGGTGGAAAACATCACCATAGGTGACTTTGCCTAAAGGGCCATCAGTCCATACCAAGTCGTATACGGTATCCACTTCTTGTAGATACATAGCAATACGCTCTAAGCCGTAAGTAATTTCACCTGTAACGGGGTAGCACTCTATGCCGCCAGCTTGTTGGAAGTAAGTAAACTGAGTGACTTCCATACCGTTAAGCCATACTTCCCAACCTAGGCCCCATGCACCTAATGTGGGTGACTCCCAGTTATCTTCAACAAAGCGAATATCGTGAACAAGCGGGTCAATGCCCAGTGCTTTAAGAGAACCTAAATACAGCTCTTGAATATTATCTGGCGATGGCTTTATGACCACCTGAAACTGATAGTAATGTTGTAATCGATTTGGGTTTTCACCGTAACGACCATCAGTGGGCCGGCGACTGGGCTGTACGTAAGCAGAACTCCAGCGTTCTGGACCGATAGCACGTAGGAAGGTGGCTGGGTGAAATGTGCCTGCACCTACTTCCATATCCAATGGTTGCAAAATAACACAGCCCTGGTTTGCCCAGTACTCTTGGAGTGCCAGGATCAATCCCTGAAATGTACGGATGTCTGGTGAATTCTGCTTAGCCACAATACCACCTCGGTAATAGCATAATGCGATGGAAAAATGAGCGGGATTATAGCGTGTTATGGATATGAAAATATAGAGAAAGCCCCAAATACTTGTATTACATGAAAGTTAAAGTAGTTGCTTTCATAAACACTTTATGTATGGGGCTGTTGTAGTTGGCTCTTACCAAAGTTTGCTGAGTATTACCCTCAACTAAGGGTATATTTATTTAATGGTTGGAGCAGCAAAACCTTCTGGTTTTACCGCAAGCACTGAACAGCTCGCTTCATTCAGTACGTTTTCAGCTGTATTACCTATGACGAACCCTGCGAGTCCTGTTCGGCCAACGGTACCCATGACGATCATATCAACATCTTCTTTTTGCGCCAGGCGTTGTATTTCTTCAGAAGCACTGCCTTTGATCAGGTGTGGGATGACTCCAGGTTTATCCATTCCCTCGGCATTAATTAAGTTATTCATCGCCCGCTCATTTTCACTACGGGTTTTTTCCAGCATTTCGTCAATTTCTTCTTCAGGCATATTGATAAAAGGACCTCTTAACCTTTCTTCTCCATATAGCCCCCACACTTGGATAATATGAAGTTCTTCTGCCTGCTCCATAGTAAACAAACTATCTGCATAGCTAAGTAGACGCTTATTGAGCTTGACGCGCTCATCATTGTCAAAGTCGGAGTCGATAGCCACTAAAATTTTCTTCACATCACCAGTGTGTGTTCCTGTATCGACAAGGAGCCAAACTGGGACGGGACATTTGCGTAACAAGTTAAGGTCATCGCCTGTTAATTTTTTACGGCTGAAGTTGATAAAGGGGTCAGCAAGCTTAATCACCAAATCGAAGTTTTCTTTCTGAACCAGTCGTATGATTTCGGTGTAAGCTTTACCCCAAAGTATTCGAGTATCGCAATTGCTAACACCTGCCTGATTGACTTTATTGCGAAACTCATTCACTACTTCATCCAGTTGATGAGTAAAAAGCCGTTTTAGCTTTGTCTCCATGGCCAGCTCAGCCAGGCGAGAGATAGGTTCATCAATAGCTACAATCGTAAGCTTTGCATTATTTGCTTTGGCAAGCTTAATGGCTTTATCGATCTCATCGTTGTTGTAATGGGTGTGAGTAATCGCTACGAGAATATTTTTAAACTCATTCATGTCCGGCTCCTGAAGTATTGCTTATTATATTTATCGATGTATTTCCTATAGATTAGACCCTATGGGTCAAGACATTTAAGACAGGTTAATGGTTTAAATCAGTTGTGTTACGTTATGAGTAAAGTAATATCATTAACAGGCCAGACTAGCCCGCTAAAAAACCTTTGTTTTTGGGATAGGCATTATGCTTCCTTGTTGCTTACAAAAACTGCCAGATACCCTCTTGTTAGCCCTGCCAAAATGTTGGTTGTTAGCGCCGCCAAAATGCTGGAGAAAATAGTACAAGCAGTGTAAAAATTTCCAGACGACCTAAAAGCATAGCTAAACAAAGGATCCATTTTGCAGCATCAGGTAAACCTGCGTAGTTCGCTGCTGCATCACCTAGGGCTGGACCTAAGTTATTCATACAGGATGCAACTGTTGAAAAAGAAGTGGGTAAATCCAAACCTAATGCCAGCATTGCCAGAAAAAGCGTAATAAAAATGAAAACATATACTGAAAAGTAACCCCATACCGCTTCTATCACGCGTTCAGGAAGTGCTTTTTTGCCAAGCTTAATGGGGACGATGGCATTTGGGTGAAGGAGTTTTTGAACCTCACGCACACCCTGTTTAAATATCAACATAACACGAATAACTTTGATTCCACCAGCTGTTGATCCTGCACAGCCTCCGACAAAGCATGTCCAAAATAGCAGGTAGGGTAAAAAGTGAGGCCAGATCGAAAAATCTGCGGTACCAAAACCGGTGGTTGTAGCTATAGACACCACTTCAAAAACCCCAAAGCGAATAGACTCTGAGAGGTTGTAAGGGGAGTCAAAATATAAAACTAAAACAGCGACCAAGCTAATTGAAAGCAGTAACCAGAGGTACAGCTTAACCTCAGAATCATTAAAATAGTGCTTGATACTTCGGTGTCGCCAGGCAAAAAAGTGAAGTGCGAAATTAATCCCAGCCAGAACCATAAAAACAATACAAATAGCTTCAACGGCACTATTGTTAAAGTAGCCTAGACTGGCATCATGTGTTGAGAATCCGCCAATGGCAATGGTTGAAAAACTATGACAAATTGCGTCGAATAAACTCATTCCTGCTAACCAGTAAGCGAGAAAACAGGCCAAGGTTAGGCATAAATAGATATACCAAAGCGCTTTAGCCGTTTCTGTTATCCGCGGTGTTAGCTTGGTATCTTTGATAGGGCCTGGCGTTTCTGCACGGTACAGCTGCATTCCTCCGATACCCAACATGGGCAAAATGGCTACCGCAAGCACGATAATCCCCATTCCCCCTAACCACTGAAGTTGCTGCCGATAAAATAAAATGGATTTGGGTAGGCTGTCTAAGCTGGTAATCACTGTGGCACCTGTTGTGGTAAGTCCAGACAGTGACTCAAACAGTGTATCTATAAACGAAAGCTGTGGGCTTTTCATTAAGTACAGGGGGAGTGTTCCGAAGGTTGCTAGCACTGTCCAAAAAAGTACTGTGACTAAAAAACCATCACGAATCCTTAACTCCTGTTTGACTTTCCAAGCAGGTGCCCAGCTTATGAAGCCTGTTGCTAACGTGATCAGGAAGGCATATCCAAAAATAGCCACTTCTTGCTCACCATACCATTTAGCGACTAATGCTGGAGGCAATAGCGTAAAACTAAAAAGCATGAGCAAGATGCCAAGAATTTTAATGATAATAGAAAAACGCATGCTTGCCTTAAATTTAGTCCTTTAAGCTAGAAGAATGTGAGGCCAACTTGGAATAGACGCTCAACTTCTTTAATACGGCGCTTGTCGGTTACGAATAAAATAACATGATCATTAGATTCAATCACAATATGGTCATGAGCAATGAGGACTTGTTCATTACGAACAATCGCACCAATTGAGGCCCCAGGAGGTAGCTCAATTTCATCGATTGTTCGACCGACGACTTTAGAGCTTTTGGCATCACCATGAGCAATGGCCTCAATTGCTTCAGCAGCTCCCCTTCTTAATGAGTGGACATTGACAACATCACCGCGACGAACATGGGTTAATAAGCTGCCAATGGTTGCCATTTGTGGTGAAATGGCAATATCAATTTCGCCACCCTGAACAAGATCAACATAAGCAGGGTTGCTGATTAATGCCATTACTTTTCTGGCACCCAAACGTTTTGCCAGCATTGCAGACATGACATTGGCTTCGTCGTCATTAGTTAAGGCGCAAAAAATATCTGTTTCTTCAATATTTTCAGCCAGTAATAACTCGCGATCAGATGCGTGACCATGGAAGACAATTGATTTATTGAGTAACTGCGATAAAAAGTGACAGCGAGGTAAGTCACGCTCGATGATTTTGATGTTATAACGGTTCTCAATCGACTCTGCTAAGCGCTGACCGATATTTCCCCCACCAGCAATGATAATGCGCTTATAGACATTATCCAGCCGTCTCAACTCACTCATAACATCACGAATGTGTTTTTGTGCTGCAATAAAAAACACTTCATCATCTGCTTCGATGACGGTGGAACCTTCTGGCATAATAGCCTTACCACGGCGAAAAATGGCGGCAACACGTGTATCAACAGAAGGCATATGTTCACGTAGAAAGCGTAATTCTTGATTAACAAGAGGGCCGCCGTAATAGGCTTTTACTGCTACTAGCTGTACTTTTCCTCCTGCAAAGTCTAGAACCTGAAGTGCTCCTGGGTGTTCGATCAAGCGTTGAATATAGTTTGTTACAACCTGCTCTGGGCTAATCAGGACATCAATTGGAATGACATCGTTTTTGAATAACTCTGACTGATTTAAATAAGACGTCTGACGGATACGTGCAATTTTAGTGGGGGTGCGAAACAGGGTATAAGAAATTTGACAGGCCACCATATTCACTTCGTCACTGTTAGTGACGGCAACCAGCATATCGGCATCATCTGCCCCAGCCTGACGTAATACATTCGGAAATGAAGCGTGACCTTGAATGGTTCGAATATCGATACGGTCTTGCAGTTCACGTAAGCGATCACCATTGGTGTCTACTACCGTGATATCATTTGCTTCATCAGCTAAATTTTCAGCGAGTGTCCCGCCAACCTGACCTGCGCCTAGTATAATTATTTTCATAGTCGCTCTTCACAGCCTCTGACAAGATGCTCACAACAGGCTGAGTACCATACGTGATTCATGATGATTCTATTTCCGGCTTAGCCAGAAAATGGGGGTTAAGTAAACAATAGTTATGCATAAATGAAATGATATAAGTATTTTTACATAAATAGTCTTCACAAACCGTATATTTTTAAAGTCGTTTGCGCTATTGGTTACAGACCAGTAATGATGGTGGTGTTATGCCTTTTTTTTCTGTAATAGTGCGTAAAAAAAACCATCATGGCTATCGTTAGTAGGGAGTAGCTGTCTGCCATAACCTGTATCATAACCCCAGCCTACATCCAAATTTAATAACGATGCATCAGTTGTGTGCTGCAAAAAATACGCAATCTGTTGGCTATTTTCTTGTTGCATCACTGAGCATGTTGCATAGAGTAACTTGCCTCCCGGCTTTAGCAAAGCCCAAAGTGCTGACAAAATCTGCTGTTGAAGATCTGCTAAATTTGCTATGTCATTGGCTTGTCTGAGTAATTTAATATCAGGGTGACGACGAATAACGCCTGTTGCCGAGCACGGTGCATCTAACAGAATACGGTCAAATGGTTTGCCATCCCACCATGCTGCAGGATTACCAGCATCACCTGCTATACAATTTGCACTGAGTTTTAGTCTGGATAAATTGTCACTGACACGTTGTAAACGCTCACTGTCACAGTCAAGCGCCACCATATTGGCTAAGTCTGGCTCATGCTCTAGCATATGACAGGTTTTACCGCCTGGAGCGGCGCAAGCATCCAGCACACGCTGGCCTGGTGCTAGGTCTAATAATGCTGGCGTTAATTGCGGTGCTTCATCCTGTACGCTCACAAAACCATCAGTAAAGTTAGGTAGCAGTGCAACATCAATAGGTTGTTCGAGCTGAATACCAACTGATGAATGTGGAGTTGCAAATGCACCAATTCCGCTGGCTTTGAGTGTTTGTAAGTACTCATCTCGCTGAATATAACGCTGGTTTACTCGAAGCGTCATGGGAGGGTGCTGATTATTGGCTGAAGCAATATGCTGCCATTGGTCAGGATATTGCGCTTCTAGCATTGTTAATAACCAAGCAGGATGGTTGAAAGTGACTTCCATTTTTTCACTTTGACAGGGAGTCGCTGTTTGCTGGCGTTGATAATTCCTCAGTACCCCATTAATTAATTTATTGGCCCATGGTTTTTTGAGCTGTCTAGCCCCAGCCACTGTCTCAGAGACTGCGGCATGAGCAGGGGTTCGCATATGAGTGAGCTGCAAAATGCCCAGCATAATAAGCGCCATAACATCCTGGTCTTTAGGTTTAAGAGGTTTTTGTAACAGCTGGTGGGCTGACTGTTGCAGTTCATAGAAGTGTCTGCAGCAACCAAAACATAGTGCTTGGAATAAACCACTTTCTGTTTGATTAACTCGCAGTGAATACTTAGGTAATAAACTAGCAAGTGATTGCTTATTTACAATAACCTCTTTGATAACCAAAGCTGCTGCAGTTCGGGCGCTTAGTGATTTACCCTGCTTTTTGCTCGCAGGCTTATTTTGGCTATGGTTTTTAGCTGGGGGAATTTTGTCACTCATAAAGTTTATGCAGATGTGAATTGTTGATTAATTGTAAATAAGTGGCCACGACTGTTTAGGATATCTTGAGCACTCATTGCTTTTGCCCCAGCAAGCTGTAGCTTGGTTATGCGAATGGCACTATCTAGACAGGCTACAGTAATACCGTGTTTATCTGCTGCTAGAATTGTTCCTGGTTCTGCTTGGTGAGCAATTGCTTCCAGCTCAGCCTCCCAGATACGAACTACTTCTCCGTCGAGATTGCTAAAAGCAATAGGACGAGGATTAAAACCACGAATTAATCGGTGGATAGTTTCAGCAGGTTGCTGCCAGTTTATTTCAGCTTCAGCTTTATTGATCTTTTCTGCATAAGTTGCTTGGCTGTGATCTTGTTGCTCAGGAGAAAGGTTTCCTTGAGCAAGTGCAGAAAGAGCTGCAGGCAGTGTTTGTGCGCCAAGTGCAGTAATGCGCTGGTAAAGCTCAGCAGATGTGTCTGCCTGGGTAATTGGGCACTCTGCTGTTAACAGCATATCACCCGTATCTAACCCAGCATCCATTTGCATGATGGTTACTCCGGTCTTTTCATCTCCTGCTAATAATGCTCGCTCAATGGGGGCTGCACCTCGCCAGCGGGGGAGTAATGATGCATGTACGTTGATACAGCCTAAGCGTGGGATATCCAACACAGCTTGTGGCAAAATTAAGCCATAAGCGACAACTACCAATACATCAGGCTTTAACGCAGCTAACTCAGCTTGAGCACTTGGGTCACGTAATGTTTTCGGCTGATAAACAGGCAGCTGGTGCTGTTGAGCCAGTGTTTTCACAGGACTCATGGTAACTTTTCGACCACGGCCAGCAGGGCGATCAGGTTGGCTATAAACGGCGATAATTTGATGTTCGCTTTCAAGTAATGCCTGTAAGTGGGCAGCAGCAAAGTCTGGGGTGCCAGCAAACACAACGTTCAGTGGTGATTGGCTCATGTTTTCTCCTGACAAAACGATAAGGCCTGCTTTGTAAAAGCAAGCCTGAAGCATACTCTAATGAGGGAGATTAGAACTAGAAGAGATATATTTGAAAGTGGTGTTAGGGTTATGCACTCACTGGGTTTTGTTGAAGGCGGTGTGCTTTCTCAAGTTTCTTTTTGATACGGTTTCGTTTTAGTGGAGATAAGTAGTCAACAAACAGCTTACCGTTTAAATGATCCACTTCATGCTGAATACATACAGCCTGTAGGCCTTCAAGCTCCAACGTAAAGGATTCACCTTCGACATTGAGTGCTGTTACTGTGACTCGAGTTGGGCGAACTACTTCCTCATAAAAACCTGGTACAGACAAGCAGCCTTCTTGAAGATGACCTTGTTCGTCAGTCAGTGGGGTAATATCTGGGTTGATAAACACTAAGGGCTCATTTTGCTCTTCAGACGTGTCCATAACGACCACACGCTTATGCACATTCACCTGAGTGGCAGCAAGACCAATACCTGGCGCTGCATACATTGTTTCCAGCATATCTTTAGCAAGTTGTTTGATAGCAACATCTACCTTTTCAACTGGCTGTGCCTTGGTTCGTAAACGAGAGTCAGGAAACTCCAGAATATTTAAGATAGCCATGCTTTCTCTTATACCTCTATTCAAACACTGCCCACTTTTTGGAAGCCCATAATAATACAATAGCGCAAAACAGAAAACTGGCTTAAGTTATGGCCGCTGGCCAGCTTCTTAACGTGTTGTCCTGGTTCTCTGTTACCAAAGTGCTTTTCACAAAACGCTCTGCTTTAAGTAACGGGTGAGTGAAAGTATCCATTAAGTCGTTAGCAACCTGTCATTAATGGTTTGTCTTTTTATATAAGGTGATAGTTCATTTACTGGTTTGACTTGAGATCACGTTCTATAATTTTTGGTTATCAGTATCTCTTGATCAAATAATAGTTATTCACAAACAAATAGTTATATACATCACATTTTTTGTGAAAAAGTAACGGTAATACAGAAAATCCTGCGCTATATTGCGCTTAGAGGCATTGATGATATGAGTGCCCATATGAGCCTCGACCGCTTTGTGTATACAACAGACTGTGTATGTTGGCATATGTAACATATTGCAAAGGGGTCAAATTCGTTTTCGGGGGAGTTCGCTCCATCATTTTATCTGCCTTAATTGCAACGATGATAACCAATAAGTTAGGGGCCTTCACCATGAGGAAAGTGCTGCTTGGGATAGTATTATCCTGTTTGTTCAGCTTTTCAGCCTTTGGGGCGACAGAAGATGTAGTGAAGTCAGGGCATCCGCAGTCCTATACAGTGAAACGCGGTGATACCCTTTGGGATATTGCAAGCATGTTTTTAAGCAAGCCATGGATGTGGCCTGAAATTTGGCATGTTAATCCTGAAATACAAAATCCACATAAAATTTATCCAGGTGATGTGATCAACTTAGTGTATGTTGATGGCAAACCACGACTCGTGTTGGGTAAGCGTGGAGATGGTGGACGCACAATTCGCTTGTCTCCAAAGATTCGCTCCACACCCATTGATACGGCAATACCATCAATTCCATTAAATGCCATTAGCAGCTTTTTAAAGCGGAGCCGAATTATTGATAACACAGACGGTGTTTCAAAAGCACCTTATGTGATTGCCAGCCGTCAAGAAAGAATTGTGACTGGGGCAGGTGATGTGATTTATGCAAGAGGACAATTCCCTGAAGATGCAAAAGCTATGGGGGTGTTTCGTAAAGGCAGAGATTACACTGACCCAAAAACAAAAGAGTATTTAGGAACAGTTGTTCATGATATTGGTGTGGCGAAAATAAAGTCTGTTTCAGGTGATGTGGGGACTGTTTCTATTACCGAAAGTAACCAGGAGATTAGAGTAGGTGACCGTCTGTTAGAAACAGAAGAAACAGCGGTACAACCGACTTTTTATCCTAGTGCACCAAAACAAACCGTTGAGGGTGAAATACTGAGTGTGATTGGGGGGGTTACCCAAATTGGTCAGTTTGATAATGTATTAATAAACCTTGGTGGCCGCAATGGTGTGATGTCTGGAACAGTCTTATCAATTAATCGGGTAGCAATTGTTCATGATAAAATTGCTAAGCAAAAAGTCGAGTTACCGCCAGAGCATGTAGGCACACTGATGGTGTATAAAGCCTTTGATAAAATGAGCTATGGCATTGTGTTAAAAGCATTACAGCCTATTAATACGGGTGACATGGTTACCAATCCATAAGAACGTTGTTTTTCAGTAAATAAACACTACTGATTATTTATAAAGGGGGACCAGAGTCCTCCTTTTTTATGTTGAGCGATAAGTAAAGTATGTGATTGTATATTGGAAAGTACATGATAATGACGAGGGGCGATAATCACTATGCCACATCAGCAATATGAATGGACTGCTATTGCACCATGGTTGACGCTATTTTTAATTCCTGGCATTGGGCCGCGTCGTTTTCATCAGCTATTAGAAAAAATGGGAACACCTGAAAATGTATTAGCGGCAAACCCAAATACACTAACGGGTTTGCCAAAGGAATCCATTGAAGGGTTAAGGCAGTTACAAAGGCAGACTGGTGAAATTTACTCAGAAATTCAACGACAACTTGAGGATACTTACCTTTGGTTTGAAAAACCTCACCACTACATAATTCCCTACCACGCGACACTCTACCCTAAGCTATTACAAGAGCTTGTTGATGCGCCTCCACTGCTATTTGTGAATGGTCATTTAGAATTTTTGTCTCTCAAGCAGATTGCTATTGTTGGTAGCCGAAATCCAAGTAACCAAGGGCAGGAAAATGCTTATTCATTTGCAGCAGAGTTAGCCAGTCGTGGTTATGTGATTACCAGTGGCTTAGCCTATGGTGTTGATGCTGCTGCGCATCAAGGGGCCTTGGCTGGTGGTGGTGCGACAGTTGCGGTATTGGGAACTGGTCTTGATGTGGTGTACCCCGCGCGACATAAAGCACTTGCTGAACGTATTTGTGAGCGAGGTGCTTTGATTAGTGATTTTCCATTATCAACAAAACCTCAGTCCAGTAACTTTCCTCGTCGCAATAGGCTAATCAGTGGCCTAAGTACAGGCGTCTTGGTGGTGGAAGCAACATTGAACAGTGGCTCGTTGATTACTGCTAGGTTGGCAGCGGAACAGGGGCGTGATGTATTTGCAATACCAGGCTCTATTCACAACCCGTTGAGTAAAGGGTGTCATGAGCTGATTCGACAGGGAGCCAAGCTGGTTGATCAAGTTGATCACATTGTGGAAGAAGTACGGCGCCAGACCCCTCCCAATGTCCAACACATTGACTTTGGAAATAATGAAACATCTGACGAAGCAACCCAATCAGCACTCAACACTGAACAGCAGAGTGTGATGGAAGCGATAGAGGATACTACCTGTCACATAGACCAAATTGTTTTGAGAACGACACTTAATGTACAACAAGTTGCTGATGCGTTATTGCAACTAGAATTATCAGGCTTTATTGAAAGTGTACCTGGTGGCTATCGCAAACGTATGAGGTCTTAGCACGCTCTATATTGGGTTATGTTTGCACCTGGATTTTTTATAAGAAGTTGAGCTGTTTGGAATATACTACGATCAAAAAAGATTTAGCCATGGATTGCTTGCCAGATAATATTTGACAGGATAACTTACGCACCGTCGAGACTAACGCATTGAGGGAGTGTAATTATGGCAAAGCCATTTGTTGCGATACTTATGGGCTCAGACTCAGATTTCCCGAAAGTTGAGGCCGCTCTAAATGTCCTGGAAAAGTTTGATATTCCTGTTGAAGTAAGAGTTCACTCTGCGCATCGAACCCCAGATGCTACCCATCAATATGTCAAAGACGCCGATCAGCGTGGATGTGCTGTTTTTATTGCGTGTGCTGGTATGGCTGCGCATCTTGCCGGTGTAGTTGCTTCACTTACCATTAAGCCTGTAATTGGTGTGCCTATTGATGCAGGTCCATTGGATGGTATGGATGCATTACTTTCTACTTCTCAAATGCCAGGTGGTATTCCTGTTGCTACAGTAGCTATTGGCAAGGCAGGTGCAAAAAATGCGGGTTATCTAGCTTTGCAAATTATCGCACTACAAGATGCAGAACTACAGAAAGCACTGCTTGAAGATCGCAAAAATAATGCAGCTGAAGTGTTAGAGAAAAACCAGGCCTTGCAAGAGAAGCTACAGGCCCGATGATGAAAAGCCTGGGTATTAAACAGGCTGCAACTGCGTTAACAATGGGGGAGGTTATTGCCTACCCCACAGAAGCTGTATGGGGGCTTGGTTGCGATCCATGGCAGGAAAAAGCAGCTCAGCAGCTCCTAACGATAAAAGAACGGCCAGTGAATAAAGGTTTGATTATCGTTGCGGCTAACCTAGAGCAGATTGCACCATTAATAGCCCCTTTGTCTTTTCAGCAACAGGAAACGCTTAAAGCGTCATGGCCAGGTCATACCACTTGGTTAATTCCCGATTCAAAAAACTGGCTTCCTTATTGGATCAAAGGTGATTTCACATCAGTGGCAGTACGTGTGAGTGCTCACCCCATTGTTAGTCAGCTATGCCTTGAGTTTGGCAAGCCTATTGTTTCAACCTCTGCAAATAAAGCAGGAGACCCCCCTCTTGATGAGCAAGGTTTGCAGCATACATTAGGTAGTAACTTGGGTGGGATTGTGAGAGGGGCTTTAGGTGAGCAGTTAAGGCCTTCGGTGATTAAAGATTTGGTATCAGGACGTATTGTTCGTCAGTAGTTGCGCTTGTTTTAGTACCAAAAAACAGGTTGAGCAAATAATTAATACAGGTAATACACGGTGAACCAACCCGATATCGCTGCAGTAAAAGATTATCTGCTAGCCCTGCAAGATAAAATTTGTGAACAGCTCGCTGAAATGGATGGACATGCTGAGTTTGTTGAAGAAAGCTGGGAGCGAGAAGCGGGAGGTGGTGGTCGTACTCGTGTTATCGCTAATGGAGCAGTTTTTGAAAAAGGTGGTGTTAACTTTTCGCATGTTTATGGCGAAGGACTCCCACCTTCTGCAACTGCTCATCGTCCAGAGTTGGCTGGCAGATCGTTTCAGGCTCTGGGGGTATCTTTAGTTGTCCACCCGAAAAACCCAATGGTGCCGACCTCTCATGCTAATGTTCGGTTTTTTATTGCAGAGAAGCCTGGTGTTGACCCTGTTTGGTGGTTTGGAGGGGGCTTTGATTTAACACCATACTATGGTTTTGATGAAGACTGTAAGCATTGGCACGAAGTGGCGTATGACTTATGCCTGCCATTTGGTAATGAGGTTTATAAAGACTATAAACAATGGTGCGATGATTACTTCTATTTAAAGCATCGTAATGAACCCAGAGGGATTGGTGGACTGTTTTTTGATGACCTTAATGCCTGGGGTTTCGACCGTTGCTTTGCATTTATGAAGGCTGTAGGTGATGGTTACTTAACTGCATATCTGCCCATAGTCGCTAAACGTAAACACATGCCGTTTAGTGAGCAGCAACGAGATTTTCAGCTCTATCGCCGTGGTCGTTATGTAGAGTTTAACTTGATCTATGACCGAGGCACATTATTTGGTTTGCAGTCTGGTGGCCGAACTGAATCAATACTGATGTCTTTACCGCCTTTAGTGAAGTGGGACTATAACTGGCAGCCTGAATCAGGTACGCCAGAAGCAGAACTTTATGAGCGGTATCTGAAAAAGCAAGAATGGATTTAGGTAACTGAAATGAAAGCTGCTGAGCAAAAAGCACGATATGGTGTATTTGGTAATCCCATCAACCATAGTAAATCACCAACAATTCATAGGCTGTTTGCTAAACAAACTCAGCAGCAATTGCAGTATGACGCTTACTGTATTGAACTGGATCGGTTTGAGTCTGCGGTTAAAGAGTTCTTTGCGAATAATGGTGGGGGACTTAATGTAACCGTTCCTTTCAAAGAGTCTGCATTTCAGTTGGCTGACAATTTAACTGAGCGAGCATTACAGGCTGGTGCAGTTAATACCCTATGGCAAGATCAGCAAGGTGAGCTGTGGGGAGATAATACTGATGGCGTGGGATTGGTTAGAGATATACAACAAAATCATGCTTTCTCCCTCCAAGGGAAACGAATTTTAGTGCTAGGTGCGGGCGGCGCGGTAAGGGGAGTACTTGCTCCGCTGCTAGAAGCAGGCCCACAAAGTATCACAATCGCTAACCGTACCCATGCTAAGGCGGAACAGCTTGCCAGTGTATTTCAAGCAGCTGGTAATGTGACTGCACAACAACTGTCCTCTTTGGCATCGCTGGTGGCAAATGATGGCACCTTTGATTTCGTGATCAATGGTACAGCGGCGAGTTTAGCTGGAGAGCTTCCTCCATTACCTGAGTCATTGATCAGCCCAACTACCTGTACATACGACATGATGTATGGGCCAAATATAACGGTGTTTAACCAATGGGCAAAAGAAGCCGGAGGCAGGGTTCAGCTTGATGGCTTAGGTATGTTGGTTGAGCAGGCTGCAGAATCATTTTACTGTTGGCGTGGGATAAGACCAGATACTCAACCTGTAATAGAGCGACTGCTTTGTGAGATGCAAGGTGCTTGATGCTTAACAAGGTATTGTATCAATATACTGCTAACATAGTGCATGTTGAGTTTAAACTATTAACAAGTGGCAGGAGTTCATCGTGAGCACAAAACTGGGTTTTTTTATTTTGGTCGATGCGGGCGATAATGATGTCCACAAAATTCGTGAAGAATTGTTACAAATAGATGAAATTATTCTTGTCCACTGTTTAATTGGTCCAGATGACTTGATTTGTTATGGTGAGGCAAGTTCTTTAGCTGCATTGAAAGAAGTTGTAACGTTTAAACTAGCTCATTTAATTGAAGATAAATTTAACCCTATTTCGCATACGCAAACTTCTCTTTCACTTGAATATTTTGGCGAGCAATTAACCGCAGAAAGCCATGGGCACCCCACAAATACAGCCGCTTGGATTCTGGCTGATATTAATATTAGTGGTGCAATAAATATCAGTGAGCGTTTACTTAGTAAGCACCCTGAAATAAAAAGTGCACATGCTTTACTGGGTAGTCATGATACGTTGTTTTATGTAGAAGCGGATGACTTGGATCGTTTAATGGAAGTTATTGATGATGGCGTGCGCATTCTAAGAGGTATTGGTAACGAAGGTAAGTCTGTTAAGGCGTTATCTCGTACTGATACACGGCTTGTTTTGATGAAGTGATTTACTCTTCCCCGCAGTAGAAGATCAGCTTTGATCTCTACTGCTCATAATGCTCTATAAACTCTGCTTTTTCACTGATTTTACCTAGCTTTTGCTGTGTTCCTGACCTTTTGCGATACCCTCGTCCTGAGGAAAGGTTTTACTCTAAAGGCTTGAATACCTCAATGATGTGACCATCTGGATCGAGCACAAAAGCACTGTAGCTAAGTCGATTTGAATGACTCTCTTGCTGTCGGTTTTCAGGCTTGCCATGGCTGATACCGCCAGCACTAATAGCTGCGGTATGAAATTCATCTACCTGTCGCTGTGACTCTGCTTTAAAAGCAAGGGACAAATGGGGACGAGTGGTAGTGCTTTGCTGAATCCAAAGCACTGGTTGGTTATCTTTGCCAATCGCGGTCCAATTTTGCAAATACTGTACTGCTGATAAACCAAGTGGAGCAAGGGCTGAAAGGTAAAACAGTTTGCTTTTTTCCAAGTTGCCCACGTTTAGAGTGATATGATCAATCATAATGAATGAAAGCCAAGTATTGAGTTAATTAACCAGCATTTATTCAAGACATTGCAAATAGTTGGTTGACTTAGGTGCCCTAAGAGGCTGAGTCAGGCGCGTATAATTTTAATAACATAAGTGTAATATATTATTAAAATTAGAGTAGCCAAAATTGATACACCAGTCACAACAATATGACTAATAAATCAAAAGAAATTTGGGATATTGGTATAAGTTTAAAAGATTGCGGTAACTCACAATCTTTCTGTTTAAGTAATTGTGATAGTGTTAGTTACAGACATAGTGAATTGACTAACGTATTTGAGCTTTTGCTTAATATAACATACTGCATGCATATCCATTAAAAATGGTTTGCGAAGAGTGTATAGACATACAACAGTACATGTATTAATAAAACAGTTAGTGAACATTCATAAATAAAAGGAATGCTAAACGAGTGACAACATGAGTAATTATGCAAAGTGGTACCTGGGTATTGTTATATTGTTAGGACAGGCTTTTGTTACCTATGCTGATGATGATTGCTTGATTATTCCAGGCCAGCAAGTGGGCAGTATTAAGTTGAATGATTCACTTTCCAGTGTGCGCAAACATATTGGAAAGCACAATATGTTAGTGGAAGAAATTCCCCTGGATGAAGATACACATTTAAAGCATGTCACTGTTTACCCTGAAAATGAAGAAAAACAATTAGTACTACAGCTGGATGAAAACGAAAGAGTTGAGGCTATTATCATTGATCGAGTAACTGAGGATGAAGTACCTTGTTACCATAATAAAGAAGGCATTGTGATAGGTTTGACTTTGCGTGATATTGAGAAGATGAATGGAAAGCCCTTTAAACTAACAGGCTTTGACTGGGACTTTCAGGGAACAGTCAGTTCATGGGAAGACGGTCATCTTGAAAATGTGATGCGTGGGCTTGCTGTTCGCTTACTTCCTGATGCTGATGATAAGTATAGTGAAATTGTTGGTGAAGAGATTTTTATGTCGAGTCACCCAGAGATGCAACAAGTTAACCCAACAGTTAACCATATAGAAGTTTATAAATATAAAGCTAAAAGGCAAACGCAAGTTTCACACTAGTTTTTTATTGAGTATATAAGTAAGACTGTGTTATTTAAGGAATAATCAGCTGTACAGGGATAGTACTTTAAATATCTTTTACCTTATCCTCTCTAATATTGTTTTTTAAAATAAAGTTAAAAGTCGTTTTCTTACCTTAAAACTATATTAAACTATAATGTCATGTTGTCGTATTTTTTATTAAATATAGTTTATGCAGTTATTCAATTAATCACAAAAATAAAACGCTTAAAATTTTAAATTATGCATATTCGGTTAATAATATTCAGTCTTCAGTTACCTGGCTGCCGTTCTCTCAAAGAGAAACGTCAACGTATGGTTGGCTTTAAAGATAAATTTGGACGGCTATCTAATGTCGCAGTAACTGAGTCTGACTACCACAATAGCCATGACTTAGCTGAATGGAATGCTGTCATTATTTCGAAGGATAAACAAACCATAGAGCGGATAACATCTCAAATAGAGAGTGGGTTAACCAGTATGGATGTGGTTATTACAGAAGTCAAAAGCGAGTGGATATAATCACTGAAAATAATGGCGTAAAATTCTAAAAATATCTAGTTAGTGTTATTAGCTAAGATACAGTTTATGTCTTTTATTGAGATTCATAGGTTCGCTTACAGTATACTAATACACTGTTACGACATGAACGGTGTTTTTTCTGGAGCGTTGTATGTTAAATCCAAAGTCACGACAGTTAACACCACATTTTTTGTGGGGAGCATCTACTTCGGCTTATCAAGTTGAAGGCGCGTGGGATAAAGATGGAAAAGGACCTTCAGTGATTGATTTGGCAAACCATACTGAAGGTGTAACTGACTTTAAAGTTTGTAGTGATCACTATCACCGTTACAAAGAAGATATTAAGCTCTTTGCAGAGCTAGGCTTGAAAACGTACCGTTTTTCTATCTCATGGACAAGGATATACCCAACTGGAAGAGGTGATATTAACAAAGCGGGAATAGCGTTTTATGATAGTTTGATTAATGAGTTATTAAATTATGGGATAGAGCCATTTGTAACGCTTTATCACTTCGACTTACCTCAAGCTTTAGCAGAACAAGGTGGTTGGGGAAATCGCGAGACAATAGATGCATTTATTGAGTACGCGCGAACAGTCTTCAATCACTTTGGTGACAGGGTCAAATTCTGGCTTACTATTAATGAGCAAAACATGATGATACTTCACGGTAATGCTCTTGGAACGCAAGATACTTCCTTAGCTGATCCGATGAAAGCACTATATCAAGAAAATCATCATATGTTATTAGCTCAAGCACAGGTAGTTAAACTTTGTCGACAGGTTTTACCTACTGCTAAGATTGGCCCTGCTCCGAACATTGTTTCTATCTATCCTGCGTCATCTCATCCTGAGGATATACTTGCAGCAAACACGTACTCTGCTATACGAAACTGGTTATATTTGGATATGGCTGTTTTTGGACGTTACAACACCATAGCCTGGAACTTTTTAGAATGTAGGGGGTGGACTCCAACGATAGAAAAAGGCGATATGGAAATACTGGCGAATGCAGCACCTGATTTTATAGCATTTAACTATTATACATCTCAAACGGTTGCTCGTAGTTCGGGTGAAGAGGTAGAGAAAGGTCATACTGGCGATCAGCATTTAACAGTAGGTGAGTCAGGCTTTTATACCGCTAGCCGAAACACTCACTTAAAGGTTAATGAGTTTGGTTGGGAGGTTGATCCTGTTGGCTTTAGGACGACTCTACGAGAAATATATGATCGTTATCAGCTTCCATTAATTGTGACTGAAAACGGTTTAGGTGCCTTTGATGAGTTAGTAAAAGATGAGCAGGGTAATCTTACGGTTGAGGATAATTACCGCATTGACTTCTTGCGCCAGCATATTGAACAGATGCGTTTAGCGACTGAGGAAGGTGTTGAAGTATTTGGTTTTTGTCCATGGTCAGCGATAGATCTGGTTAGTACTCATCAAGGTTGCAGTAAACGTTATGGTTTTATCTACGTTAATCGTGACGAGTTTGATCTCAAGGATTTAGCAAGGTATCGTAAAAAAAGCTTTTATTGGTATCAGCAGGTCATTAGTACTGAGGCAAAAGAACTGTAAAACATTTTTATTTGTTGATGTATATTCTGTGCAGTACTCTAATTTAATTACAGTAAAGCAGATAAACAAGTTAAAACACTGTATCTGCCTTACTGTAAGTATTATTTGAAAGCATGTATACCTAATTTTATAAAGGCAATGTAAAATAGTTTTTGTGGAATAAAACTAAGTACGGAGCTGAAGTAAGAAATGATTTCATGGAAAAGTGCATAGGCTTCGTTGCCGACAATATTTATAGGGTCGGCCCTTATTCTTGCTTATTTTATACTTACTTTTGAACAAAATACTTATAGGAATAGAGCTGTTTATTCAACCTATTTATGAGGGCAGTATTGGCGTACATATTCAGACATAATGTTAGCTGCACTAGTTGATTGTTCTGATTGTAACCCATTAATAACTCCTTGGTTATCTTTCGCAGTTTTATTTTGGCTAACCTTCCAGGTACCCAGCAAGCTAATTATCTTTATTTCAATACCCGTTATAGCTTTTAATTGCTTATGAATGAAACTTTCAGGGGCATTAGAGACCTTCCAAGGATTTTCACGACTATTCTCCAGTCTATTAGTTAGTTCATTTAAATGGTCAAGAAGCCAGTCTGGCTCATTATGAAAAGTTATCGTTCCTCTGGCATGAACTGCAATATAATTCCATGTAGGTACTACTTTCCCGTGCTCCTTTTTGGACGGGTACCATGAAGCACTAATGTACTGGTGTACACCTTGGAAAATAACCGGAGCCTCTGTTGACTCATCAGGGCAATCGCATATAAAAATACAACAAAATCAGTATAATAGGATGATTAGCAACTGACTTAGAGCATCACATTGGAAAAAAATAATACAATTGCAGATCATTTTAGTCACTTAGACGACCCTCGAGTTGAACGCCATCGTCGTCATACGTTGGTTGATATCATTACTATTACGATTTGTGCTGCGTTGTGTGGAGCAGATGATTGGGTTGCTATTGAGCGATTTGGTAAGGCCAAGGAAGCATGGTTTCAAGGCTTTCTAGAATTGCCTAATGGGATACCTTCCCATGACACCT
>NZ_AUAF01000075.1 GCF_000428585.1 Zooshikella ganghwensis DSM 15267 | reverse complement strand
AGGATTCACCCACTGTCAGTCACGTAAAAAAGAAGCCACACATACTCATTTAAATGCTTCATTATCAGCACTTAATGTCTTGAAGTTAGAGGATCAGCTATTAAAAGGAAGTAATGATAGAACAGTAATTTCAATTGTCTCATGGAAACGTAAAAAAATTTAATCAACACTTAATGGAAAAACTTTTTGACAAGTTAGGGTTAAGCTTAAGTATTCAAAAAGTCGCTCAAGTGTATAAACAGATGAGTGACTATGGGGCTATGGCTGCGTAAAAGTGTCTAGAGTATTGATATAATTTAGTTTAAACAAGCCAGAGCTATAGCATGCTCACTAATAGTGAAACACCTTAAATTATAGTATTCATTTACAGTCAGCCATGAATATTTATAGGTAGCGCATTTAATTGATAAAGAGCGCTGTTGGGTGATTACAATAATAAGCGATGGGAAGACACAGCATAAACTGCATTCCCTCCACACTGATGGTCAAAAACACGAACAACAAACCCTATAAATGATTCGTAAAGGGTATACTATTGACATAAACAAAGTTACTCTCATTTAAAGTGCTACAAACCTGTGCTCTACCATTGCGTTTAGCACGATATAACTGAGCATCCGCATCTTGAATTAAGTGAGCGGGTTGAGTGCTTTTATCAGGTATTACTGTCGCGACACCAGCACTTAGTGTAATTTTTTTACTAGCTGCTGATGATGAGTGAGATATATTTAGTGCTTGTACTTCTTCGCCAATAGCCTTTGCGAGAAAAACAGCCCCTTGTAATGATGTTTCAGGTAAAATAACCGCAAATTCTTCTCCACCATATCTGGCTGTTAGATCTCCTGCCCGCTGTGGTCTTCTTGCTATAGTTTCAGCCACACGACACAAGCATGTATCACCTTTTAGATGGCCATAGGTATCGTTATAACTTTTAAAATAATCAATATCAAACATGATTAATGATAAAGGTGCCACACTGCGCATACACCTTCGCCATTCTTTTTTAAAATGCTCATCAAAATATCTTCTATTACAAACACCTGTTAAACCATCACGCCAAGCGTACTTTTTCAGTAGCTCAGCTTGACGTTTCATCATTAAATGAGTTCTCACCCGATGCTTAAGTGTTAAATGATTTACAGGTTTAGGAATAAAATCGGTACAGCCAACAACCCAACACATATTTTCCTGTTCAATAGTATTTTGGGATGTGATAAATATAACGGGTATATCTTCGGTAGACTCATTACTTTTCAAGCATTTACAAACATCTAAGCCATTTACACCTGGCATAACAACATCAAGTAAAATTAAATCAGGCATCTCTTCCTTTTTACAAAAATTAAGAGCTTGTTTTCCATTATTTGCAATAAAAACATCATAATCGTCTCGCAAGATATGATGTAGCATCTTAAGGTTTAATGGGTCATCATCAACAATTAATACTCGACCTCTATGCGTAGCGTTTTGGATATATTCTTGTGATGAGTACATTACAAAGTTTCCTTTTCACTCTCAAGCTGAGTAGCTCGGCAATATCCTTTTGCTTTATTAAAATATTTATTACACTAAACATCTTCCGCAAATATACCCATTACATTAATATTTCACACCAAAATTTCATCCATTAATACGCCTAATACTTATTCAACTAAACAGTATAATACACCCACAGCGAAATATCTTTAGGGATAGCTATCAAGTAGTTAATCTTCAGAATCTTCTTCCAACCAACTGTAAAACTGGTATACCTTTCGTGATCCAACTTTAGTTATGACAACAAATCTTACTGATGCGTCCATTAGCGCAGCTTCGCTAACCTATTAGAATTAGCACTATAGATGACAATGTAACAATTGATCCATCTAAGGTATAGGGTGATGTACTCTTTTGCTAACCTATAAGTTTTAAAGCATTTTTTCTTTGCAAATTGAATACACAGCTTAAGATCTTTCTCTTATGAAAATATACCCAATACTTTTTATATTCTTATACTATTTACCTATAACATCTGCGGCTCAAGATCAAAAGCCTGCCCATATAACCATTGCCCTAAACGACTGGGCTAGTCAAATTGTACTATCTTATGCGATTGGTAACTTGCTGGAAAAGCAAGGCTATAACATTTTTTATCGAGAAATAAGCACCGCTAAACAATGGGGAGCCATTCGCCTAGGAGAAATAGATTTACAACTTGAAGTCTGGGAAGGCTCTATGGCCAGAGACTTTTTACGAATGGTTGAACAAAAACTTATCATTGATGCAGGAAACCACAGCGCAATGACAAGAGAAGAGTGGTGGTATCCAGCATATGTTGAAAAGATGTGTAAAGGCTTACCTAACTGGAAATCGCTGAATAGCTGCTCCCACCTTTTTATCATGGACTATTCAGGCGAAAAAGGTGTTTATATTATGGGGCCCTGGGATAAACGAGAGGGTAAGCGTATCCGCGCTCTCAAACTTAACTTTTTATTAAAGAAAATTGGTGGCGAAGCCTTTAAGCCAACCATTTTACTGGCTATAAAAAAACAAACACCTTTACTCATTTTCAACTGGACACCGAACTGGGTAGAAAGTCGTATAGAAGGTCGTTTTGTCGAGTTTCCTCCTTATGAGCCATCCTGCACATCTGACCCTAAGTGGGGACCAAACCCCTATGAAACAATGGATTGCGGCAACCCTAAAAATGGCTGGCTAAAAAAAGCAGTATCAAAGCGATTCCCTGAAGTATGGCCTTGTGCATTTGAGCTTATAAAACGTATCAGTTTTACTAATCAAATGATCTCTGAAGCATCTGCTTTGTATGAGTATGACCGGCACTCTTATATGGATGCAGCAAAGCTTTGGCAAGACAAGTATAAAAATGAAATAGGCCACTGGCTATCCCTGCAGTGCCCTTTATGACACATAATTGGCTAAACAGATACCCACAATCTGCCTAAAGGAAACGAAACTTTTGTACTATGACCGAAGCTTTGTACTAGCCTTTGCTACCCCCACAATGTAACTATACAAATGCTTAAAGAGCGAAATAATCATGTCCAACACTTCTCATAAGGTCCTAATTAACCCCAAAAATAGCTCAAACAATACACTCAAACTGTCATCTTTCATACAATGACTATCTACTGTACAAGCAAATATAAGCCAGTGAACAAGACTAAAGGTTGCGCCTTTTTCTAGTAAGATAGACACTTACTAAGCTAAGCTATTACTATTACAGCTTTCACAAAACTACTAAGAAAACAAAATTTAACTCAAAGAATTGTTTTTCTAATTGTCATAAACCAATAGTTGTATTATTTTTTCCTTGTAACTCTAATGAAGGGGTAATGTCATGGCCGCAGCCAAGAAAGCAACAGCAATCACAGAACGCTACACGAAAACACAAATCCTTAATGAAATTGCCGAAAACACTGGCCTTACCAAAAAGGATGTTTCTAACGTACTTGATGGACTAAGCGAGGTAATTGAGCGTCATATCAAAAAACGTGGTTGTGGTGAATTCACCCTTCCAGGCCTTCTCAAAATCACAACTAAGAAAAAGCCAGCAGTTAAAGCCCGTAAAGGTGTCAATCCTTTCACGGGAGAAGAAATGATGTTTAAAGCCAAGCCAGCTTCTATGCAAGTTAAAGTTCGGCCTCTGAAAAAGCTTAAAGACTTCGCACTTTAGGCACTACACGTTGCAACTGTTTTCTTCTCCATCATCTCCTGATGGAGAAGGATTCAGCTCAGTTTTAATGAAATCCAGGAAAGAGTTTAACTACTTACTCGCCAAGCCAACGCTTGAAAATCAGTGATGTATTAATCCCACCAAACGCAAAATTATTGCTCATTACGTACTGGCAGTGTCGTACCATACCATCACTCATAATATAATTCAGAGGTGCACATTCTGGATCAGGATTAACAAGGTTGACTGTTGGAGCAAACCATTCTTCCTGCATCATGTTAATAGATAGCCATGCTTCTATAGCCCCACATGCCCCCAAAGTATGGCCAAAATAACTTTTTAATGAGCTAATAGGCGTATTACCACCAAATACATCATATGTTGCCTGGCTCTCCGCAATGTCACCTCGCGTAGTAGCTGTACCATGAGCACAAATATAATCAATTTCTGACGCAGTCAGCCCTGCATCACTAAGCGCAATGCGCATTGCTTCTGCCATTTGCGAGGCATGAGGCTGAGTTACATGCGCACCATCAGAATTTGTGGCAAAACCAACCACTTCTGCAATAATCGTCGCACCACGACGCAATGCATGGTCTAAGTCCTCTAAAACAAAAGTACAGGCCCCTTCTCCAATCACTAGCCCATCTCTATTTTTATCAAATGGTCTTGGGGTTAACTGTGGAGTATCATTGCATGTACTTGTTGCATATAAGGTATCAAAAATTGCCGCTTCCGTTGGACATAACTCTTCAGCGCCACCAGCAAGCATTAATGGTTGCAAGCCATATTTAATAGCTTCATAGGCAAAACCCAGTCCTTGACTACCTGATGTACAGGCACTGCTAGTTGGAATTATTCGTCCTTTAATGCCAAAAAATAACCCCATATTGACTGCAGCAGTATGGTTCATCATCTGTATATAACTGGTCCCAGTAATACCTTGTGTCGTATGATCACTTAACATACGACCAAAACCCACCATAGGCGATGTACTCCCTACTGATGAACCGTAAGCAATACCCATTGTCCCAGAACTGATTTGCTCAGATTCTAGTAATTTTGCTTGGTCTAAAGCACGTTCAGCGGTTAATGTTGCCATTTGCGATACCCGACCCATACTGCGCGTTTTTTTACGGGTGTAATGTTTTGGCAATGTAAAATCTACGACAGGTGCAGCAAGATTAGTCAGCAACCCCTCATATTGCTCCCAGCTAGGCATTTGGCAAATACCTGTTTTTTTAGCGCGTAAAGCCGATAGCACACTTTCCCAATTATCTCCCAGTGAGGTTAAGGCAGACATTCCTGTAACAACAACACGCTTCATCCGCTCAACCCTCCATCAACACAAATCACTTGTCGAGTAATGTAAGCAGCCGCAGGTGAAATTAAAAATGCAATAGTTGCGGCTACTTCTTCTGCAGAGCCAGCTCGCTTAGCAGGTATTTCCTTTAACAGCTGGTCACTCACAGCCTCGGTCATATCCGTATCAATCAAGCCCGGTGCAACACAGTTAACTGTTATTTTGCGCTTTGCAAGCTCTAATGCCAGGGCTTTTGTCGCCCCAATTATCCCTGCTTTAGCCGCACTATAATTCACCTGTCCTCGATTACCTTGCACACCAGACACTGATGATAATGTAACAATACGAGCCGGCTGACGTTGCCGAACCATAGGCATGATCACAGGGTGTAATACATTATAAAAACCATCTAGATTAGTACTTAAAACACTATCCCACTGCTCAGGAGCCATTGCCGGAAAAGCATTATCACTATTCACTCCAGCATTACACACCACAGCATAATAAACACCATGCTCAGCCATATCGTTTTCAATAGCCTGTTGTACCTGACTACGGTCGCTAATATCAAACGGTAACAGTCGCCCTCGCCCGCCCTGAGCCAAAATATCTGCTAATACTTTTTCTGCCGCCTGTTTGCCTACGCGATAATTAATAACAACTTCATACCCTTGTTGGGCGAGCATGACAGCTGTTGCTTTACCAATACCGCGACTTGCACCTGTAATTAATACACTTTTATTCATAACACTGACTGCTGTAGCATCTGAGAAGGATCATCGGGTTGAAAAACATTAACTGAAGCACGCGCTAGCCATTTATCAACTTTCGATTTTTCAGCTAAGGGGTTATTTTCAGTTTGAGCGGGGTACACTATGGACTCAAAAACACTTAATCCATTGTCATCATAGACTTCAGTCGCGGTAACCCAATAAGTATGTTGCAGAAAAAGACCTGCGACCTTAGTTTCAAGACGACGTGTACCTAGTAAAAACCCAGGTTTTATAGGTTCACACTTGAGGTAATGATTTAGTCCTGTATAAGTCGCAATAGTTTGGGCCATATACTCTAGCCCAACCCATATCGGCACATAACCTTCATCGGTTAAAAAAATATTATTCGTATTCACCGTAAACGCAGCTACTATCGTTTTATCAGCAAATGCAACAACGCTATCAATTAAACACATTGGCTGACGATGCGGAATAAGTTTCGTGATAGGAATAGCTGTCACATCCATTAGCTCACTCCAAATAACAGACTGACATTATTACCACCAAAGGCAAATGAATTGCTCATGGTAACATTTAAGGAATTCAACGAAGTATTGGCTTTTACCAGCGCTAATGAGGGTAGTTGAGGATCCAAACAGTGATCCCAAAGATGAGGGGGCAATAAACGTTTAGGATTATAGGATTTTGATAATGTTAACCAGCAAATAGCTGCCTCAATCGCACCAGCAGCACCTAATGTATGCCCAGTCATGCCTTTGGTTGAGCTAGCAGGAACACCCTGAGAAAAAATAGCCTGCATGGCTAAGCTTTCCATCGCATCATTTTGCTGGGTACCCGTACCATGTAAATTAACATAGTCTACATCCGTTGCATCAATCTCTGCATTTTGCAGTGCTCGCTTTATTGCCAGCTTAGCGCCATCACCCTCAGGATGCGGTGCAGATATATGATGCGCATCCGATGCAGCACCTGCACCTAAAAAGTTAATCTCTGCAGGTTCACGTTCCATTACCATCAAAGCAGCACCTTCACCCAAGGTAATACCTGATCGATTCAAGCTGAAAGGATTACAAACACCTTTTGCAACAGACTCTAAACTCATAAAACCATTCACGGTTAATTGACACAAACTGTCTGCTCCCCCAACAATCACCGCATCACACAAATTACTTTTAATGAGTTGTTGGGCACTGGCAAATACATTTGCACTGGAAGAGCAGGCTGTAGAAACCGTATAGGCAATTCCTGATAGTGATAGACTTTGTGCTACAAATGCTGCAACACTTCCCATTTCCTGCTGTGTATAATGGAATACATCAGGTAACTTATTCGTTTGCTGATAACAGGCAACTGCCTTTTCTACTTCCCAAACGCCTGCTGTACTTGAACCAACAACAACACCTATGCGGTCAGCGCCATACCGTTGACACAATTCAGCTACTTGATCAGCTATTTGCAAAATTGCAGCTTGCAAAAGCTGACTATTTCGACAGTGGTATTGTTTATCGGTAAGCTCTATTGCAGGTAGTACATCATTAACAGCCGCCACGGCTATTTCTTTATCAGGGGTGAACTGACAAGATGGTTTTATTCCCTGCTGCCAACCACTGAATAATCGCGCAGCTATTTGTGATAAATCACTACCCAGGCTACAAGTCATACCCACAGCAGTTAAACCAAACTGAGATGAGCTCATAATTGCTGTTGCTCCACTGTTATAATTTGTACTTCATAGTGACGAACTGAACTCTTTAATTGAACATCCCACTGATTAGGTCGACGTTGCCGATAACTGATGACTGTTTGTTGCTGCTGAGAATTAATAAAACGTTTCTTTAAGGCACTTGATTCATTCACTTCGCTTAATTGATTGCTCTGTTGAGATGCAACAATTTCATCACGAATTAAATAACCTTTTACCTGTAAACGTTGCTGTAAGACCGACAGAGGGGCATAAACCCACAAAAAATCCTGCATGATATAACTTAAGTCTACTGGTTCTTCAGGTAAATAATACTTTTTCTCAATATCCTTTCCATTATACGATACCGTAAATAAATGCTGTCCTAAGTGGCTTAGCCCTACAATTGTAATCCGTTTAGGTGTTACTTCTGTTTGTGTTAGCAATGAAAGCTGTTTATCTTTAAACAGGATTGATATATTTTGAGTCAGTACAAAAGGCTTTTTAATCCACATTAATCCTGGTAATAGGGTTGGCGTAAACTCCTTTGAGGAATCATTATTATTACTCAGTCTATTGACTTCACTTCTTTCAGACCAGTGATTACAACCAGCAAATAAAAAACAACAGCATATTAAAAGTAACAACCGAGCATTAAGCACATTATCGTTAACAGCCTTTTTTATTTGAAAAAAGTACATTTTTAGCTGTGCCATTATTTTACCCAATAAATAGACATTCATCACTGGCATAACCCTGAGATAAGTCGTAGAAATTTTCGTGCATCCTGTACTACAGGATTACGCGTATCCCAAGCATAACCTGCTAATACAGAACTAATCATTGCAGTTACATCAGGGTCCTTGTTGGGATAACACAATATTGGTAATAATGTTCCTGCATACCAAGCATCCACAAATGCTCTAAAAGTATCTATACCTCCTAACAGAGGCTCTACAAACTGTTGCTGCCAACAAACAGGCTCCCCTGAAAATTGCCTTGTTAAAACATCACATGCTAATTGAGCTGACTTAAAGGCAATAGTCACTCCTGAAGAAAAAACAGGATCTAAAAATTCACCGGCATTACCCAGCAGAGCATATCGATCACCGTAATAAGATTTAACACTAGATGAGTAACCCCCTATCTGCCTTACAGAATATTTATTACGTGCTCCTTTTAAAAGATTTGATAAATAAGAATCTGCATGACAAATACGTTCAAGCATTTGATCGGGACTTAATCCCGCAAATTGTTGATAAAATTCAGGAGTAGCAACAGCACCCAACGACGAAGATCCATCAGCAAAAGGGATTAACCACATCCATGTCTGAGTATCCTGAGGATGCACTGTAATAATAATTTTATTCCGATCAAATCTTGTTAAGGGTATTTGATCAATAACATGGGTAAATAACGACTGCCGAAATGGCAAGCTTGAGGACTCTTCAATCTTTAATAATTTAGGGAGTACACGCCCAAAGCCACTGGCATCCAAAATAAATTGAGTTGTTTCAGAGTGAACATTACCATCACCATCATACCAAGCAACACGAACTCCACCATCTATATAGTCAATATGTTTGACTGTGGCTTGATAAATGACTTCTGCACCTTTACTTTCAACTTGACTGGCAAGTATTGAGTCAAATTTATCACGCTGGACCTGATATGTTATCCCCCAGCCTGGTGAAAATTTTTCCCTAAAATCAAACTCAACCTGCGCGTCCTGCCAACGAAATATCGCTCCATTTTTATATTGAAATCCAGCCTCTATGACAGGCTGTAATAAGTTAGTCTGCTGTAATATCTCCATCGTTTGTGGCAATAAACTTTCACCAATAGAAAAACGAGGAAATTGGCTTTTTTCGAGTATTTTGACCGTTATCCCCTGTTCTAAAAGATAGGCAGCAGCAACACAACCAGCAGGTCCTGCTCCGATAATTAACACATCAACAGACTGCTTACCGGGTTGCAAAAGCATATTCTTCATAACGAGTGCCTCTTAGCCTGTTGATTAACATCATTTTCAGTTAGAGAGTGACTAATCTTTTTCCTCAAACTGCAGGGTGCCCAAATAAAGGCTAACGAAATACCTATTAGAACCGTAAAGCCAAAAGTTTGAACTGCATTAGTAGAACTTAACGATAGTAAACCGAAGGCTAAAACTGTGGTACCTGCTGATAGTAAAATTGCAATATAAGTGCTTAAACGATGTTTTTTATCTTCTTGCAAGAATACTGTATAATCAATTCCTACCCCCATTATCAAAATAAATGCCAAAATATTGAATAAATTTATTGGCTGAAGAAAGGTTCCCACTAAAGCTATTGCCGTTAATGCTGCCGTTAACGGTGGTAGTATAATAAGTAATGCTTTCAACCACCCATAGCGCCAGCCCAAGAATAAAAAAATAAATAAGTAAGCTATAAATGCCAGTTTAACGATAAGGTGCCGATAGCGAGATAGCACAGTTGTAATATCATCCGCTTTACTAATGAAATATATACCTGAGTCTTTACTTGCTAAGTCACGTACTACAGTTATATCCTTAACATCCACTAATTGCATCACCGCAGCATAGCCCTGTGTATACTTACCAAGCCATAAAGCACTAACATATTGACTCACTGGACTTGACAGCCAATGACGTACTGTTAACAAGGATGAGGCTTCAGAATCACTATTAAATGAAGTTAATTGAGTTTTTGACTGATATATTTGCAATGCCTTTTGTTTTGCGTCTTTTGTATATCCTAATTTACTTAACAACTGGTCGAGTTGTTCTGGTGGCATATTTTGCTGTAATAACTTTAAATTATGTATTTGCTGCTGCTTTGAAGGAACCCACTGTGCAACACTACTGACATGGCTTAATACTCCCTGTTTTATCAGTGGTATAAGTTCAGTTAACAACTTTTCCTGTTTCTGTAATAGTTGCTCTTCTGTCTTTGCTGTTACAATATAAAACTGATTAATCAGATTTTGCCCTGTCAGTGACTTTAATTTTTGATCATGCTGCTGGCGCTCAGAGGAAAGCTGTTGTAATAACCGAATATCGTCATTCACAGGCAACTTAGTGAATAAGACTGCAGCTCCTGCTAAACTCAATATCATCATTGTCCATAACAGTGTTTTTGAAGCACATTGTAAATGATATTGGTGTAAGGAAATAAAAAAGCTCAGGTTTAGAAAGCCTTTATTTTTGCTGGGCTGCTGACATAAATAAGGTAAAAATAAAATAACTGTCAAAAATGCTGAAAGTAAACCAACTGCTGAAAAAAAGCCAATTTGTACTATACCCGGAAAAGGAGCTGTCATCATTGGCGTATAACCAATCACACTGGAAAACATACCTAATCCAACAGCAGGTGTAATTCTTTTAATAACTCGCATAGGCGAAAAGTTAGTTTCCTCAGCCTGACGCGCAGTAAAAAAATGAAAAGTATAATCAACTGAAATACCAATTAAACTAGCCCCAAAAACTAAGGTTAACCAATGAACTTTATCAAACAAGTAGCTAGTCAGAGTAAATGCAACCAGTATCCCCACACTTATCGTTAACAAACAACATCCAATAGGCTGCAAAGAGCGGAAAATAGCACTCGACAAAATAAAAATACCAATCAGTGAAATGATACTTATAAAGCTAATATCGGACTGCGCATTCCTGGCACCTGCCTCTGCGTGAAATAAAACACCAGAGTATACAACTTCTGTTGAAACATATTGACTTTTAAGCTGATCAACCCACCTTTCTACACTCTCAACAGCTTGTTTTTGCAACCTTAAATTAAATACATCAAACGTGACTTCTGAATTCATTAATACATAGTAGATACCATCGGCTTCTGCTATCAGCAAGTTATCCACAATTGAAAAATGATTATTAGTAGCCGGGGTTAACTGTTGAAGTTGTTCTTTTAATAAAAATAGAGGATCACTTTGAAGTAAACTACTACTAATCATATGTGCAGGATTCAGCAGCTGCTGCTGAATAGCACCTTCCCACTCAGCAAGCGTTCTTGTTTCAAGCGCTTGTTGCTGCCTGGTGGTTAATCGATGATAACGATACGAGTAATAAAAGCTGTAGAAAGCCTGTTGCTTCGAGTGATCATGACGTAGTACTGTATTTTTCCATAACTCACTTTGACGAAGTTTATGGGCAAATGCCTCTGCTACCTGAATAGCTTGTGCTTTATCCTTATGACCAAGTAAAAAAACTACCTTTGAATTATGACTGCTTATATATTTTGACGATAGCTGGCTAATATCTGGCTGTTGCTCTGTTTTTGGGAGCAGTGCCATGATATTAGTTTCAATCACATTACCTTGCAGTAGCTTTACTATGAATAAAGCACAAACAATGAATAAAATGAATAGCCAGCTAAAAAACCTCAACTTCATAAATCATCTAACCTGACTTTCAATTTGGTGTACTAACTGTCTGTACATCAAGTAACTTAATCAAAGTCTTGTCACCATTTGTTTCAGTAATACGGATAATGTTAACTACCTGATTAATCACAAGCTCAACATTAACTAACCCTTTACGTAATAACTCATCCTTAGGACGTAAGTCTAACTCCCATTTATCTTCGCTTAGTTTTCTGATATTAATAGAAAAAAACTGCTGTAATTGAGTTTTATCTCCAGTAAACAACGGCCTAAATATAGCACTAAACTGCTTTAGCGCCTGATCATTACTGATTACATTTGCTTGATTGGTCGACTTTAAGTGATCAACGATACCGTTCTGATCAAAGGTAAAATGCTTTGTAATGGGAAAGGTAATCATCCAATCAACCTTATCACTCTCAACTTTAAATGTACCTTTAGATACTAGTGGTTTTCTTAATACAGCAATGTGCTTTTCTTGTAAAAATTTTCCAGAAAGGCTTTTCGCTAACATTTGATTCTGCCAATATTGCCAAAATGCCTCATTTTTAGTAGAAGCTGCTTTGGTAATAAAAGGTAGCGAGACAAAAAATAAAACCAAAAAAGCAATTACTTTACTGCGCAGCATAATAAGCCTTAACCTTTTCTATTAATATTTCAGGAGAACAGAAAAGTGTTTCTCCCGTCATCATATCAACAGCCATTTGTATGGTAGTGGCTTTAGTTAACAGCTCTCCGTCCACATCCACAATTTTGTATGAAAGCTTTAAGCGATGTTCATACTCAACAAGCTCAGTAATTACTTTCAAGACCTGATCAAATCGAGCAGATTTAATATATTTAATGCGTAAATCAACAATAGGCCAAATATAATTAGACGCTTTCATTTGCTGATAGGTATAATCTATTTTTTTTAATAAATCACATCGCCCTAGTTCAAAGTACTTTAAATAATGACCATGCCAAGTAACACCCATGGAATCGACATCAAAAAAAGGTACATTAATTAAGGTTTCAACTGATAAGCAATGAGTTTGAAAAGATGTATAAACATCATGCTTCATATAAGCACCACTTCTGCTTTTGAATAGCTAATGTCAGTGATCTTAGCTCCGTTTCTAACGGACGATCTTCAACAATAAACTCAACATCTTCAGTTAATGCCTCATACATTTCCTGCACTCGAAATGTTAACGTACTATCATCTGTATCTTTTTGTTGATGACGAATACCTATCGCCTGACGAACAGCTAACAAACCTGCAGCAGCAACTTGCTCAGTTAACTGTAATACACGTAAACAATCACGCGCGGCAATTGTTCCCATACTGACTTTATCCTGGTTGTGGCACTCTGTTGACCGAGAAAAAACACTTGCTGGCATTGTTAATTTCAACGCTTCAGCAGTCCAAGCGGAAGCTCCAATTTGCACAGCTTTCAAACCATGGTTAATCATTGCATGAGATGAAGTTGCCGCAGATAAGTTCGCAGGAAGTCCTTGGTTAAACTTCGTATCCATAATCAGAGCAATTTGTCGATCAAGCAAATCAGCAAGGTTCGCAATGGCCTGCTTCATACTGTCCATAGCAAAGGCAATATGTCCTCCATAGAAATGACCTCCATGGTAAATGCGCTCGTTAATACCATCGACAATGGGGTTATCATTTGCACTATTTAATTCTGTTTCAATAAACTGTCTAAACCAAGGCAGTGCATCTTGTAAAACACCAATAACATGGGGAGCACAGCGTAAGGAGTAACGGTCCTGTAGTCTTTTTTCAGTATCGTGTTTATCCGCCACAGCTAGATCGGCTCTTAACCAGGCTGCAATTTGGTTTTGACCTTGGTGAGGTTTAACTGCAAACAACCCTTCAGCAAAGTGATAAGGGTTTCCACCTAAAGCAATAGACATCATTGCTGTAATACGTGTCGTGAGTTTTGACAAATAAGTAGCACGGCTATATGCAAGACATGCCAAAGCAGTCATTACTGCCGTACCATTCATAATGGCCAAGCCTTCTTTAGGCTGCAAGCATATGCTGCGAATATTCAACTGCTCAAATACATCTACTGTCGGTAATCGTTGTCCTTGATACCAAACTTCACGCTCTCCCATTAACACCGCTGCAACATATGATAATGGTGTCAAATCTCCACTCGCGCCCACAGAACCTTCCTGAGGAATAATGGGTAATACTCGCTTGTTGAGTAATAATACTAATAAACTCAATAACTCAGGTGTTACCCCTGAATAACCTTGCGTTAATGAAGCTAAACGAGCAGCTAAAATTGCAGCACTTTCTTCTTCAGAAAAAACATCACCTAATCCACAACCATGAAAACGCATCAGGTTAATAGGTAACTCATGAACGCGATTCAGTGGAACACCAACTGTACATGAATCACCATAACCTGTGGTAACACCATAAATTTCACCTTCTTTAGTCAGTAAAGCATGTAAATAATCAACTCCAGCCTTTATTTTTTGATTATACTCATCTGTATTACTAAGCGAGGCTAAAGCACTCCCTTGAGCTAATGAGATAATATCCTCGATAACAAGGGGGGCTTCTCCAAAAGTGATTATTTTTTTGTTCATAATAAATTAATTACCCTTACGGTCCGTTGTATTCACACTACACCCTTTATGATTTTTTTCAGGATACTTAGATTCAACTCTATTCGACTTCCAAAAATCGAAAAAATTAAACCACTGCAGAGGATCCTGTAATACATGCTTTTCAAGCTGTTTCACATAGTGACGACAATGCATATCGATCGTTGCCTTACGTGCTTTTCTAGGTATCTTTTCACCATCAAAAATCTTGTTAAAAGTCATATGATATTTTTTTTGTTTGTAATCCTTGGCACAAAACAACAAAAAAATCGGACATTCTAACAATAAACCCAGTAAGTAAGCTCCTTGTGGAAAAGAAGCAGGTTTACCTAAAAAGTCACAAGTTAACACTCGCTCTGATCCTGTGATAGGGACCCTATCACCTGCAACAATGATAACTTCGCCAGCATCAACTTTGGCTTTTAGACTGATGGCAACAGTCATATCTATTGTATTGACTTCTATTAAATTAATTTGCGTATCTGGATTTAATTTCGCTAAAAACTGATTGAATTTAACCGCATTCTCAGAATGAACGAGTACGTTAAATTTACGAGCATACTTGCCCTGTGTAATTGCCCGACAAACATCATTATTGCCATAATGACTTGATACAAGAATACAACCTTTATCGTGCTCAAGACCATGGACAAAGCTGTCGGCATTATGCATAACAATATTGTCTTTACTGATTTTCCCTGTCCAAATAGCTACCTTATCAATAAACTGGTCGCCAAAACGCATAAAATGAAGGAAACTGTGCCTGGATTTAGTTAATGCAACAGGAGTAGGCTCACTTGCTGATTTGTAAGCAAATGCTTGTTGTAAAAAAGTTGATGACACCTTTCTTGCATTTGAAGAGATCAAGTAATAATAACTAATTACTGGATATAATAGACCTCGTAACCCTCTTTCACCAAGCAAACGATATGTCCAAAAGGTAAGTGTCAATGCCAGCCAACCACCTTGTTCTTTGAATGAACTCCAGTGAGTAGATCGTTTAACTTTATTTTTTCCTATAATTCGTTTAGGTAAACGAGCTAGCATTTCACATACTAGACGGGTATGCATAATAGTTAAGCCGACATTATCCCAAAACATTTTAAAGTGGGACTTTCCCTGCTTAGGATAAGAAATAGGAGTAGGGATTGAGTAAACGGGTACTCCTTCCCAAAAAAGCCGCACCATAATTTCTGTATCAAATGCCATTCGATGCGGTAATCGACATTGTCGAATAACATTCATGGCGCTTTTAACTGGGTAAACCCTAAAACCAATCATAGAGTCTTGAATTTCGAAGGAAAGCGTTTCTAGCCAAACCCAAAAGTGAGTTAGGTAACGAGCATAAAAACGTAACCTTGGTACATCATTATCATAAATAGGTACCCCAGTGACCAAAGCATCTGGAGTTTCCTCTGCTTTTTTTAACAGTTTAACTGCATCAGGTAAGTGGTGTTGCTTATCTGCATCTACCTGCAATGCGTGAGAAAAGCCCTCTATATAAGCTTGTGACAAGGCTCTAATGAGAGCTGCACCTTTACCTTTATTTTTATCAAACCTAGTCACACTCACAGATTTAAATTGAGAGACTAACTTTTTCAAAGCATACTGGGTGGTTAAATCACTACCATCATCAACAATAATGACACGCAGATTTAATGAGGATAAATCATCAATTACTTGCTTAATTGTTTCTCCATGATTATAAATGGGTATTATAATACACGGACGAAATGTACTGGCATTATTGGTCATAGATAATGCGTCCGCTACCATAAACTACATCACCTGCTCTATAAGAAAAACTAAGCTTTCCACACTTATTATCAATTAATTGAAGTGTTAATTGACTATTTGGCTGAATAATGCGCTGAAATTTAATGGCTTCAATACGATGAACATTAAATGTTACTGATAAATATTCTTTAGCCAATAACATAACCCAATGAACTTGGGCAACACCTGGCAGTATAGGCATATTAGGAAAGTGCCCTTCAAAAAATAAGTTATCAGGTTTAATATTAATTTTTATATCAATAGTTGTTAATTCAACATTATGATTTTTGCTTACTTCAATTACTTCAGGCAATAATGGCTGGTCATTCATTGTCATTGTATCCATTTTTGTAACTCAGCGTGCACCAGCTTTCCTTCTGAGCTAAGCGGTAACTCTTCAACATATTGCCACTTTTTAGGCAATACAATAGCTTCAAAATAGCCTTCAAGGTATTTTCTAAAAACTTGATTTAGCGCTAATTTCCCTTGCTCTTTTAGGAACGCTTCACCTAATGCACTCAATACAACAATACACGCTAAATACTGTCGGTGATCATCAACAGCTAATGCAGCGATATCTTCAACAAAGGAGTGCTTCTCCAAGCATATCTCTACTTCAACAAGGGAAACACGCTTCTCTTCAATCTTAACAATGCGATCCACTCGTCCCAGCAAATGAAATGTGTTTTCGGTAACAGGCTGTACTTTATCCTCAGTATCAAACCATTCCTCATTACTCATATAGAGAGAATTGATACTCAGTGTATCTTTCTCAGTCACTCGCCAATTTACAGTTGGAAAACTTTGCCAGGGTGTATCAATACAGACTTGCTGCCGATAAGCAATCCCCCCTGTTTCTGTACTTCCATAGATTTCAACAGGAAGAAAGCCAAAACAGCGCTGAATGTGACGTGCGGATAATAGCGGTAAAACACCACCAGAAGAAAATATTGCTTTGATGCCTTTTAAGCTTCCAGGAGAGCAATCTATATCAAAACGCTTTAACAAAGCTGGACTGCTCACCCAAATTAAAGAAGAAAATTTATCTAAAGCGGTTAGTAAATTCTCTGGATAACTTACGGTTTCATGAATAATAGGGCGTCCACTAAAAAGCGGCCAAAGCACGCGAAAAAGAAAACCATAGATATGTTGAAATGATACAGAGCCTATAACGTACCCTTCGTTTATCTGACTAGACCAACGTTGATGCAATGCTTTTACTTCCTCAACTAGATTTATCCAATTTTTTGTCACCTGCTTAGGCTGACCTGTACTACCTGATGTATAAAAGTGAATCTTCAAATTATCGTATTCTGAAGAACCAATTTTAACTGCAGGCGTAATAGTATTTGGTTTTATATAGGGTGTTATAGATGGAACTTTTTTAATAGGAAGAATACTGGGTACTTTGCTTTTATCGGTTAATAGCACATCTAGGTCATGCGCAATGGATGCTAAGAAAGCTGGCTGGCCATTGGGAAGTAATACAGCCTCTTTTTTAGCCAACGTAACTGCGAATAATGCTACAGTAAATAAAACAATATCTTCACAGTAAATTGCATAACGCTGCGCTGACGAATGGTGTATTTCTTGTTGTAAATGATTAATAGCATGCAACAATGCCTGCCATCTTATTTCGTCGCCATATAGTGAGACAAAAACTGGCTCAGTCCGCTGACACAGATCGACTAAAACCTCACTCAAATCTTTAGGCAGCTCAACCTTCATTCGTTATCCCTTGGCTCTATAACACATTTACGAAAAACCCACTCAATGGCAAACCAAATACCCATAAATACATAACTAATTGAACCATTATAAATAGCCCAAAAAGTCAATGAACCTTCAGCTGCACTCCATGTCGCAATAGTGCCATTAATTATAAAAAACATGCACCACCATATCGTAACAAGTCGTGTGTAATGCACAGCATATTCACTCAAATCTGGCTTCTTTAAGCGAGCAAACATCTCTATAACTGTTGGTGGAAACCATAAACTAAAAGCAAACCAACACAAAAACCCTATACTTACGAAGACTGGATAGAATCTAAGTAATTCCTCATTAGCACTGACTGCACTGCCTCCTGTAATTGCTATGCCTACCATAGAAGCTAACCAGAGTTGTGTCTTCATAGCTTTGGTCAGCACATTACGAATACACCACAGTCTTACTATAAAGAAAATACATAAAACAAAAGCTACCCATCGAAAATCAAGGTGATTTATTCCCCAGTAAACCCAAAGAGGATAAATAAATAAAACAACCCCAAGTAACAAGCCTAGTTTTTTTTTCATAAGGTACTTTGTCACACATATATACCCTTCTTATTGGGTATAGCTTTGACTTTGTCATCGTTGAATGCTTCATGTTCAGTGACTTGTTATCACTATTCATGATTAAACGACTTCTATTTATGAATTATCCATCAACTGTTGAGTCGCCTCAATTAGATCTTGAATCGTTCTTACCTGTTTAAATGACTCAGGTTGTATTTTTTTCTTGGTATAGTCCTGCAGTGTGATTATTAAATCAACAGCATCGATACTGTCCAAATCTAGGTCTTCATATAGTGTCGCTTCCAAACAAACTGCCTCAGCAGGGACTTCAAATTTATCGACTAGTGCTGTTTTTACATGTTCAAATATTGCTTGTTTTGTATCCATATATAACCTACTTATTACTCATATACAGTGGCTGACTTACTTAGCGTGACCAGCATTTTTGGTCTTTTCTATACACTACGTTGTGCCTGTATAAATTCAGCTAAGGTATTAACTGAGTAAAAAAACTTTTTATTTTGTTCATTATTTGCTTCTAGCTTTATTTGGTATTTTTTCTTCAAAGCTAGACCTAGCTCCAATGCATCAATAGAATCAAGCCCCAATCCATTAGTAAATAAAGGATCATCACTGTTAATATCAGATGATGAAATATCCTCTAACTCAAGTGTCGAAATAATTAGCTGCTTTAATTCTTCACGCAACGGATTCATGTAATACTTCCCCTTGGCGATAACATTTTTGCAAATACTGTGTTAAACGTCTGGCACTAATGCTTAACGGTTCATTTTTTGTAATAAAATTACTTGTTTCCAAACAGTCCCCCACCTTTATTGTAAAATGCATTTTGCGTTTGGGTACTTGATACCAACGATGCGATTTGCTTAATGCACTGGGTTGGCAACTGATATATACTAATCGCACTGCAACTTGCGCTCTAAGAGCTATATTTGCGGCCCCCCGACGGAATACTTCCGGCTTACCTGGTTCAGTGCGCGTCCCCTCAGGAAATATTAATAAGTTATTGCCTCTTTTTAATGTATCAACACAGTCATCTAATAGCTGCTCTGGTGTTGAATTACTAATATAACCAGCTGTTTGTACTACTCTTTTTAAAAAAGGGTTATGCCATAATGCTTCTTTCACTACACAGTCTACACGTGGAAGATAAGAAATAAGCAAAACAACATCTAATAACGTGGGGTGGTTGGCAATAACCATTATACCACTATCACTTTTTAATTTTTCAATATTAGCTGTTGTAAGAGTAAGCACACCTAAGCTACGTAAAATACTAATAAAGAAACGAAAACTTTTAGAAATGAGTGCTTGCGCCTTAAGCTTTCGTTGGTCTTTACTTTTTGCATTGACTAAAATGAAAGGAAATATTACCAGGGCAATAAACAGACCACCAATCCCAAACAATGCAAAGCCAAAACCCGTTGCAACAATACGCCAATAATAATTCAAGTTGAGATGTGACTTGCTTATCATGCTTTAGCCCACTTCCAGCGCATTGTACTTTCAGTGTGACACATTTCCTTTTTTTCTGGGTCTAACCAAAATTCCATAAACTTTTCTGGCTGTGATAATTTGTCATATAAGGGGTTAATAATGGTCTGCCAATTCATTGAAATATTAGAACTTTGCCTATTATCAGGCAGTGATAGAACCCATGCTGAAGCCCCATGAAAGGGCTTCTCGTCAGCAAATTCCGTTAGCATGTCAGTTAATGGCTCATCATAATAAACAAATAAGACACACCCATTTTCTGGTTGTGATCGTAGTTGCAACCAAGCTTCCAAAAAACCTGCAGCTAATGTAGAACGCCCAGAGGACACAGCCGAAATAGCAGATGAATTGTTTGTCAATATAGATAAAATACCCGCTGTTCCATTATAAACAGAATGACTAAAATGTATGGGTGAAATATATTCTTGTTCCCTCAGGTCCTTTAACATTTGCAGCATGCGCTGTGTATCGCCATGACGAGAACCAAAAACACACGGCATGGAGGCAGATTGAACCTGTTCTAAACATTTTAAGGCTACATACAACCCTAACTTTCCTAATGAACTTAACCGACGTCTATATACAGCAGGAATAATCGAATAGTCTGGGTGCTTATTATCTGTTTTAAATGCTTGTTTAGTTTCGTGCCAATTAATTCTATGGCTCCCCATCTCTAACGCAGGTGTCCACATGTACCAGTGATTTACATGAAAGCTAATTGACTGCATCCTACTACTTCTAAAGCTAAAAATGGTTATAAGGTTAAAAATGTTCTAAAGCCAAACAAGTTCAGTGAGAGTTTTTTCACATACTTATCCTATCCTCTTCACGTACCATCTTTTAGTTTGGAGCATATACGCTTATTTGTGATGCAATAAAATACATCACAGAAGACAAGTTTATTAAAAAGCCAACCAATTCAAATTTGTAAGCATTAATACTTTTCTTTTTTATTTTACCCATGACAAAGTTTTTTAAGGCCAGCCTTGAAGTGACAAAGCCCCAGTTACTTATGGCTATAAGTAACTGAGGTGAAGAATGCCACAACAAACCCTAAAAATAGTCAGTGAAAGGTCTGCTCAATTAAAAAGGTAAAGCATAAATTATTGGCAATGTTCTCATTTTTTTCTGGAAGCTGTACTTACATTCCTCACAAAAATACACACATTTACAATTTTATTTCCACAAAGTTGCCCCAACCATGGGTAAATTTATTTATCTAACTTCTTACAGTATGACGCTACGGGTCAATACACAAAATAAATGACTTTGCGGGCTGCTATTATAGAGAAGAAAATTAGCTAGATTAGCTAGGCTGGAAGAACTGAGAAGATGAATAACAGAAGATGAGTACACTTCACTAACAATGATAAGTTGCTCACACTTATTCATTCAAGACAATAGAAAGCAAACTTTGTTGGTCAGTTAATAAAACAGGCCTCTTAATGAAAACAGCTTAATTAAGAGGCCCCTATTTGCTATTTTTGTTTGCTACATCGCAGCTTTAAAAATATCAACAATCTCTTCATGAGTTGCTTGCTTGGGATTGGTTAAACCACAAGCGTCTTTTAATGCATTATCTGCTAGTATCGCCAGGTCTTCTTGTTTTACACCTAACGCTGTTAAACCAGCCGGAATATTGACATCCGCAGCAAGCTTTTTCATAGCCATTATCGCAGCTGCGGCCGCATCACTGGCGTCAAGGTCATGAATATCACACCCCATCGCTTTTGCAACATCTTTTAGTCGTTCAGGGCATACTTGACTATTGTAAACCTGAACATGCGGCAGAAGCACTGCATTACAAACACCATGCGGAAGATCATAAAATCCACCTAATTGATGCGCCATGGCATGAACATAACCCAAGCTTGCGTTGTTAAATGCCATACCTGCTAACAACTGAGCATAGGCCATACCCTCTCTGGCTTCTTTATTTTGGCCATCAGCCACAGCATTGCGTAAGTGCTGACTAATCAACTCAATCGCTTTTAATGCACAGGCATCAGTAACAGGTGTTGCAATAGTTGAAACATAGGCCTCAACAGCATGAGTTAGTGCATCCATACCAGTGGCTGCTGTCAGAGCTGTTGGCATACCCATCATCAACTCTGAATCATTGACTGAGATAATAGGTGTTGTGTGCTTATCCACAATAGCCATTTTTATATGTGTTGTTTCATTGGTAATAATACTAAAACGGGTTATTTCACTTGCTGTACCCGCTGTGGTATTAATAGAAACAAGAGGCAGTTGTGGCTTTGCTGACTTATTCAGCCCCTCATAATCTTTAATCTCGCCACCATTCGTTGCTACCAAAGCAATACCTTTAGCGCAGTCATGAGGAGACCCTCCGCCTAAAGAGATAACAAAATCACATTGATTATCCTTCAGTAGCTGAAGTCCTTCTTTAACATTAGTAATGTTCGGGTTAGGCCGAGTTTTATCATATACAACCGTCTGTAAACCGTGCTGCGAGAATAAAGTAGTTACTTTATCCACAAGGCCTGTACTCAAAAGCCCCTGATCAGTAACCAATAAAGCTTTTTTGAAATCGCGGCTGGCAATATCTTTTACTGCATCTTGCAAACAGCCATACCCCATATAATTGACTGTAGGCATATAAAACTGAAATGCTGCCATTATAACCCTCTCTGCTTAAACTATAGTTTTAGAATACGCATGTAAAATACGTGTTTTGTCTTATTAATTTATTGATTAAACTCAATGCTGAAACCATTAAGCAGTGGAGTTTTAAGGAAAGGCGACAAACAACAAATGCTTGAAAAGATTCTGCTAAAGATATATTTTCAAAATCATAATTTACTTACAGTACAAAAAAGACTCATATAACGCGCATATCATATAGTAGAACAATGCAGGTGCTATTGCTGAGGAGCATTTAGCAGCCAGCCCAGTCACTTATTAATATAACCTCCTGAGGCTTCCTCGCTTGACGGCTGCCACTAAAATCCTTTTTTTTGGGTATAGGTATACATAATAAGTCGAAAAATCTTTAAATATATAAGGCACCAATTTTTTGCAAGAGCAAAGAAACGCTGCACGGAGAGCTGCAATGTATAAGGAATACATGAAGATTCAAATACAATGCTTACACAGCTATTACCAAAAAGTGCGTTTTTTAGAGGAGTCTTAAAGTTAATCAGACTATTAAAACTTGCCAGGACTAAACTAGCAGAAATTATATTTGGTTTGAGTCATATCACCATTACTGATAGATATACCCTTCACGAATCGTTTTTAGGGCAGGGCAATCGCATATAAAAATACAACAAAATCAGTATAATAGGATGATTAGCAACTGACTTAGAGCATCACATTGGAAAAAAATAATACAATTGCAGATCATTTTAGTCACTTAGACGACCCTCGAGTTGAACGCCATCGTCGTCATACGTTGGTTGATATCATTACTATTACGATTTGTGCTGCGTTGTGTGGAGCAGATGATTGGGTTGCTATTGAGCGATTTGGTAAGGCCAAGGAAGCATGGTTTCAAGGCTTTCTAGAATTGCCTAATGGGATA
>NZ_AUAF01000074.1 GCF_000428585.1 Zooshikella ganghwensis DSM 15267 | reverse complement strand
CATAACTGAGTAAAGGAAAGACACATGAGCAGATTTGAAACAAAGGCCTTACTGGGGAAATCATTTTTGGGCTAAAGGTTATTGTGTAGATACAGTTGGTATGAACGCAGAAATGATAAAAAATTATGTCAGATATCAAGAACAGCTTGAAAGACGACAAGAATAATTTGATTTTTAGTAATTAGTTTTTTGTAGGGGATAGCTTGTTAGCCTACTGAGAGGGTGATGTAATGCCCCCTTTCAGGGGGTTAAAAGCAAAACCACCTTCTAAGAAGGTGGATTATTTACTTTGATTTTTGACTGGTGATTAAATTAAAAAAAATGAGTGATAAAATTATAATTAATGAAGTAGGACTATATGAGATACTAATCTCTCTAAAGTCAGAATGGAAAAAGATAGCATCATTCACAATTTTATGTCTTATGACTTCATTAGTATACTTAAAAGTAAGAGTTCCTGTATATGAGATAAATTTTATAATTGGGAAACCGACAGAGAACGATATTTTAGAACTTAATAAAGGAAGGGTATATCAGAAGACGCCGAGAAACATAATGAGTGATCTAAAAAATATATTAAAAAACAATATATATATATTTGATTTTTGCGGAAAAGAAAACTCTATATGTGGTAATAAATTTCAAAATGACAATTTAACAAAAGAAAATATTGGAAAAATAAGTGAGTCAATAAGAGTCAGTTATATCATTGAAGAAAACCAAAACATAGAAGCTTTAGAGGTTTTTTTTAAATATAAAAGCAATATTAAAGGCGAATATATTTTAAATAGTTATATCGAATATTCAATAAACAAACTAAAAGAAAAGTATATAAATGGATTTAGAAATAAAAAAGAATATTTGAGGCAAGATCTGGAGAGGAGATTTAGGTCGAATAAAGCAGCGTATGTAGCATATAAAGAAAGCTCGTTAGGTAAAATTAATGAAGCAATTAAAATCGCAGAAAAAATTAATCTAGAAAAAATACATGAAAAAATAAATTACCAAGAAACAAAAACAAATAACACAATTTTGAAAACTGAAATAATAAATCAGGAGAAGCCTCTTTACTACAGAGGTTTTCAAGCATTAAAAGCAGAAAAAGAAGCTATAACAGGAAGAAATAATGAAATATATTTTATTGATGGCGTTGTAGAATATAGCAAGGAAATCAATTACTTAAACAACCTAAATATAGAAAACAATAAATTTAACATTGTAGGTTGGATTAAGAAACCATACGGAAAAAAAACTGGTAAGCATAAATTCTTTAAACGTTATAGTTAACACTGTAATATTTGGCTTTATATTTTGCATAATAATATTTTCCCTGATTTTTTTCTTTAAAAAACTCGTTAAAGAAAGTTAAATGTTTACTCAAAGTGTGCATGAAATTGCATGTTTTGGCATAAGCTTCTTGAAAAAATTGTACTTTAAAATTTTAGTGAGTAAGAGATGCAACCTTTAATCGATTTGAAAACTCAATATTTAAATATTGAAGAAAAAGTAAAAGAAGAAATAATGAAAGTCCTAGATAGTGGACAATTTATAATGGGTGATACTGTTTCACAGTTAGAAAATTATCTAGCAAATTATGTTGGAGTAAAGCATTGTATAAGTTGTTCATCGGGCACTGATGCACTAGTTATGAGTTTATTAGCAAATGGAGTAGGCCCTGGAGATGCAGTAATAGTTCCTTCTTTTACTTTTATAGCTAGCGCTGAAGCAGTTTCACTAACAGGGGCTGTTCCGTTATTTATTGATATAGATAAAGATGACTTTAATATATCCTCAGATAAAATACAAATATTAATTGACGCTTTTAATAATAAAAGTGTAAGCAGACATCCTCTACCAGAGATTGCTTTACACGAAGATTTAAAACTTAAAGGAATTATAGCTGTTGATCTATTTGGGTGTCCTGCAAATTATTATGAAATAAATAAAATTGCAAAAAAAAATAATTTAGTTGTAATTGAAGATGCAGCACAATCGTTTGGTGCAACACAGAATGGTAATAAAACATGCTCTTTGGCTGATATAGCATGTACATCTTTTTTTCCTGCAAAACCCCTCGGCTGTTATGGTGATGGTGGTGCTATATTTTGCAATGATGATAACATAGCTGATACATTAAGATCGATTAGAGTTCATGGCCAAGGTGTAAATAAATACGAAAATATAAGGCTAGGACTAACCGGAAGGTTAGATACTATACAGGCTGCAGTTTTGAGTGTAAAACTTGAAATTTTTGATAATGAAATAAATGAAAGGCAAAGAGTTGCTAAATATTACAAAGAATTGATAAATAAAAATAAATTTAAAGTACAAAAAATAAAAAGTGAAAATGAGAGTGTTTGGGCTCAATTTACTTTGGTAGCAAATACAGAGCAAGAGAGAGATGATATAGTAAAAAAATTGAATGAGAATGAAATATCCACATCTATTTATTATCCAATTCCTCTTCATATGCAAAAAGCATATCAAAGCTTAGGATATCATTCAGCTGATTTTGAAATAACATTAGATCTTTCTAAAAAGGTGTTTAGTATACCAATGCACCCATACTTAAAAGAGAGAGAAATTGAAAGAATATGTAAGGTGATTAATGATGAATAGAAGTGATGGTGATATATATATACACCAAACAGCAGAAATATCACCAACAGCAAGCATTGGTGTAAATACAAAAATATGGAATAATGCACAAGTAAGAGATGAAGCTATAATTGGAAACAACTGTATAATTTCAAAAGATGTATACATAGACACTAGAGTTGAAATTGGTAATGGTTGTAAAATTCAGAATTCGGTTTCAGTATATTTTGGGGTAACCATAGAAGATGACGTTTTTATAGGTCCTCATACTTCCTTTACAAATGATAAAACTCCAAGAGCTTTCAATAATAATTGGGAAGTAACTAAAACACAAATAAAAAAAGGAGCAAGTTTAGGTGCAAATTGTACTATAGTATGTGGGGTAAATATTGGTGAGTATGCAATGATAGCTGCAGGTGCTGTTGTAACAAAAGATGTTGAACCGTATACTTTAGTGATGGGAAACCCAGCGAAAAAAGTATGTAAAATAGATATAAATGGTAATAAATTAAAGTAAATGGATATAAATGTGGATATAAAAGTCGTTTTACTTGGCTTAGGTGTAATGGGAAGAAATCACCTGCGTGTGTTAACAATGTTAAAGGGAGTTAACTTAGTTGGAATTTATGACACAGATGATTCATTGCTAAAAAAACTGTCATCTGATTATAATGTTCCTTCAATAACAAACATTGAGAGATCCTTGGAGGAAGCCGATGCTGTAGTAATAGCAACTCCAACTAATACTCATTATCATTTATTTAAATTATGTTCGAAATATGTAAAAAATATATTTATTGAAAAACCAATTGCTGAATCTTATGAAGAAGCATTGGAAATAAAGAACATTGCAAATAATAATAATATTTTTGTACAGTGCGGGTTTATTGAAAGATTCAATCCAGTTGTTTTAGAACTTAAAAATATTATTAGTTCGGAAAATACAATAAATGCAGACTTTACAAGAACAAATAAGTTAAGTAATAGAATTACTGATGTTGATGTTGTTTTAGACCTAATGATACATGATATTGATCTTGCATTATATTTTAATGGAGAAATAATTAAAATAGCTGCATTTGGTAAAATAGAGAATAATCAAATAGCTTTTGCATCTGCGATACTTCACCATACTAATGGTGCTTTATCTAGAATTGTAGCGAGCAGAATGACTGAAAAAAAAATGAGATATATTCATGTTACAACCGATAACCTTTTTATTGATGCCGAGCTGCTTAGAAAAGAAATATTAATTCACAAGCAAACTTCTATAAGTCAAGAAAATGGAAGTTCATATGTTATTTCATCAATAGAACAGCAAATAGAAGTAAAGCAGCAAGAAGCTCTTTTAAGTGAGTTGCAAGCATTTATTAATGCTTCCAAAGGAATTATAGGAAATAACATACCTGGTGAAGATGCAGCACTAAATTCTCTAAAAGTTTGTGAAGATATCATTAAGGAAATTAAAAATGCATAGAGAAAATTATATTGATAAAACAGCTTTAGTAACAGGAGGCGCAGGTTTTATAGGAAGTCATTTAGTTGATTATTTATTGGAACATGGAGTAAAAGAGATAATCATAATAGATAATTTATTTACTGGTGATGAGAAAAATATTCAAAATCCAATTAAAAATAGTAAAGTATCTTTTTATAAAGAAGATATAGAATTAAAATCAAGTTTAGAGTACATTTTTGAAAAACATCAAATAGATATAGTTTTTAATCTAGCGACCAAAGCATTAAATTATTCGTTTCTAAACCCTGAAAATGCATTTTCAACAAATGTTACAGGGGTTCTAAATCTTCTGGAATTGCAGCGTAAAAATAAGTTTAAAACTCTGTGTCATTTTTCTACATCAGAAGTTTACGGTACAGCTGTATATGAGCCAATGGATGAAAAACACCCAAAACATCCTACAACAACTTACGCAGCTGGTAAAGCGGCAGCTGATTTAGCTGTTGAAAGCTATGTGCGTATGTTTAACCTCGATAGTTTTATTGTAAGACCTTTCAATAATTATGGCCCAAGGCAAAACTATAAAGGTTTACTTGCTGGAATCATACCTATAACAGCATGGCGTATTTTGAATAATATTTCTCCTGAAATACATGGATCAGGTAATCAAAGTAGAGATTTTATTTACGTTAAAGATACCGTTGATGCTGTATTAAAATTATTTCCGATAATTAAACCAGGCGATAGTGTAAATATTTCAAGTAATAATTGTATTAGAATTAAAGATGTTATCGAAAAGATTGTAAATTACTTTAACTATCAAGGTATTATTGATATTAAAAATGCTCGTGAATCTGATGTCGAAGCACATAATGCATGTAATAAAAAAATAAAGCAATTAATAGAGTATAACTTAACTTCATTCGATGATGGACTTAAAGAAACATTGTACTGGTATGAAAATGAGATTGCAAAATCAAAGGATTGAATTTTGTGACTTTTTGAGAGCAGTTTCTGTAACTATTGTTGTTTTCGCACATTACATTGTTGGCTTTTCTACTCTATCAAATTTTTTATATAATCCAAACAATGTTAAAGATTTTTATTCTTTTTTATGGTTGGTTGATTGGGTTGATGGAGCATATGGCGTAGCAATTTTTTTCTTGATATCAGGATTTTTAATCCCTATCTCTCTAAAAAAATATGGAACCTTTAAATTTCTTGTTGCTAGATTTTTTAGATTGGTTCCGACATACTCACTATGCCTGATATGTGTGATACTTGTAAGCTTGATATTTGGAACACTAGAATATTCCCACGCTATAATTATTAATTATTTAGCAAATATTACTCTGTTTAGAGACATAATTGGCGGAACAATTATAGACTCAGTTATCTGGACCCTTGAAATGGAAGCTAAGTTTTATTTTTACTTAGCACTTGTATATTTTATAACGAAAGGAAGGTTAGTTTATTGTGTCTTAATTAGTTTGATATTTCTACTAATACCACTATTATTGAGTGTTAATTCAATTCCAAATAAGTATATGGCCATTTTTAGTTACATGTTTATAGGAGTATCTATACACCTAATTTGTTTTGAGAAAAAAAAACAAATAATTTTTTTTGGATTTTCATTGTTATAATATTATTGGTTGCCTCAAAAAAATATTTTATTTTGGAATACGGGAAAGCAGATATATTTAATATATATTTGATTTCATTTTTTGTATTTGTTTTGTTGCTGAATAATTATAAATCCATTAAGGTAAATAAGTTAACAAAATATATAGCAGACATATCATACCCACTTTACGCAGTTCATGTTATTGGGTATCCAATGATTAGTTGGCTAGGCTACTCGTTAAAGTTTGGGCAGGTTGCAGTAATTGCTGCAGTAATAAGTGTAATCTTTATATCTTCACTTATCCATTTTTATATTGAAAAGCCTACAATTAAATTCGGTAAAAAGATAACGGGATGTAAATGAGCACTATTAAATTAATAAAACCATATATAAATTATGAAGAAATTTCAGCTGATTTAAAAAAAATTTTTCTGAGTGGTCAACTTACTAAAGGTGAAAATGTAAATTTTTTCAAAAAAAGCTTATCAGAATATACTGGGGCAAAATTTACTCATTTAACTACATCTGCGACAACTGCACTATCAATAAGTTTAAAAGCATTAAATATAAAAGAAGGTGATCATATTGCTGTTGCTGATTTTTCTTTTCCTGCAACAGTTAATGTTATTGAAGACATAGGTGCTATCCCTGTGTTTATTGATGTATGCATTGAAACGTATAATATGTCAGTTTCACATTTAAGAAAATCACTAGATGAATATGATATAAAAGCAGTGATTTTTGTTGATACATTTGGAAATCCTAGTGGACTTGATAAAATTGTGTCGATATGTAAAGAATATTCTGTGAAGTTGATAGAAGATGCTGCATGTGGAATTGGGAGTAGTCTAAATAATCAGAAAATTGGTAATATAGCAGATATTACATGCTTTAGTTTTCATCCTCGTAAGTTATTAACAACTGGAGAAGGAGGAGCAATCCAAACAAACTGTGAAGAGCTTGATAAATGGTTTGAAATAAAATTAAATCATGGTGCTGTAAGTATGATTGAAGATATACCAGAATTTGTTGATTTTGGATTCAATTTTAGGATGAGTGAGATACAAGCTTTATTAGGATGGAAACAGTTATTGAAGCTTGATGAGATAATAAAAGAAAGAAACTATATACATAAAAATTTAACTGAAAAAATCCCTCTTAAAAGCCAGAAAATACTTGATAATGTATTACACAATAAGCAGTCACTAGTTTATACTGTAGAATCAAAAGTTATAAGAGATAATTTGATTAAATTCTTAAAAGAAAAACAAATAGAATCTACTATTGGTACATATTGTTTAAGTGGTACAAAATATTATAAAGAAAAATATAATGCTAAATGTGGGAATTCAACATATTTACAAGCACATACAATTACACTGCCATGTTATAAAGCGATGGATATTGATCTTGTTTCTTCAGAAATAAATAGTTTTTTCAAGTAAAATGAAAGTTATTTCATCTATTTTAAAAAAAATATATCAAAAACATCGAAATCAAATGATGGAAAAATATCGAAGGCATGTGTCATTTGGTGATTTGTTTACTGATAGATGGGAAAGGGCAAGGTATTTAGGTTTTGGTAAAGGAACATCTTGTTATGACAATGTATTAGTAATTGGTAATGTTAATGTGGGAAAAAATACATGGATTGGTCCAAATGTTATATTAGATGGTAGTGGTGGTTTAAAAATTGGTGATTATTGTTCGATAAGTGCAGGAGTTCAAATTTATACGCATGATACAGTAAATTGGTCGATAAATTTAGGTAACTCACCAATAGTAAAAATGGAAACTATTATTGGCGATGGGGTATATATTGGACCAAATGTAGTTATTCAAAAAGGCGTTGAAATTGGAGATAGAGCTATAATTGGTGCAATGTCATTTGTAAATAAAAGTGTTCCTCAAGAAGCAAAAGTGTTTGGTATACCAGCAAAAATTATTTAAATGTGAGAGTAATGTGATTTCTGTTCTTGATCTTGGATTTGGTAATGTAGGTTCAATAGTTAATATACTGAAATATATTAATGTTGAGTGTAAAGTGATTAACTCAAAAAATGAGATAGAAAACTCAAGTAAAATAATTTTTCCTGGTGTAGGAAGCTGGGATAATGGAGTGGAAATACTTCATAAAAAAAATATATTGCATACTTTAGAAAAAAAAGTTGTAAAAGAGCAGACACCAATACTAGGAATTTGTTTAGGAATGCAACTTTTATTAGAGTCGAGTGAAGAGGGAGACTTACCTGGACTAGGATGGATTTCTGGCCATGTTAAAAAATTCAAAGTAGAAGAAAAAAATTTAAAAGTACCACATATGGGCTGGAACATTGTTAAAGCAACAAGAAAAAATATCTTGGCAGAAGAGTTTTCAATTGATACAAGGTTTTATTTTGTTCATTCATATCATGCTACAGATATTTGTGAAGAAAATATAATTTTTACTTGTAATTATGGATATGAATTTATATGTGGAATAAATAAAATGAATATGTGGGGGGTACAATTTCATCCTGAAAAAAGCCATAAATTTGGAATGAAGTTATTTCAAAAATTCTCGGAGTTGTAAATAATGCTAAGAACTCGTGTAATGCCATGTTTGCTTATTAAAGGGGGAGGGTTGATCAAAACATGTAATTTTAAAAAATATCGATATGTGGGCGATCCTATTAATGCAGTAAGAATATTTAATCAAAAGGAAGTTGATGAATTAATCATTTTTGATATTGATGCATCAAAAAATAAAATAATTCAGTATGATTTAATAGAACAGATTACATCTGAATGTTTTATGCCGCTTTGCTATGGAGGTGGAGTAAAAAATATTGAAGATTTTAGAAAATTGTTTTACATAGGTGTTGAAAAAGTTTCTATTAGCTCACTTATTTTTGAAAATCCAAGCGTTGTAAGAAGAGCTATAGAGATATTTGGTGCACAAAGTATAATTGCAACATTTGACATTAAAAAAGGATTTTTCTGTAATAAATATTATGCATACATATATTCAGGCAAAAAAAATACAAAAATTAAAATAGATGAATGCCTAAAGCTTGCAAAAAAAATAGGAGTTGGAGAGATTATACTTAACTCTATTGATCGAGATGGAACATGGAATGGTTTCGATCTTAATCTTTTTAAATCGATAAAGGAAGAAGTTGATGTACCAATTGTTGCTGTTGGCGGAGCAGGAAGTTTAGAAGATATAAAAGAAATAGTAATAACAGGCGGAGCAACTGCTGTAGGTATTGGGAGTATGACAGTTTTTCAATCGAAAGGGATGGGCGTTTTGATAAAATTTCCTACTCAGAAAGAATTAAACACACTTTTTGATTAAAATTTTAGGTTTTTTTATGAAATATCAGATTTGCTCAAGATGTATCTACGATACAAATATCCCAAATATTTTATTTGATAGTAATGGTGTTTGTAGCTATTGTGCTCAAATTGAAGAGCTTAATGAGAAATTTCCAAATGACGAAAGAGGCAAAGAAAAACTAAATAGTCTAATTTCACAAATAAAAAAAGATGGAAAAAATAAAAAGTATGACGCTTTAATTGGAGTGAGTGGAGGGTGCGACTCATCATATCTAATGCATCTTATGACGAAAAAATATGGTTTACGTTTATTAGCAGTACATTTTGACAATACATGGAATTCAACAATTGCGACAGAAAATATTCATAATTTAACAGATTGTTTAGGTATTGATCTATATACATATGTTGTAGATGCAAATGAATTTGATGATATCATTGTTTCATTTTTAAAAGCGGGTGTGAAAGATATAGAAACACCAACTGATATAGGTCTTGCTACAACAATGAACATGGCTGCAGAAAAATATGGTATTAAATATAAAATTGATGGCCATTCATTTAGGACTGAGGGAATAGCCCCTATGGACTGGATATATATGGATGCAAAATACATAAAAAGTGTGCATAAGGTTCATGGGAAATTAAAAATTAAAACATTCCCTAATTTGTGGTTATATAAACAAATCAAATGGATGATCTTTAGTAGAATAAAAAGCATTAGACCTCTTTATTATTTAAATTATGATAAAGAAAATGCAAAAAAAATTCTTTCAGAAGAATATGGTTGGAAATGGTATGGAGGACACCATTTAGAAAATAGAACAGCAGCTTTTTTTCATAGCTATTTTTTCCCTAAACGGTGGAATATAGATTTTCGTATTGCTGGCTATTCTGCTTACTGTAGAGATGGAAGAATGACAAGAGAAGAAGCATTATCATTAATGGAGCAGGAACCTCATATGGAGCAAGGATTACTTGATTATTATAAAAAAAGATTAAATTTGAGTGATGATGACTTTACAAATTTAATGCATCTTCCCAAAAAAAACTATACAGATTTCAAAACTTATAAAAAAACATTTGAAAAATTAAGACCTTTTTTTTACTTGATGGCAAAATTTGATTTGATTCCTTGGAGCTTTTACATTAAATATACTAAACCACATAAATATTCTGAGTGATAGATATATGAGTCAAAAATATATATTACACTATGGAAGTCTTGCAGGGATGTCATTTAAGATTTCTGAAGCATGTAAAAAAATAGGCTATGATGCAAAGAACTTAATATTATGTGATAGAGATGTAGATGACTTATCAAGAAAGTTACCATATCATGAAAGTATTTTTAATAATAATGATAAAGCACTAAATAAAGCATTATCAATATACAAGGCATTAAAAAAAATTTCAAATGAGGCTTCTCTTATCCACTATTTTAGCGCAAATATTTTTTTTCGTGAAGCACACTTTTTATATGAAGGACCTTTAATGCGGAAAAATAATATTCCAATGCTGATCACGTTTGGTGGTAGTGATATCAGGATTCCAAGAATTGCAAAGAATAAAAACAAATATTTTAAATATTTTTATAAAGAAGATAGTAAATTATGGGAAAAACAACTTAGACTTAGATGTTGGTCAATGTCTAAATTTATAGATAATGCAGTAGTTGATCCAGAAATGCTAGATTATATTTCTGGAAGCTTTAAAAGGCTTTACCCATTTAGACAGCCTGTCGATATTGAAGTATTTCCATTAATAGAAAGAAAGAATGATATTCCAGTAATATTACATATTCCAACAAGCCCCAAACTTAAGGGAACTGAATATGTGATTAAAGCAATTAATCAATTAAAAAAAGAAGGATATAAATTTAAGTTCATATTTAAAAGACAATTAACACAAATTCAGGTTTATGATGAGCTAAAAAAAGCTGATATTTATGTCGATGAATTACGATGTGGGTCACATGGTGTAACAAGTGTTGAGGCAATGGCTGCTGGATGTGCAGTTATAACTTATATTCGTGATGATTTAATAAACAAGTATCCCAAAGAACTGCCTATTATAAGTGCAAATATTGAAACTATATACATTAAACTAAAAAAATTACTTAATAATTATAACTTCTATAAAGAACTAGGTATTAAAGGCAAAGATTATGCGAAAAAATATCACTGCTCAAATATTGTTGCGAAACAATTAGTAGATATATATGAAGATATATGGAGTACAAATAATTGAAAGAAATAATAAAAAAAACGAATGAAAAAGGTTTTTTTCATTTATTATCTACAAATATTGCTACTCAGTTATATGGTGCTTTGGCGATATTATGTGTCTCAAAAATATTAAGTGCTAATGAAATTGCTTATTTAAAATTATTGCATTCATATACATCATTATTCATTTTTTTAGGTACATTTGGATTTCACACTGCAGTATTAAAATACTGCAGTGATACAATATTGTATAATTTTAGATTCCAGATAGCAAAATATTGCATTAAAATAACGCTAATTACAAGTGGGGTTTCATTTTTAATATTTAATATATTAGTATATTTTGATATTATTTTATCAAGTTATAAAGTAACTGGACAAACAATCTTTTACTCTTTGATTATATTCTTTTCGTCATTATCTATGGTATGTATTGGTTATTATCAATCACAAAAAAAAATAAAAAAACTTGCTTTAAATCAATTTTTTGTGAGAACTATATTTTTTATTTTTTCTGTTCTAGGTGCGTATTTTTTTGGGCTAGAAGGGGTAGTTTTTTTTACTGTTTCAAGCTATGTGATTGGTTTTTTAATGTATATTCTTTTGATGCCAAAAGAAATTTCTTTTATTAAAGATAAACAATTAGTGAGCAAAGAAGTAAAAACTAAGGTTTTTTCAATTGCATTTTTTTCTGTAGCAGGAGCTTCATGTACCTCATTATTACAAAATGCTGATTTTTATATTATGGATATTTTTGGTGTAGACCAACAGTTACTTGGTTATTATAGTCTTTCTTCAATATTTGTTATGGCTCTTACAATTATAGTGGGGACTGCTCAGTCAATTCTAACGCCTTATTTTTCCGAAAATCGAAAAAAACCTTCTTGGGTTTGGAAAAAAATGCTTAGCTATCAATTAATAGTATTTCTTGGTGCAGTTATAATATCAATAATTGGATATTTTGGAGTTTTTCTTTTAATCAAATTCTATTACGGTGTTGAATATGAATCATTAAATTATTATTATTCTACAATTGTTACACGTTTTATCGCTTGGGCTTCTTTTTCAATAGTTGGTGTTGCTCTTCTTGGAATGGGCATAGTTAAGCAGGGATTTTATATTGCCGCATTATTGATTATACCTGCATATATAATAACATGGTATATATACCATAATTATGGTATATCAGCTATTGGTTATTCCCAAGGTTTAATATTTTTGCTTAATTCTATATTTGTTTGGGTTTTGGCGTACATTAAAATTAATCATAAAAAAGAGTATATTGATGAGAATAGAAAAGTATGGAATAATTAATATATTTGTAATTATTTTTTCTCCAATTTTTCTCATAGTATGGCCATATTTTTCAATTTACTCGCTTGATACATATATAAATAGCGATGGCTTAATTGTCATTCCAGTATCAGCTTTTGTCGTAGCATTAATTGGAATTAGGTACCTTATAAATAGTTTATTAAAACAATTTATTATATACTTTGCCTTGATTTTATATCTGGGCTTAGCATATTATATTAATGCTCCTTCTAGATTTTATATATGCTTTTTTGAATTAATGTTTTTTTTTATGTGTTTTTTTGGGTTTAAAGATTATCTTTCCAGACATTTTCAAAGTTTTAATGAGTTAAATATATGCATAACAAAATCACTGTATTTTACGGTATTGATTAAACTTGTATTTGATTTTTTTGTTTGGAATAACATGTTTAGTAAATATTTTTTGACTGAGTTGTTTTCGATAAGAAATTATTATGAATATTTTGTTGTTTTATATTTAATCACATTTTCTATAGCGGTTGATAATTTTTTTAAAAGAAAATATTCGTTCATATCAGCTCTCGTGATATTTGTATGTGTGTTTTGCGTGTTAAAATCATATAGTGATATAGCAAAAATAATTCTAATAATGTCTTGCTTGCTATATTTATTTTCTAGAGTCATAAAATTTTCTGCATCTATATATATAATAATAATGTTTATAACAATGATGTTGATTATGCTTGTGACAGTAACAAATTATGAAGTTTTATCTTTGCTTAATAAGTCTGCTGAAGTTAGATTTGGACACTGGACAAAGTTTTTTGAAAAATTTCAGTTTACGGATACTTTATGGCCAATAAATAATACATATAGACGTGAACTAAATGGATCAATGCATAATGAGCTTTTGGAAATATATAGCCTTTTAGGCGTATTTGGTTTGTTTATATACTCACTTGTATTTTATTTTTTATCAAAGGCAAATACTAACCTCTTATTTTTTATGATTTTGCTAATTATTTCTATTGGCGGAATGGTCCAGTTAAATATGTTACATATTTATTCTGGCATACTTCTTTCATTTTCACTAGCTTTCCTATTATATCAGTCTAAAAAAGAAAATTTTTAAGAAATATATGAAACAGATACTTCAAAATATGGCAAATGGAAAAACATCAGTGGTTTACTCACCAAGTCCACAATTAAAAAAAGGATGTTTGATAATTAGATCATCAGTATCATTGATTTCTTCCGGCACTGAAAAAATGTTAGTTGACTTTGGAAAATCAAATATACTTGACAAGGCACGCAAACAACCTGAAAAAGTAAAGCAAGTAATAAATAAAATTCAAACTGACGGTTTAATAAGCTCAATCAATGCTGTTAAATCAAAATTAGAACAACCTTTGCCTCTTGGGTATTGCAATGTTGGTATTATCGAGTCAATTGGAAGTGATGTAGAAGGTTTCAAAGTTGGAGATAGAGTTATATCAAATGGTCCTCACGCAGATGTAGTTTGTGTCCCCAAAAATCTATGTGCAAAAATTCCTGATAATGTTTCTAATGAAGAAGCTTCTTTTACTGTTCTAGCTAGTATTGGATTACAAGGGGTGAGACTTGCAAAGCCAACTTTAGGTGAACTATTTGTAGTTATTGGAGTTGGGTTGATTGGTCTTTTAACAATACAAATACTTCGAGCAAATGGATGTAAAGTATTAGCTATTGATATTGATGAAGAAAGGTTAGAGTTAGCTAAAAAGTTTGGAGCAACTGCTTTCAATTCTGGATCTGGTAATGACCCTATTTTGTATGCAAATTTATTAAGTAAAAATCATGGAGTTGATGGTGTAATTATAACAGCTTCGACTAGTTCAAATGACCTTATTTCTCAAGCAGCAAAAATGTGTAGGAAAAAAGGACGTATAGTTTTAGTTGGTGTAACAGGGCTTAGCTTGAATAGAGCTGACTTTTACGAGAAAGAAATATCATTCCAGGTATCATGTTCTTATGGACCAGGTAGATATGATCCAAAATATGAAGAAAATGGTTATGACTATCCATTTGGTTTTGTACGTTGGACTGAACAACGAAATTTTGAAGCAATTTTAGATTTAATATCAAGAGGCCAATTAAATGTTATGCCATTAATAACTCATCGATTTAAGTTTGAAAATGCTGAAAATGCTTATGAAATGTTGAGCTCTGGTAAACCTGCCCTTGGAATACTTTTACAGTATAATCAAGAAGATATAACTAAATTTTCTCAAGAAATAATTCTAAACAATGATATAACTTATAATCCTAAGAAGCCATCAATTGGGTTTATTGGTGCTGGAAACTATGCTTCAAGAATGTTAATTCCAGCATTTGATAAATTTAAGCCAAATTTCAAAATGATTTCTTCTACTACTGGAATATCTGGTGTAATTCATGGGAAAAAATTTAATTTTGAAAGAGCAACATCAGATACAAACAAAGTATTCGATAATCCTGATATTAATACAGTAGTTATTGCAACAAGGCATAATACACATGCAAAACTTGTAAATGAGGCGCTATCTAGAGGTAAGAATGTTTTTGTTGAAAAGCCATTAGCTATCACTATAGAAGAGCTAAATTCTATAAAAGAAACATATAATTTAGCATTAATTAAGAATAGTGAAATACGATTAATGGTAGGTTTTAATAGAAGATTTTCTCCATTAGTAACAAAAATGAAAAATCTTTTAAAGAATGTGCATAGCCCAAAAGCATTTGTTATGACAATAAATGCTGGAAGTTTACCTTGTGATCATTGGACTAAAAATATAGAAATCGGTGGAGGGCGAATTATTGGAGAAGCATGCCACTTCATCGACTTAATGAGATTTCTTGTAGGAAAGAAAATATTATCATATCAAACAACGGCTTTGAAAGACGTTATTTCAAATAAACTCTGTGAAGATATATCTTCTATTACTTTATCATTTGAAGATGGATCTTTTGGAACTATAAATTACCTTGCAAATGGGGCTAGTAACTTTCCAAAAGAAAGGATTGAAGTTTTCTGTGACGGTAAAGTATTACAATTAGATAACTTTATAAAATTAAAAGGATTTGGATGGCTAAACTTTTCTAAAATGTCATTGTGGAAACAGAATAAAGGTCAAACTGAATGTGTTAAAAAGTTTTTAGAGGCAATAGAGTTAGGTAACTGTTCTCCAGTACCAGTAGATGAGCTATTTGAAGTCGCAGAAGTAACAATTAAAGCTGCGCATAATATTCGGGACTGAAATGAATTTGCGTATAAAAATTTCTACATTTTTTTCAGTTGGGGTTTTAAATGTTATTTGGTTTGTATGGTATAAAATAAAAGTAATATACTATAAAAAAACTAAAAAAAATATATGTTGTAGTAAGGTAGATGATGTTTATTTTTCACCTTGTAGTGAGATAAATCAAAAGCAAGTATTAAATAGTAATACAGATTGGTTGACTAGTATTGTTTATTTTAGTTGGTATAAGATTGAAAGTTCAGAAGTTCCAGATTGGTATCTTAACCCGTTTGATAATAAGAAAACTCAAAATAATAACGTTCCATGGTATCTAATATCTGACTTTAGTCATAGTATAGGTGATATAAAAACTGTTTGGGAGGCATCACGTTTTGACTGGATGTTAAGCTTTGCTCAAAGTGTAAGAAAAGGCAAGCAAGAAAATCTAAATAAATTAAATTTTTGGATAAATGATTGGATGTTAAAAAATCCACCATATATCGGATTTAACTGGAAGTGTGGTCAAGAGGCCTCTATTAGAGTTATTCATATTGCAATTTCTTCTTTTATTTTAAAGCAAGTTGAAAATCCAACACTATCATTAATTTATTTAATTAAGATTCATCTTAAAAGAATAAATTCAACTTTATGTTATGCCTTAGCTCAAGATAATAATCATGGAACCTCAGAAGCAGCAGCTCTTTTTATTGGAGGAAGCTGGTTGTTACACAAAGGGTATTCAGAAGGAAAAAAGTGGCAAAATGTAGGTAGAAAATGGTTAGAAAATAGAGTTAAAAAATTAGTTCTAAAAGATGGTACATTTAGTCAATACTCTATGAATTATCATAGACTTATGCTTGATACAGTTAGTGTAGTTGAAATTTGGAGGAATTATTTATGCTTACAAAGGTTCAGTCCAATATTTTATGAACGAATATCTTTAGCAACAAAGTGGTTGTATCAGTTTATTCAGTTTGATTCAGGGAATGTACCAAATATTGGTGCAAATGATGGTGCTTTGCTATTACCTTTAGTTGGAACTGATTATAGAGACTTTAGGCCTTCAATGCACCTTTCAATGGTTTTATTTACAGGTCAACGTGCATGGGCTGAACAGGGTCCTTGGGATGACTTTTTAAAATGGTTTGAAATTGAAGTACCTCAGTGTGTTGCACAGTTACCTTGTAGCGTTCAATTTGATTACGGAGGCTTTAGTTTACTTAGGAAAAAAAATATATTAGCAGTACTTCGATATCCCAGATTTATCTTTCGTCCTAGTCAGTCAGATGCATTACATGTAGACTTTTGGATTGGTAAAAGAAACTTATTACGAGATGCAGGGAGCTATAGTTATAACACCACTGAAAGTATGATTAACTATTTTAGTGGTACAAAAGGACACAATACAATTCAGTTTGATGAAAGAAATCAAATGCCTCGTTTAGGTCGATTTTTATTTGGAAGCTGGCTTAAATCAAAAAATGTAACTTATGAAGCATTAAATTCAAAGAGTCAAAAATGTGCGGCAAGTTACACTGATATAAAAGGGGCAAGTCATAGTCGTGAAATTATTTTAAGGGATAATGTTTTCGTTATAAAGGATAAGGTAAATGGTTTTAAAAATAAAGCTGTTCTACGTTGGAGGCTAGATCCTGCTGAAGTTTGGACTTTAAATGGTTTTGAGGTTTTTAGTGATAAATTTAAATTAGTATTTTCTTCTAATGTAATAATTAATCGTATAGAGATTGTTGAAGGATTAGAGTCTGTCTATTACTTAAAGAAAACTAATACCCCTATAGTTGAGATTGAGGTTAACCAACCTTGTAAATTAAAAACGGAGCTATTTTTTTAGAATGAAAGTAATTTATTTTCATCAACACTTTTCCACCCCAAAGGGGGCTACTGGAATAAGATCTTATGAAATGTCTAAAAGCTTACTGATGGATGGGCATGAAGTAACAGTTGTCTGTGGAAGCTATGGCGCTGCTAGTACTGGATTAACTGGTGATTTTTCTAAGGGACGTAGAGAAGGCATAGTTGATGGGATAAAAATTGTCGAATTTGATTTATCATATTCGAATGAAGATGGTTTTATGAAAAGAACTTTTTTGTTTATTAAATACTCATATAAAAGTATTTCTATAGTTTTTAAAGAAAACTATGATATTGTGTTTGCAACTTCTACCCCTCTAACAGCTGCAATTCCTGGTATTTTTGCACGTTGGTTTCGAGGTAAAAAATTCGTTTTCGAAGTTCGTGATCTATGGCCTGAACTCCCTCGTGCTATGGGCGTAATTTCGAATCCAATTGTTTTATCATTAATGTCATTTTTAGAGTGGCTTTCTTATAAATCAGCACATAAATGTATAGGGCTTTCTCCTGGAATTATCGAGGGAATTATTAAACGTGGAAAACTAAGTTCTGATGTAGAGTTAGTTCCTAATGGATGTGATTTAGATATATTTAATAATAATATAAAACCATGGAGGCCAAAAGAAGTTTCTGTAGATGATTTGGTTGCTATTTATACTGGAACACATGGAATTGCAAATGGGCTTGATGCATTGATAAATGTTGCAAATGAACTAAAAAAACGAAAAAGAGATGATATAAAGATAGTTTTAGTTGGGCAAGGGAAGTTAAAAAGAATACTTCAAGAAAAAGCTTCTGATTTAAATTTGAATAATATTTTATTTTATGACTCATTAGATAAATTCACTTTATCTGGTTTAATGGCTGGTGCAGATGTTGGTATGCAAATTCTTGCCAATGTACCAGCCTTTTACTATGGTACGTCGCCGAATAAGTTTTTTGACTACATAGCAGCAGGTCTACCTGTATTAACTAATTACCCAGGATGGATTGCTGATATGATAATTAAAAATAAATGTGGGTTTAATGTTCCTCCTGATGATGCAGTAGCTTTTGCAGATGTATTAGAGTCTGCAGCGGCGGATAAACAAAACCTTAAAAATATGGGAAATAATGCAAGGATGCTTGCTGAGAAGTCATTTGATAGAAATAAGTTGGCAGAAAAATGGAAAAAAAATGTAATTTTTTCTCAAAACATATGAAGCGAATTTTTGACATAGTAATCACTTTATTATTATTTCCTTTTTTTATTCCTTTGTTTGTTGCTATTTATTTAATGGTAAGGTGTAATTTAGGAAAGCCAGTTTTTTTTATACAGGAAAGGCCAGGTTTAAATGAGAAACCATTTAAAATGTTTAAATTTAGAACTATGCTTGATAAATATGATATTTGCTCTGGTGAGTTATTACCTGACGACCAAAGACTAACTAAACTTGGTAGGTGGCTTCGTTCTACAAGCTTAGATGAGTTACCAGAGTTATATAATGTTTTAAAGGGTGAAATGTCTTTAGTGGGACCAAGACCTTTATTAATGGAGTATCTGGGTTTATATAATAAACGTCAAGCATATCGACACAAAGTAAAGCCAGGCATAACTGGCTTAGCTCAAATTAGTGGTAGAAATGAGCTCTCATGGGAAGAAAGGTTTGAGTTTGACTATTACTATGTAACCAATCAAAGTTTATGGTTTGATTTTAAAATATTACTTTTAACTTTTAATAAAGTTTTGCATAAAGAAGGAATTAGTGAGAAAGGGAAAGCAACAATGTCTAAGTTTACTGGAAATAAATAATGTCTAGGCTTGCTATATTTGGAGCTAGTGGCCATGGTAAAGTAATAGCCGATATTGCTACTAAGCTAGGAAAATGGCTTGAAATTGATTTTTTTGATGATAGATATCCAAAAATCACAAAAATTGGCCCTTGGTCTATAATAGGGAACTCTGATTCTTTAAAAGAATATTTAGGTTTTTATAGTGGAGTGATTATTGGAATTGGTGATAATTCTGTACGTTATCAAAAGCATAATTTGTTTACATCTATTGGTGCTAAATTAGTAAACATAATAGATCCAAGTGCAAATATAAGTTCTTTTACTTGTTTAGGTACTGGTGTTGTTGTTATGCCGGGAGCAGTTATAAATATAGGAGCAAAAATAAGTGATGCATGTATTATTAATTCAAATTCTGTAGTTGAGCATGATTGTACATTAAATAGAAGTGCACATCTTAGTCCTGGAGCATGCTTAGCTGGTGGGGTAACTATAGGAAACAGGTCTTGGATTGGGGCAGGAAGTGTGGTTAGACAATGTATTACAATTACTGATGATGTTGTGATTGGAGCTGGTTCAGTTGTAGTAAATAATATTGATGAGTCTGGGATCTATATGGGAACTCCTGTAACTAAGTTAAAGAAATAAAGTGATAAATAAATGTTAAATACATCATTTTCTCCATGGCCATCTTATACTAATGAAGAGGCAGAAGCTGTTTCTGCTGTTTTGCTATCTAACAAAGTAAATTATTGGACAGGAAGTGAGTGTCGCCAATTTGAGGATGAATTCGCTAAATGGACCAATAGTAAATACGCTATTGCGTTATCAAACGGAACTGTTGCACTTGATCTTGCTCTTATTGCATTAGGAATAGGGAATGGGGATGAAGTGGTTGTTACCTCAAGAACTTTTCTTGCTTCAGTAAGTAGTATAGTTAATTCGGGAGCTATACCCATATTTGCTGATGTTGATAGTTCTTCTCAAAATATTACAGCGGAATCTATTGAAGAAGTTCTTTCTCCAAGAACAAAAGCAATTTTATGTGTTCATTTGGCTGGGTGGCCATGTGATATGGACTCCATAATGAACTTAGCTGATAAAAGATCTCTATATGTAATTGAAGACTGTGCTCAGGCTCATGGAGCTAAGTATAAAGGAAAGTCAGTAGGGTCAATTGGACACATTGGAGCATGGTCTTTTTGCCAAGATAAGATTATGACAACTGGCGGTGAGGGTGGAATGGTAACAACAAACACTCATTCGCTATGGAATAAAATGTGGTCTTATAAGGATCATGGAAAGTCGTGGGATGCTGTATACAATAGACAGCACCCACCTGGTTTTCGGTGGTTACATGAATCTTTTGGCACTAATTGGCGTATGACAGAGGTGCAAGCTGTTATAGGCCGAATTCAATTGCGAATGATGAATGATTGGACTTTAAAAAGGCAATTAAACGCGGAAGCAATTAATAATACTTGTGAAAAATTTGATTGCTTAAGGGTAGCTAAACCAGGTAAAGGAATACATCATGCGTGTTATAAGCATTATGTTTTTGTAAAACCTGAAAAGTTGAAAGATGACTGGTCTAGGGATAGAATAATTGATGAAATAATAAAAAAAGGTATTCCTTGTTTTCAAGGCTCTTGTTCAGAAGTATATTTAGAAAAAGCATTTGATAACACAAACTTTAGACCCTCTAAACCTTTACCTGTAGCAAAAGAGCTTGGGGAAACAAGCTTAATGTTTTTAGTTCATCCGACGTTGACTGCAGATGAAATTAAAAAAACATGTAGTGTAATCAGAGACGTTGTTTCTCAAGCATCAAACATGTGAAAGCTAAAATGAGTATACAAGAAGAGCTTCTATCTTTGAGTCGACGCAGAAAGCGAGTTTTAGGTTTAATCCTAGATATATCATTCATTTGGATATCGTTGTGGTTAGCTTTTTTTATCAGACTTGGTTTTGACCCTATCATAAATCCTTTAAGTGAAAGGTACGTTATACTGTTTATCACTGCCCCAATAATATCTTTACCAGTTTTCATTAGAATGGGGTTGTACCGTGCTGTTTTGCGCTATATGGGGCGTGATGCATTCCTGTCGATTTTTAAAGCGGTAACACTTTCTTCTTTGATTTTTGCACTGGTTGTTTTTTGGGCAAAAGATGAGGTATTTGTTCCGCGCTCGGTTATTTTGAACTATTGGGCACTGAGCTTGCTATTTATTGGTGGGTTTCGATGGCTTATTCGCTCGTGGTTAGGTTCTTATTTGCACACTACAGTGGTTGAAGATGCAAAATATAAGTTGCAGAAAATCCCTGTGGCGATTTATGGGGCTGGTCAGGCAGGTTTTGAGTTATTAGGTGCTTTAGAACGTGGACGCCAGTTGCAACCTGTGGCTTTTGTGGACGATGATCGATCTATAGCGAATAGAATGATTGGTGGGCTTAAAGTTTATACACCTAAGCATATTATTCAGATGATTAATGAGACGGGGGCTCAGGAAATTTTGCTGGCTATGCCTACTTTAAAACGTGCTGAAAAAAAGCAAATTTTGGAGAATTTACAAGATTATCCTTTGCATGTTCGTACTGTTCCAAGCGTTACGGAGTTAGCACAAGGTAAAGTCAAGGTTCAGGATATTCGTGAGGTTGAAGTCGCTGATGTGTTGGGACGTGATGTCGTTAAGCCAGATAAAACATTATTAGCACGATGTATTCGTGGCAAGGTCGTTTTGGTGACAGGGGCGGGGGGATCAATTGGTGCTGAGTTATGTCGGCAAATTATCAGTCAAAAGCCAGGGCTACTTATTCTTTATGAACACTCTGAGTTTAACTTATATGCGATCCATGATGAACTAAAACGCCATGAAATGGCTGTGAGTAATCAAGTATCTATTGTGCCTTTGCTTGGTTCTGTGCTTGATATAGATCGTTTGATGAGTGTTTTGTCTAGGTATCACGTTGATACGGTTTATCATGCGGCGGCTTATAAACATGTACCCATTGTTGAGCATAATCCAATTGAAGGCTTTCGTAATAATGTATTGGGCACAACATATACGGCACTAGCAGCTATTGCAGGACAAGTTAAGCATTTTGTGCTGATTTCGACTGATAAGGCAGTACGCCCAACCAATATTATGGGGGCCACTAAAAGGGCTGCAGAACTGGTCCTACAAGCACTTGCTGATGAAAAGCAGGTAGTGATAAGTGATATAATCGATAACAGTCAGTATAAAACGCCTTACAAGAATCAGACATGTTTTACAATGGTTCGTTTTGGCAATGTGCTTGGCTCCTCTGGCTCAGTTATTCCCCGTTTTAGAGAGCAATTAACAAGTGGTGGACCCATTACTGTCACTCACCCAGAAATCACTCGTTATTTTATGACGATTCCTGAAGCGTCTCAATTAGTTATCCAGGCAGGGGCTATGGGAACTGGAGGAGAGGTGTTTGTACTGGATATGGGGGAGCCTGTTAAAATTAACGATTTAGCTGTTAAAATGATTAATTTATCTGGGTTATCTGTAAAGTCTGATAGTAATCCCGAAGGGGATATTGAAGTGGTTTATACAGGTTTACGTCCTGGTGAAAAGCTTTATGAAGAGCTGTTGATTGGGGATGAAAACTCGCCTACTGATCATACAATGATTATGAAAGCGAATGAGCACAAGTACAGATGGCTTGAGTTAACAGGCTATCTTAAAACGTTGAATAAACAATTAGTTGAGGGCGATATACCCGCCTTCCGGGACCAGTTGGAAAAGTTAGTGCTAGGTTATCAGCCTGGACCGATTGTTGATTATTTGTACCAAATAGGACAGGAAGAATCAGTTCCTGCTGCGTTGGAAAATGTTGGATAGTTTGTAGTACTTAGAAAACATAATGATACACTCTATTAAAAAAGGCAGCTTACGCTGCCTTTTTTTTTTTTACTCGATTCCGGAGTTTTTAATGCTTGACTAGCTGGGTAAGATGGTTCTGAGAAGACTGGACTACAGCCAGGGCTCCTTTTCTTCGCCTTGCAAAGAACGATCAACACCCCGACTGCAGACCAGTTGTGTAGTAATATACCGCTTCTGTCTATCAATAGCGACTACTAGACGACGGTTTGTGATTATTAACCCTACACCACATGTAAAGAAGTTTGTTCAAGATATCAGCGGTGTTTTAGCCGCTTCTCAGCAATCTGCTGCATTCACTCATGCACAATGCCT
>NZ_AUAF01000073.1 GCF_000428585.1 Zooshikella ganghwensis DSM 15267 | reverse complement strand
TATTTGGTTGCTTAAAAAGTAGAGGATTTGACTTAGAAAGCACGCATTTACAGGAACTAGATCGTCTCGAAAAGCTATTTTTTGTTTGTGCTTTGGCATTAGCATGGTCATTCAAATTGGGTATATGGCAAAATAGTCTTAAGCCACTGAAGCTTAAAAAGCATGGCCGAAAACCGAAAAGTTTATTTCGTCTAGGGCTTGATTACTTACACAGGGTACTAGTAGAAGGAAGTGTTAACCTGGCAGTATTTCGGCACTCCCTGAAAGTTTTGTCCTGTACATAGACCTAAAACTCAAACGCTTTAGGTATATTTAGACACCTTTTTTAATAATTGTTTTAATTTGCTGAACTATTTTTTTCAACATAGGTTGATTATAACCATTGAGACGAGGCGTATGCAGATGCCCCATTGGCACAGTGCTGCGCATTTGTTGTCTTAACCACAGTGTACGGTACGAAATTTCATTTGATAAATAGCCACCACCAGAACCTTCCACAGATATTTCGCCTTTAAGCTCAGATAAACTTTCTGGATAATAAACACCCGTTAATGAAATAACTCGACGATTATCACGGATAGCAAAAGGTTGCTGCACCTGTAGCATAGCCTGAACAGGCAGTGAAAACTCAATAAATTCCTGCCCCTTTAACTCTACTCCATTCAATAGAGGGCGAATTGGCTGGCTATAGCTTCCTCCAGAGTAAACATTAAGGTTATCAGGTGCTGATGAAGAACGTCGTAACCCAGGAAAGCGTTCCAGATCAAACACAGAACGTCCCATACTGACCGTCATCACAAGATCAGCTTGGTTAGTGGATAAGACAGGTGTTAATGCAGTTTCAACTATACCTTTATCAAAATCCGCAAAACGCACAGGAAAGTTAATTGCCTGTACTTCAATCGTCTTATTACCATCTCGAATGATTGTATTGTCCAACATTAGCGCAGTAACACCCGCAGGGTTGCTTTGGCGGATATTACTATCAAGCTGAAAAGGGTCAAAGCCTGTGATGAACACTTTATGTGTCGTGTTGTATTTAAAAGTAGCCTGTAGTGCTCCACGACTGGCTAACTCTAGACGCCATAAAACATGATTAAGTTGGCTAGAAGTTATCTGAAACTGCAACTCTGTATTTTTTAAATGCTGAGTTAATTGTAATCTACCCCAATAAAGTGCACGATCATCATATAAAGCCCCAGCCTGATTATCACTGACAGACTGCTGCCACAGCTGGTCTCCTGTTCTGTCAATTAATGCCACAAGCTGCGAGTAATTTGTGATGCGTGTTAGACTTTGGATAAATGTTGCGATAAGAGAGTGATACTTGTTCACCTGATTGGGAATGTGTTGCTGTGCCTGGTCAGTCCTTGCTTCTTCAACTGTTTGCGATGACCATCCGTATGTAGGGAGTAAAACTATAATAATAAACAGACTAACTATAAAATCACGAACTAATCTATACACAGAATCATCCTTGAGTATCACTAAATTAAAAAAAGTAAAAATCTAGAATTGTATCCCTGTTTTATACCTATAGATTGGTATAAAACAGATTTCAGGCCGTATTATATCTAAACAGAGCGATATATATAGCCTTTACTGTGTCTTCATCATGTTTTACTAAAAGCTAAACATAACTCAAGATAGGTATACCCAATAATTTACACTGTGATATATGTATATTTTTGATAAAAAACGTTTTTGTTTAGTACTTTTAAAAGACAAACTCAAAGAGAAAGCAACAGATTATCAATAGAATCACTTTTAACCACTTAAGCGCATTTACAGTTAAGCAGAAAAGATTCAAAAGTAGATTAGAAGGGAGTTTTTACTGAAAGGAGATTTATATAAGGATAGGTAGAAGTCTAGTTACCAGGCACTGCAAGAGACAATATTGCTATTAATCTCCTACAGCACCGGTAGGAATGATTAGGCTACTGGCGTAACATTTTCCGCTTGAGGACCTTTTTGACCTTGAGTTACCTCAAAAGTCACTTTTTGTCCTTCTCTCAACGTACGTCTTCCAGTACCGTTGATCGCACGGAAATGTACGAATACATCAGAACCACCCTCACGCTCAATGAAACCGAAACCTTTCTCGTCATTGAACCACTTAACCACGCCAGTAACTAATTGACCAGCCATAAAACCCTCATTTTCACACGATACCAACTTAGCGTTGGTGTTTTCACTTACATCGACTTAACGCCGACATTAATCCAAAGTGGCGAGCTAGCATGGATAAAAGGTTATCCGATTCACTAACAACCAGCTTCATAGATCTTGAAACAGTAATGCACTATGTACAATACTGTTATCAATCTTCGCGGATAGAAACAACACAAGGTGTGTTACGTATCCGGCTGATAGTTAGCTTATAGCCAACTCCGCAGGTTATCAAGAACTGATGATCAGTTCTTCACAACTTTGCATCCACGAACAAAACCGGATAACCATCACGCAGTACACTTTCGTCATTAGTTACTAAAATGTAAATGTTGATGTTCTTGCTATGAGGGTACTTACATGCCACTACAGCGCTGTTCTACATACCATCAAAGTCTATTACCGTTTGTTCTACGCTAACAATTCGGAATAACCAAACGATAATACCACTACAAACGATATTAACGTCCAGAACGAATTATGGCCGTCATCACTCCAACTGCTGTTTACATCACGTTTAGTAAACACTGTAGTAGATCAACAGTCTTTTTGTTCTAAACAAGGTGAGTGACTCACCCTTCCTATTCATCCTGCTTGCTTCCACCTCGGTAAGTCTAACACAGACTTGTAGAAAAATACCTCTTTTTCTTCTGTGAACAGTATAAAAAAATAACAACTGCCTTTTGTATAAGCTCCTAATGTTCACAAAACAAGTGCAAACTAAGCATTCTTATTAACCAAAATCACATAATATAACTGTCTGGTTACATGCCCTATTACCCAAAAATTAAAGCTTACTTACACGTCCTTATGCTGTTTTCTATGTTGCCATAACGGGTTAAATAAATAGCTCAGTAATGGCTGTTGACCTATCTGAATACTTGCCTGAACAGTCATACCCGGCAATATTTTATCGTGAGTTTCTTGATTTCCTACAAAATCTGTCGCCAATTCAATGATCGCTTTTTGATATGAAGAACCTTCTTCATTAACATAGTTTCTGTTTATGAGCGACTTAACGACACCTGCCACAGCATCAACATTATTAACACTAAATGCATCAATCGCGACTCGTACCTCTTGCCCTATTTGCAGCGCGTTCATCGTTTCTTTATTCACTTTAACTTCAACAGCTAACGACTGGTTAAGTGGAACAACTTCAGCAACAATACTGCCTGCCGTCACAGGACTGTCTTGAGTCTTCCTTATTGCTTGCACCACTCCCCGAATAGGTGACTTAACAACCTTCTGACGAATACGCTGATCAACCTGCTCAATTTGCTCCACCACTTTTGTCTGCTGGGTTACAACCTGAGTAAGTTGTTGTGTCCACTGACTTTTAGCCTCTTCTTTGGTCTGCTGAAATTGTAGACGAATGTTCGCTAAGTCCTTTTTACCTGCCAAAATATTCTCTTCAGCTTGTCCGAATAATAATGCAACCTCAGACAAATCCTGCTGAGCACTATTGAGCTGCTGCCGAGTAATATATCCCTTCTGTAACAATACCTGCTTAGCCTCAAAAGCTTCCTGAAGTTTTGTTTTCTTAACTTGCAGTTCATTTAATCTAACCTGCTCTTCTTGCAGTGTGGAGCTTAACGTTGCAATTTGCTGCTTTATTGGTGCTAATTTTGCTCGGTAACGCTCTTTTGCCTGATCATAATAAACACGCATTTCTGCATCCATTGCAGCTTGCTCTTTGGGATTTTCAAAACCACCTATCAACTGCCCTGTTAACAACATTCGATACACTTTCTCCTGCTGTAGCAAACGCTCATGGTGTGATTTCAACTTTTTAAGCTCAAGCTGATCCTTAGCTGAATCCATCACCAGTAAAGCTTGTCCAGATTCAACCAACTGTCCTGTAGAAACCAAAACACTGGCAATATGACCTCCTTCAAAAAGCTGAACTGCCCTTATATCCCCCTGTACAACAACACTACCAGTAGCTACCACCCTTTGATCAACAGGCCAAACCATGCCGCCAACAATAACAATGAGTACAGCCAGAAATATTCCCCACAAACTCAAGTATATCCAGGCCTGCCCTCCTTCTTCTTTTAACACGGGGTCCGCAAGCCAATGAGCCTGCTGCCGAGAATGCTCGTCAATCACATGAGCTAATGTTGTAGAAAGTCCTTTCTCCATGATCTTTTCTCTTTCCATAGCTTGGTATAGTGATTTATCAGGTTAAGAGCACCACTTTATATGAGTCCCTCTTACCAGAACTCCTTCTACCCTACCCGAGCTTAAGCCGTTACATTTTGAGTTGAATTTCTTTTCTTCTTAAGAAGTTGATCAGGGTGACCAAAATAGCGCTGTTTACACTCTTCCAGTAACAGGACTTTATCTGCAACTTTAAAATGACTTGGACGCTGTGTAACCAGAAATACCGTCTTTTGCCGAGACAACTGCCGTATTACTTCTAATAGCTGCAACTCAGCTTGATAATCAAGCCCTACAAAAGGTTCATCCATTAACAGGACAGGCGCAGGTTTAAGTAATGCTCGCGCAATACAAAGCTGTTGCTGAATATTGATGGGTAACGCTAAAGGTTGCTTCACATCATAAATAGTCTGCAAGCCTTTAGGTAATTGTCTAACAATATCATCCAATCGACATAGCTCAATAACAGACCATAACTCTTCTTCTGTCGCAAGAGGGTTTGCCATCTTCAGGTTATCAGCCAATGTCCCTTGGAATAATGTTGGCTGCTGAGGAACATAAGCACACAGGTATTGCATAACACCAACAGATAATTGATTAATATTTTGTCGATCAATGCGAATGACACCATCCTGTGCCTGCTGTAGACCCGCGAGTAACATTAACAGTGTTGTTTTACCAGCCCCATTGCCACCAGTGACAATGACCACTTCACCAGCATTAATACTAAAGTTGAGTTGCTGAATACCATGATTAGAATGAGGATAAAAAAACTTAACATTTTCAAAAGCAACTGCCCCCTTAACCTGACTGGGTGCATGCCGAGTCATGACAGCTGAACTCACTGGCGCCAGCCAAATTTGGGAAAGAGACTGCATGGATAACTTAGCTTCTTGCCAATCAGGGATTATTTTTTTTAATTGCATAAACGGCGTAAATAGTTGCCAAAGCAACACAATAACCGCTAGCGTCACCCCTATTGAAAAGACACCATTTAACGCTAACGATATCGAATAGCTTACCGAAATGATTACCGTCACCCAAATAATCACATCGATAATATTTTCATAAACGTAGCACTTAAAAGTTTTTTGGGCTAAATAGCGACTCTCTTGAGTTTGTGCTTTTTGAAAGCGACTCAACCAAACCTCAACAGGCGCGGCAAAACGCATTGCCCTAAATTGAGAAATGGCTTCATTCTTATGACAAGAGCCTGAAATATCGTTTTCTTTCTTTGTTGAACCTTTAACTTGAAATAAGAAAAACAATACCAAAGCTAAAAAGCCAGACAATGCGATCCATCCTGTCGACCCTCCTACGATAAAAAGGGCACCAACGAATACTAACGCAAATACAGCGTCAAAAACGGTCCCCGTATTTACTTCACTCATTAATTTGCTTAAAGCATTAAACTGCCTTGCAGAGTGCATTAAAAAGTGCTGTCTTGAACTTGATAAACCATCAACAGAGCCTGACCAAATATTTTTCAATAATCGATGCATGCTTAAGTAGTCCACACGCTTTCCTGCAAAACGTAAACAAAAACCTCGTAATCGTCGCCCTCCCCACTCCAAGACAAGCAAGCTTGTGACACCTGCAGTTATCGGTATCAATAAGTCAAGACGCTGATTCCCCCATACTTGATCAACGATTTGCATAACATAAAAAGGTAGTGCTAACGCCAAACAAGTAATAACCAGGCTTAGTAAGCAGCAAATCATCAATACGGGGTATACTCGTTGCCAAGGTTTTTTCAAGGAATTTTGAATGGCCCCTTCAATACCACTTTTACTATAGCAGGGAACGGTCAACAACCATCCTTGATTTAGCCGCGTTAATTTATGCTTATCCGTGATTTTTTCAACCTGTAATCGCTCTGCTGAGTAAATCCATGCCTCTTCTTCATTCATTGAAAATACAATTTGTGCAGGTGCTTTCTTTGGAATGTGCATGACCGGAAAAGACGTACTACGCCAATTTTTTTTTGTAGCTCTAGTCAAGGTTGATGAAATACCAAGGCGTGCGAGTGTATTACGAATATCGGTTAAATCAGGCTGTTTTTTTTCGGGTAATGCTGTCAAAAACTCCAGAGCATGAAGTGGCCAGTGTTGAGCTAATACTAAAATAGGCAACACCGCAACCAAATCAGAATGCTGATACCTTTCTTGAAGAGTCGTATGACGAAATGTTGCTAGGCGCTCGACTAAAACTTGCTCATAATTAAAACTATTTTGCTGATCAGCCGGTCTGTAACTTGATTCAAGATACATTATCAGTCCTTAGTATATACCCTTCATTTAAGGTATAGCGTTTGATTCCCTAGAGACCTGCAACAATTGTTTTACTGTTGCAAAAGCAGTGTTTCACGAAGCAAATGGCCTTTATTGAGTTCAAAAACATGATCAGCTATCCGAATAATAGAGGGCCGGTGTGAAGCAACCACCATGGTGGTAATTCCTTTTAATTGCTTTAATAAACGAATAATGGCTTGATCACCTTTTAAGTCAACAGCACTATTGGCATCATCGACAAGCAGCACTTTCGGCTGACAAACAATTGCCCGCGCAAATGCAATGCGTTGTACTAAACCCTGTGGTAGTTGATGCTGCTCCGCATCTATCAGGGTATAAAAGCCATCAGGTAACTGTGCAATTGCATCAGCAATATTAAGGGTTTTAGCAGCTTCAATCGCCAACACTTCTTTGGCAGTACTAAACAGTGTTAAATTCTCCATAATTGTGCCACTGAATAAGGCAGCCTTTTGCGGTAAATACACCACTTGCTGAATTAAAATATCATCATTAAAACTCCCCAGAGGCTTACCGTCTAACAGTACTTCCCCCTGGTCAGGCTGAATGATACCTTTTAAAATACCAAGTAAGGTAGATTTACCACTACCATTTTCACTCGATAGCACCACTAACTCACCCGGGTTAATGTGTAATGAGACCTGATATAAAACCCAGGCATTTTCTTCACTGTATCGAAAGCTCACCTTATTACAGTCAATACGCCCTTGAATTATTTGCAATGCCGTTTGTTTTACAGAGGACTTAACCGTAGGTACTTCTAATAATGACTTAATGCTAGATAATTCATACTTTATCCTTTGTCTACTTTCACAAAAAAACGCAATGAGTGAAATACTATGAAGACTACAAATTGCTAAAAACATACACCCAATAAGCCCTCCTAATGTTATTTGCTGTTTAGCAAGCAATATAGCCCCATAAGCTGTACAGGCAACAATCAGAAGTTTCATAATCAGAGATAAGTTACTATGCAAGTTAGCCAAGCAATGGTTAATTGTCACTTGCTGCTCAACTTTATTTGCATAGCATGTTTCATAGCGACTCTTCAATTGAGTCGATAAATAAAGTGCTTTTGCGGTATACCACCCATGTAGTAAGTTAATCAAATGATCATAAAAAATCTGTGCCGTTGAGAAGGCTAATGGTATCACCCTAGCAGATTTAATAATAAAAATAGTTAATAATAATAAAGAAACACCTAAAGCAGTGAGAGGAACAAATACCAAAGAAAGCTCAACCCAACCTATCAATAATAAATAAATTATGACCCAACCGACAACAACGACAATACTCAAAATCTGCCCCGGATAACAACTTTGTACAGCCTTAACAGCCTCAATGCTATTAAATATTCGGGTATAGCCCAATTGTTCCAGTGTTGTTAATTTACCTTGTAAAAGTTTCAAGTACTGTAAACGACTTAATGAATAATCTAACTTGGCGGTATATCGGCTAATTAAAATGCCTTGTAATAGCCGAACAACAACTAGCATCGTAACAATGACTATCGCCACTAAAACTACAGCCTCAAACCCATCTTTTTTTAAATGCTGATTTTGCTGTTCATTAACTGCAATGAGTGTATCCACACAATGTATTAACACCAGCGCTAACATCAGTGATAAAAGCCCCATTAAAAAAGCAGCCAAAACAATATGCCAACGTAATAAGCCAGTCTTTAAATCAGGTAAATAGGTTTGCAAGATGCTTTGCAGCGAAATAGTCTGCATTATGCCCCCTGTATTATATTTATAAAGGCACTGTGGATAAGCCTTACTCAGCTAATCGATACAAAAAAACAGGCTTATTTACACTGTTGACTAAAATAAAAATATCGTATTGCTCACTATAACGAAAACGTCCAAATGTGCCATTTTGCAGTGCTTTAGGTACAGCCTTTTCTTGACCATAGCCCTTAGCAGAATGTTTTTTCCAAATCTTTGTTTCTAAGTTCAACGTATAAACCTCAGCACCATTGTGCCAAGCAACTAACAACCCCGTGGGCTGATGAACACTGAGTCCAACATTAGCAAACTGCTCTATCTCCGTATCGCCTTTTGTCTTTAAGACCTGTAAACCCTTATCAGGATTTTGTAAATCAATAAAGCGTGTTTCTTTATTACCTACCAACACATACCAATGAGGCTTAGAAGAAATTACAGCGGTATAATCATAACTTATCCAACCGGGTAGCTCCCCAGTCACAGATAACCATTTCCGTGCCAAAGGCTTATAGCTGACGAGTGCTGAACCGCCACCACTGCCAAGACTATAAATATAGCCAGATTTAGGGTCATAAGCGGATGTTGAGCTAATACCATATCCTCCCACCATCACAGGGGGCAACCTTAACCAACGGTTATCCGTTAAGTCATAACAATCCGTATTAGGCAACATATGTTGTGATAACGGAAACATTGCCGCAGCACCAAAAGCACAGAATAAGTTCTGTTCAGCTAAATATTGTACTGTGTTATAGGTGTGTCGTGCTCTTGGGCTACCATCAGGATAATAACCCGTGACAGAAAGCTTGCCTTTTTCATCAACATTTCTCGCTGCATTGCTTAATCGCTTCCAGGATAGCGAGTGAAGAGAAAAACCATATAACTCATTACCAGAATAATCTCGATGCCCGCCTCCCCAAATAATTAACTGTTGTTGTTGAGTATCAAACGCACCGCCAGACCAAGCCCCGGTTATCGCAGAAAACCCTGTCCATGAACCCGCCACTTTGGGTTTTTTTGGTATATTAACAAGTTGCGAATGAGGTATGGCATACCACTCTCCAGGAGCAATATCAGGCAATTTTTTGGCTGATACAGTCATAACCAAAAAGCCAGTTAACCAGATAGCCAATAACATCTTTAACCGCAAAAGGTGCTCCCTCTACAACTCTGAAATAAAGTGCTTAATAGCTATATCTAACGCCAAATTCATTACACTTTTTTAAATAACAAACTAAAACAATATTTTTATATTCACTATTAATGACTACACTTGTTAATTTAGAATTATGCATACCATAAATAGTTAAGGACATCATTGGCTAGGGAATCCATGGAATGGCCATACAAGTTGCGCTCAATCACCGAACGACCTACCAGTACGATCGATCTGTATCTTTGTCGCCTCATACTTTCCGACTGAGGCCAGCGCCTCATTGCAGGACAACAATTGATGCCTACTCTCTAACCATTACCCCTGACCAGCACTTTATTAACTGGCAGCAGGATCCTTTTGGTAACTATTTGGCTCGTGTCGTATTCCCTGAACACACCACGCAATTAACCGTTGAAGTCGATATTTTAGCAACGCTCACCAGCATTAACCCATTTGACTTTTTTGTAGATGACTATGCTGAAAACTACCCCTTTGATTATGAGTCCCAACTAAAGCGTGAGCTTATCCCTTATTTAGAGCGCCAAGAGCACGGTCCTCTGCTTCAAGGTTGGGTAAAAGAGTGGCAAAAAAAAGAATTACATATTGTTGACTTTTTAGTCGAATTAAATCGAGCCTTACAGCAAGCCATTTCCTACACCATTCGTACTGAACCTGGTGTGCAGTCCTGTGAAACCACCTTAGCTAAACAATCCGGCTCCTGTCGTGACTCTGCCTGGCTTTTGGTACAAATTGTTCGCCATTTAGGGTTAGCCGCACGCTTTGTATCTGGCTACCTCGTGCAACTCACCCCCGATATCAAGTCACTGGATGGACCCAGTGGCCCTGATGCTGATTTTACCGATCTACACGCTTGGGCAGAAGTGTACGTACCTGGTGCAGGCTGGGTTGGTCTTGACCCTACTTCGGGCTTATTTGCAGGTGAAGGCCATATTCCACTCGCCTGTACACCTGACTTTCGAAGTGCTGCTCCAGTCTGTGGTGCAACCAGCAAAAGTGAAGTAACCTTCTCCTTCACTAACTCTGTTACTCGAATTAAAGAAGAACCTCGGGTCACTAAACCCTACACTGATGAACAATGGCACGCGATCGACCAGCTCGGAGAAAAGGTTGATCAGCAACTCACGGCACTTGATGTACGTCTTACAATGGGTGGTGAGCCTACATTTGTAGGTATTGATAACCCTGACACTCTCCAGTGGAATACCCATGCAGATGGCCCTGAAAAACGAGAGCGCGCAGAACAGCTATTAGACAAACTCAAAGTCATTTTTACCAAAGGCGGGCTTAAACATTACAGTCAGGGCAAATGGTATCCAGGAGAGCCTTTGCCCCGCTGGGAACTTGGCTGTTATTGGCGTAAAGATGGACAGCCCCTTTGGCAAAATCCCACATTATTTGCCAACCCTCTGCAACAAAATCAAGCGTCATTAAAAGATGCAGAGCGTTTTATCCTACTGATGGCAGACCAATTGCGGTTGCCTACCAATGCTATTTTGCCCGCTTATGAAGACACCTACTATTTACTGTGGCAGGAAGAAAATCTTCCCCTTGATACCCCTGAAAGTTTAAGTGCTGATGATCAACGGCAGGCTATTTTAACCCAACTAAAACAGTATAAAGACCAGCCTCGTGGCTATGTACTACCCGTTAATTGGGATTTTATTGATCAGTGTTGGAAAACAGCATTCTGGCAATTTCGTCGTGGCAAACTCTTTTTAATTCCTGGGGATTCACCCATTGGCCTACGCTTACCCTTAGATCGCATCCACTGGTCAACTCCTCATCAAGAGCCACACTCTCTCCCAAGAGACTTATTTGAACATGTTCCTCCCTTGCCTGAGCGCGTTGATAACTTCACATTAACCGTAAACCATGCATCTCATCCACCGGCTTTCGATCTACAACCACAAACACTGAACAAAAGCGGTAGCACAGGATTACCTCTTACCACAGCCTTTGTAATTGAACTACGTAACGATACCCTTCATGTATTCATGCCTCCGTTATCACACCTAGAGCATTATATAGCGCTATTACAAACCATTGAGCAAACTGCGGATAGATTACAAATATCCATCATTATCGAAGGCTACCCACCACCCATTGATCAACGTATCGAGTCATTTAAAGTCACACCCGACCCAGGTGTTATTGAAGTCAATATTCACCCTGCCAGCAGCTGGTCTGAGCTTAAATCCATTACCAATAGCCTGTACCAGGCAGCTCATGAAAGCCGGCTGGGTACTGAAAAATACATGTTAGACGGACGGCAATGTGGAACGGGGGGCGGCAACCATGTCACCCTCGGTGGGCATACACCGGCTGACAGCCCACTGCTGCGAAGACCTGATGTGTTGCAGAGCTTAATTACATACTGGCAGCACCATCCAGGTCTTTCTTATTTATTTTCGGGGCTGTTTGTTGGGCCTACTAGTCAAGCCCCTCGTATTGATGAAGCCCGACATGAAGCCTTATACGAACTGGAAATTGCCTTTCAGCAAATTCCTAAAGGAGAAACGCCTCACCCATGGCTAATTGATCGTTTACTCAGGCACTTATTAGTTGATATTACAGGCAACACGCATCGTGCCGAGTTTTGTATAGATAAGCTTTATCCACCCGAGAATGCTCAGCGCCGGCTTGGACTACTCGAATTTCGTGCTTTTGAAATGCCGCCTCATGCCCGTATGAGTCTGGTACAGATGCTATTGCTCCGCACCTTAGTTGCGCGTTTTTGGCAAACACCTTACCACCACCCCCTCGTTCGCTGGGGGACAGCCCTCCATGACCGGTTTATGCTGCCTTATTTTATTTGGAACGATATAGCCGAAGTGGCTGCCGATATTCAACAATCAGGTTATGGTTTTCAGCTTAACTGGCTTGCACCTTTCTTATACTTTCGCTTCCCCGTTTTTGGTGAAATTCAGTTAGGAGATATTCACCTTGAGTTACGAGGAGCCATCGAGCCCTGGCATGTACTAGGTGAAGAGGTTATCCAACAGGGTACGTCCCGTTTTGTTGACTCTTCAGTAGAGCGCCTGCAAATAAAAGTGACAGGCCTAACGCCTGACCGTCATATCATCAGCTGTAACGGTATGCAGGTCCCCCTCCATCCTACAGGTACCCCAGGTGAGTATGTGGGAGGTGTTCGATTCCGCGCCTGGCAACCGCCTTCGGCACTCCACCCGACGATTGGTGTGCACTCACCACTGGTATTTGATGTGATTGATAGCTGGTCATACCGAGCCATAGGCGGCTGTACTTATCACGTCGCACATCCAGGTGGCAGAAACTTTGAAGCATTCCCAGTCAACAGTTATGCCGCTGAAGGGCGTCGACTGGCTCGCTTTTGGTCTCATGGTCATAGTCCTGGCTGCCAGGAACCACATACCAGTAGTGGACCTAGCCACTGGCGCTTTGTTGCCGAAGGATCTGGGCCAGGCCCAATAAACCTACCAAAATTACAAATGGCTAATGAGTACCCCTATACTTTGGACTTACGCCAACAATGACCAGTACCACTCCCCCCCAAACCAGTGATGAATGGTTACAACAGTATCGCCAGCACCTAAAGCCAGAATTTCATGATGAGATGTGGTCAGGGGAGCAGCTATCTATTAAACCGGCCTGGCAACCCTTAATACAACAGCTTAACTCTCTCTCTCCCAGTGCCTTTCATAAACCACGTCTGGAGGCTAAGCGCTTACTACAAGAAAATGGTACAACCTACAATGTCCACAGTCAGGCCAACCAGAGCCTGAGGAGCTGGCAACTTGATCCATTGCCTTTAGTACTGGCAGAAAACGAGTGGCAAAACCTTGAGAGGGGGTTGCAACAGCGCGCACTTCTTTTTGACTGTATTTTACAGGACCTTTATGGAGAGCGAAGGTTACTCAAGCAAAATGTCATTCCACCTGAACTGGTTTTTGCGCATCCTGGATTTCAGCGCCCTTGCGACCAGGTTCGGTTAGCCTTATCTCATCAGTTAATGCACTTCGCCGTGGATATTGCACGTGGTGCAGATGGCCAGTTCTGGGTCCTGGCTGACCGAGCTCAAAACCCCTCTGGTGCCGGCTATGCACTAGAATGTCGTATGATTATGAACCGCATTATCCCAGAAGCAATGCGTTCTATAACGGTTCACCGTCTTTATCACTTTTTCCAATCCTGGCGTAATGGTCTTCAGGCTTTGGTATCACAACATTCAGATGAAGCACGAATAGTTGTGCTAACCCCTGGGCCTGACAATGACACTTATTATGAACATGCCTATTTGGCTACTTACTTAGGTTACCCTCTCGTTCAGGGTGATGACTTAACGGTTCGTGATGGCAAGGTGTGGTTAAAATCGCTAGCAGGGCTGCAGCGAGTCGATATTATCCTTCGCAAAACAGATGACTTGTCCTGTGATCCGCTTGAACTCCAACAGGACTCCCAGCAAGGGGTGCCTGGATTACTACAAGCCGTTCGCAACCAAACAGTGGCAATTAATAATCCTTTGGGCTCCAGCATTCTTGAAAACCCAGGGTTATTGGCTTTTCTTCCTGCAATTGCCAAAAATCTGTTAGGTGAAACATTACAGTTGCCTGCTGTTGGTACCTGGTGGTGTGGACAAAAACCAGCGCTGGAGCATGTGCTGACCAATTTTGAAAAATTGGTCATTAAACCCATTTTTGGCAATGGGTCTTGCTACTACCCGGCACTTATGACGGCTGAAGAACAGCAACAGCTCAAAGACAAAATAAAACAAATGCCGTATTTTTATGTAGGTCAACAACAGCCTCAGCTGGCAACCACCCCCACACTGATTAACGATGAGCTACTGCCACGCTACTACCAGCTTCGTACCTTTTTAGTCGCCGAGGGTGGCTCTTATGTTGCACTACCTGGCGGACTTACCCGAATTGCCAATAACAATGAAGGCTGGTTCCAGTGGCAAACCAATGGAGGTATCAGTAAAGACACCTGGATTTTATCCCATGAAGTTGATCGCCCTATTCGCCTCCAGCCTATGGCCCCTGGCGGGGTCGCAGTGCAGAGCTACGAAGGCATACTCCCTAGTCGTGCAGCAGAAAGTTTATTCTGGGTTGGACGCTATATAGAGCGAGCAGAAGGTAGCTCACGTTTATTACGCACCATTATGGACCATATCAATAATCAAGATGAATTTGCCAGTGAGGCCGATCAACAGTGTCTTTATGTGTTACTCACAGGGCTTACAGTAATGACCAATACCCTGCCAGGTTTTACCGGAGAAGACACCAAACAAAAATGTAAACAGCCAAACCCTGAGTTGATATCCCTGGTACGGGATAGCGAGCGGGTTGGCAGTCTGGCGCAAGTGCTTGCAGCTTTTTTACATGCTTCATTTAGTGTACGCGATTTGTGGTCAAGTGATACCTGGCGCACGATTGATGATATTGACGATATCCTTGGCCAACTTTACTGCCCACCTACCGATCTTGGTGACTTACAAAGTTGTCTTGATGAACTTATCACTACCATTATGGCCTTTACGGGTCTCACCGCAGAAAGTATGCCCCATGAAAGTGGCTGGTACCTGTTTGACTTAGGCCGTCGTATTGAGCGCAGCCTGTTACAAATCAGCCTAACTCAAAGTTGTTTTAGTCAAGGACTTGATGACACTGTTGAGCACCTCTTACAAGAAGCTTTGCTGGTCAATAACGAAAGTCTGATAACCCACCGCCGTCGTTATCGCTCTCTACAACAAATGGAAAATACCCTTGCCTTGCTCATTCTCGACGAGACAAACCCTCGTGCATTGGCGTATCAAATTTACCGTATTCAACGGTTAATTGATCACTTGCCCCATCGTCATCAGCAACGCGAATACTCTGCAGAGCAGCGGATTATTTTAGCAACCGCAACACGTTTACGCCTAGCCACTGCGAATATGCTTGCTCAACGTGGAGAGGATGGCCAGCTCCACGTACTCATTGAACTGCTTGAAGCATGTAATAGTAACCTACTAGAACTGGCAAACACCCTACACCATACGTATTTCAGTCATACCGAACAGGCACAACAGTTAACGTCTATGTCTGCTGAGATTGCTATGCCTAACGAGGTGAATGTATGAATACGTTTCGTATTACACATACCACACGTTATGTTTACACAGATCCCGTCAGCCGCTGTCATAACGAAGCACGTATGAGCCCAATGAATTTGCCTCATCAAACCTGTGCTTTTAGTAAGGTTCATGTTTCTCCTTCCCCAAGAAGCAGTTTTCAGCGTATTGATTATTTTGGAAATAATGTCTTCAGCTTTGATATTCACCAACAACATCAGGAATTGACTATTTCAGTAATCAGCGAAGTAGCCATTGACAAACCATGCTCACTTTCACTCGAAAACAGTTTACCCTGGGACCAGTTTACTGAGCACTTGGAACAAGCGAATAAACACCAACAGCTCATGGTGCATGAATTTATCTTACCCTCACCACAAATTCCTCAATCAGCGAGCGCAAAGGATTATGCCTTAAGCTCATTTACCCCTGGGCGCCCATTACTGGATGCGGTAAATGACTTAACTCATCGTATATATAATGATTTTAAATATGAACCCGGTTTCAGTTCACTATCAACCCCGCTAGAAACCGTTATTGAACATAGAAAAGGTGTTTGCCAGGACTTTGCTCATTTAGCGATTGCCTGCTTACGCAGTATGGGCTTACCTGCCATGTATGTCAGTGGTTATTTAGAAACAGACCCACCACCAGGTAAGCCTAAACTGACAGGTGCTGACGCCTCTCATGCCTGGTTAAACGTTTTTATTCCAGAACATGGGTGGCAGGGATTTGACCCAACCAATAACCAAATGGCAAATGAACGCTATATTGTAGTTGCACAGGGGAGAGATTACGCAGATGTCACCCCATTAAAAGGTGTCGTTTATGGTGGTGGCCATCATCACCTGACCGTTCAAGTAGACGTTACACGAACACACTCACATACGTTTAACTAGCATTTAGCATATTATGACTATTCAATGGAATGACTATAACGTTCGCCAAGCTCAGGATGAACTAATTGATGAGCATAACCAGCCCAGAACCGTTGCCAGGCGACTCATACATCATTTGGCTTCATATAGTGATGAAGAACTAGACACTGCACGCACAGCTGCAGAATTAGCCATTAAATTGATGGGGATTACTTTTACGGTGTACCACGAATCGGGAGGTGCAATTGATCGCGCCTGGCCTTTCGATATTATTCCCCGCATTATGCCAAACACTGAATGGCAAATGATTGAAGCAGGATTAAAACAGCGCGTACATGCATTAAACCTGTTTATAAGTGATATTTATAGCAAACAACAAATTATTAAAGATCGAGTTTTTCCTGCTGAATTACTCGCTAATTCCGAAAATTTTAGACCGCAATGTATGGATATTACCCCTCCTTTAAATTGCTGGTCACCCATTTGTGGTTCAGACTTAGTACGAGATCAACAAGGGACAATGTATGTATTAGAAGACAATTTGCGTGTACCTTCAGGTGTTTCCTATATGTTGGAAAACAGATCGGTAATGAAGCGGGTTTTTCCAGATTTTTTTGAAGACTATACTATTCTGCCCGTTGACGATTATCCTTCACAGCTGTTTGCCACATTGGCAGCTCTATCACCACGTCCTACTGCTAATCCAACCGTTGTGGTGCTAACCCCTGGCATTTACAATTCAGCGTATTTTGAGCACGCTTATTTAGCTCAACAAATGGGCTGTGAACTGGTTGAAGGCCGTGATTTGGTCGTAGAAAATGACAATGTCTATATGCTAACCATTGAAGGTCCTGAACAAGTTGATGTCATTTATCGACGTGTTGATGATTTATTTCTAGACCCTAAAGTATTTAACCCTGATTCATTATTAGGCGTACCTGGTTTAATGCAGGCATGGGCTAAAGGTAATGTAGCACTGGCCAATGCACCTGGAGCCGGTGTTGCGGATGACAAGGTGGTATATGCCTTTGTCCCAAAAATGATTAAATACTATTTAAATGAAGAAATGCTTTTACCCAATGTGCCCACTTATCTATGCTTTGATCCGAAAGAGCGGGACTTTGTTCTTAATAACCTTGATAAACTAGTAGTCAAACCTGCAAATGCCTCTGGTGGCTATGGTATGTTAATTGGACCAATTGCCAGCAAAAAACAGCGCAAACAATTTGCAGAGTTTATTAAAGAAAACCCACGTAATTATATTGCCCAACCTACTTTAGCGCTATCAACAGTGCCCACATTGATTAATCATCATATTGAACCACGACACGTTGATATGCGCCCATTTATCCTCAGTGGCCACACAACACAAGTCACTACGGGCGGGTTAACCCGCGTTGCAATGGTGCCAGGATCACTGGTAGTCAATTCTTCCCAAGGTGGGGGCAGTAAAGATACATGGATTGTTGATGAGGAGGCCTGCCTAACATGTTAGCTCGAGTGATAGAAACTATATACTGGATGGCCCGATACTTAGAGCGCGCCGAAAATATTGCACGGTTAATTAATGTCAACTCTCACCTTTTACTGGATTTACCAAAAGGTATTTCACCCGGCTGGGAGCCTCTCATCGATATTACGGGCACTAGAGCACAGTATTTGGATTTATACAACGATTTCAGTGAGTCTAATGTAATAACCTACTTAGTCACCGATATAAAAAGTCCTGCATCGCTTCGTTTTGCCTTAAATGCAGCCAGAGAAAACGCAAGGACAACCCGTGATGTTATACCCCAAGAAGCCTGGGAGCAGTTAAATACTCTGCATTTCTATGCTAGTGAATATATCAATTATGCACAACGTAAAACTAAACGCTTTGACTATTTTAACTCTATCATTACCTACTGCCAAACCCTTAATGGATTATTGGCGGACACGATGAATCGTGATGCGGGTTATTTGTTCTTGCAAATAGGACGTTATATCGAACGAGCGGATATGTCATCACGTATTATTGATGTGCGTACTACAAATTTACTCAATCAAAATAATCACCTGGAGTTTCACCCTCTTGCGAATATTCAATGGATGAGTGTGCTAAAATCCATGACTGCCTACCAAATGTATAGGCGTGAAGTACAAGTTAATATTTCACAAGAACAGGTATTAACATTTTTATTAAAATCGAAAGTTTTTCCCCGCTCTATCTATTTCTGCATAGCCGAGGTTGCTCGAAATACAAATCCATTACCCAAGAGTGAAGCAGTCTTAAGCTTGATTAACCAAACTTTAACCAATTTACTTTCAAAACAAGCCAATGACTTCACACAGCATTCATTACATGTGTATTTAGATAAAATTCAAGTTTTTCTGACACAAATTGGAGGAGAGCTGAATAATACCTATTTTCAGTTTGGACACAATAGTCAATCAAATGTTCAGTATGCTATTAATCATATAAAACCAGCTAACTCTATCATGTAAGTATTAACTTCTAGAGAGCAGGAACTATTGAAAAAAATAAACTCAATCACTTTAAGTGATCTTAGTCTTTCTTACAGTTTCTTTGATTATAGGTACTAAAGGTGCCGCAACACTAAGTGAGGTAATGCCACACAACAATAATCGACGAATATGTTCCTTGCAACCAGCCAATTCGCCACAAATTGAAAGTGGCATATCAGGTACATCATTGTGCACAAGCTCCATCATGCGAAATATTACATCAGCATCATCATTGTAATATGATTCTACTGATGCATTTTCTCTATCAGCGGCAAAAGCATATTGGGTTAAATCATTAGAGCCAAAGCTCATGAAATCAACATGAGGAGCAATAGTACTTGCAGACAATGCTGCAGCAGGTGTTTCAATCATAGCCCCCAGCTTTGGCAAAATTGAAACATCATGCTCAATGCAAACTGTTTGTAACATTTCTTTTACTACAAGTACGTCCACAGGCATTGTTACCATTGGCACAAGAATTTGAACTTCATAATCTGCCATCAAACTGATAATTGCCTTTAACTGAGTATACAACAACTCCGGATACTCTCTTAAAAAGCGAATTCCTCTCCTCCCCAGTGCAGGATTCGTTTCAGCCATAAAACCAACAAACGGTAAAGGCTTGTCAGCACCCACATCAAGCAATCTCACACAAACTAATTGCCCTTTTACGCTGCTAAGTGTATGACACATCTCATCTAATAACTCATCTGAACTAGGTGGCGATGTACGCCCAATATAAAACTGTTCAATACGATATAAACCAATGCCATCAGCGCCATTTCTATAGGCTTTGCTGGTATCTTCATGACAGCCAACATTAGCATTAACATTAATCCGAACACCATCAAGCGTTACAGCCGGGCATATTGCCCGCTTTTGAGCTGCTTGATGGATTTGCTTATCTTTTTCGACTGTTTTTTGAAAGGAGGTAATCGCTTTGCAACCTGGATTTACGGTTAATACACCTAAATTGCCATCTACCAGTGCCGTATCACCATTAGAGAGCTTTTCCAGGATTTTTGGTATTTCTGATATACAAGGCACTCCTAATTGTCGAGCAAATAATGCAGCATGAGATCCTTTTGCACCATACTCAAGTAAAACTGCTGCTGTAGAACGACTATTAAGAAAAACCGTATCAGATGGCAGTAATCGTTGTGTAACTAATATACAATTTTCAGGGATTTTCTCCAGAGGATGCGTTATAATGCCAGCTAATGCATTGCGTAACCGTATTGATACATCACGAAGGTCATCCCCCTTCTCACGGGCAATACGAGACTCCATTAATAGAAATCTCTTCTCCCAACGTAAAAAAACACTCTTTACAGCACTGCCAGCTGTCACAAGATTGTCAACAATTTCTTTCCTTAACTCATCTTTTAGCAGGTGATCATCAAGTATTTGCTTATGTACACCAAACACTTCAGCCAAGTGTGTATCTATTTCCTTTTCAACTTGTGTGGCTAACATCATCAAATCATTAGAAATTTTTGCTGTAGCCTGATCAAGGCGAGTAAATTCCTCCTCAACATTGAGCTGAGTACCGTTTACAGGAACATCAATTGGCCCCAATAGGCCTGGTTGTAGATGAATAATGCCTTGAGCATAGCCCGAAGAAATAGCTGCCCCCTGAATAATTAATTGTTTTTTCTGCTTATTCTCTTTCATATCAATACTTGTTGTGTCTTTCATAACAACCTTGTAAATAAGTGAGGCAGCAGCCTCATTAATCGCTGATTCTCTTTGACTACTTTTTATTCACTCTGTTTAGCTTTGGCCAACTAAACGTTATAACAGTGTGAGTTTTTATTGAATGCAATAATCTATCTTCTATATCTGTATATAATCACAGAAAAACTGGATAAAACAAAGCCAAAATAAAAACCAGTATTACTTTGACACGTTTAATCATCAATAGACTCATTATGAACCAGAACATTTTTCATGTATCCTCTATAGAAAAAGGGGACACTGATTACCCATAAAATAGAAAAACCAAATACAGATAGTAAGCTGTTTGTAATATCCCTTTAAAAACCATTCAAAAATTCACTTACTCAACTACTTAGACAGGACATACTAGGAATTATTAAAGGAGGGTATACGTTAAGATTAGTACAACATTGATTACTTAGAAAATAAACATTAAAAAATGTAAAAAAACAAATACTATTTCTTCAAAAAACAACTCACACTATCTCTATGGATACCCATTTTGTAATGACATATGCTAGATTTTTAAATAGAGCCAGTTTATATTATTTTTTATACGTTTCGTATTAGAACATTGCTTAACGCTAAACAGACTCATGCCTAGCGGTCTGTTCACTCTTCATTTTAATAAATATGTTCGCTTGGCTTTGTTAAGTTCACTTTATACCTACAGATTCATATTGATCATTATGATATGGATAATCAAAATAAAATATTGAATACCCCTCAAAGAACTAATGAGTTCAACACACGCCCAATAACACACAGCGCGGGTCTCCGCGTAGATCAAGAACTTTTGAAGGCCACTATGCCTTTCGCTCAAGAATCACCACATAAAAGCTGGCGCTTGGTAATAACTGTATTCGTACTATTGCTAACCTCTCTCATTGCCGCAGGTTTATCTCCCTGGTTATGGCTACAATTAATCTTCTCATTGCTTAGCTCTATGCTAATGATACGCGCATTTATCACTTTCCATGACTATATGCATGGCGCAATCCTAACTAACTCCTGGATAGCAAAATGGCTATTCAAACTTTATGGCTTGCTGATACTCGTTCCTACAAATGCCTGGCGTAAAAGTCATAATTATCATCATGGCCATGTAGGAAAGCTCGATGTATTTGGCACTGGCACTTTCCCAATAATGACAACTAAAATGTGGCATTCTTCGTCAAAATGGCAGCATTTTTACTACCGTTTACAAAGACATCCGATCATTATTCTATTTGGTTATTTAACAATATTTGCTATTAGTATCTGCTTACTCCCCTTTCTAAGAAGCCCCTCCAAGCATATAGATTCATTGCTTTCTTTAATTTTACACAGTTCTTTAATCACCACTCTATGGTATTTTGGTGGTGCTACTACGGCTTTTTTTGTTGTAATTCTCCCAATGAGTATTAACTGCGCATTTGGTTCCTATCTTTTCTTCGCACAACATAGTTTCAAACGCATGACCATAATATCACCTGAAGCTTGGACTTATTATCGTGCAGCATTGGAATCTTCAAGCTATATGAAATTAAACCGAGTGATGCAATGGATTACAGGTAATATTGGTTATCATCATATTCACCACCTTAACGTAAAAATTCCATTTTATCGACTACCAGAAGCAATGGCAGCGATACCTGAGCTTCAATCCCCCATTGTAACCACATTAGCATTAGGAGAAATTTATGATTGCTTTAAATCTTCTTTATGGGATGAAGACCAGCAACGAATGGTGTCTTATCGAGAGGCTAATAAGCTAGCAAATAAGAATACAAAGCAATAAATAAGCAGACGTTTAAAATTAAAGCTTTCGACTCTATCACCTTTAAATAAATGAGCATTCATAATTTACCACATAACAATTAAAAATCGTGTAACTACTAATAAGGTACCCGTTCCATAAGCCATTGCTTTTTTTAACAATCATAGCTATTCAAAAAACAGGAGTTTATATTCAGCAACCACATACACAGCTTGCAATGACAATTGCTTTCTATTTAATATAGCCTATCCTAAAAAACTAAAACTCTCCTAAAGAGGTATTCATGATTAATTTTACATTCAACTCTGAAGGTGCTACATACACCATTACCGCAGAAAATGAAGGAAAAATAAAAAAACGAGTAAAACTAGAAAAAAACATCAAAAGCTTTACAGAAATAATTTTTAACGATGTGTTTCTAAGCTTTAATATACAACTTCAACAAGGAAGAGAACAATATTCTCTTTCAGTTATCGTTCGTGGAGGAGATAGCCTTCCAGAAGCAGCCCCCAGTTTTAAAATAAATAAGGAAACCGCAGACAACCTAGAAAAAGAATTTATAAAAATGCAAATTAACCTAACAAATAAAAGTTCATCATGGACACCATAAGACTTTGTTCGAAATATCCTAATCTTGATCTTCTACACAATTTTACTGACAAAACGACAATAGACCCTGTAAATATTTCTGTGTATCCGCCCAGTTTTAAATATAGGGTCTAAGTCGATCTTCAAACTCAATCATAAATCGATTTAACGCCGCTTTCCAATTTCGAATCGGCATTGTCCACTTTTTTGATGCATCTTGAATCGCTAAAAAAATGACTTTTCTTGCCGCATCATCCGTTGGAAACAATTTACGCTTTTTAATCGCTTTTCGGATGACGCTGTTGAGTGATTCAATGGCATTCGTCGTATAAATCGCTTTGCGTATGTCATCAGGGTAATTAAACAGCGTCCTTAGGTTTTCCCAGTGATGTTGCCAGGAGCGACTAAGTTGCGGGTATTTATGATCCCACTGCGCTCCAAACTGCTCCAATGCTTGAAGCGCTTCTTCTTCCGTAGCTGATTGGTATATCCGCTTAAGGCCGCTAGTGACTGCCTTATAGTCTTTCCAAGGCACATACTTCACCGCATTACGAACCATATGGACAATACACAGTTGTATTTGTGTCTTAGGATAGACGGCATTAATCGCATCAGGAAACCCCTTCAAGCCGTCCACACAAGCAATTAAGATATCCTGCACGCCTCGATTTTGTAACTCAGTGAGCACGCTGAGCCAGAACTTAGCGCCTTCCTGTTCGCCTAGCCATAGCCCTAATAGTTCTTTCTGGCCTTCCAGGTTAACGCCTAAGGCTACATACACCGCTTTATTCACCACGCGTTTATCCTGACGGACTTTAACCATAATACAGTCTAAGTAGACAATAGGATAAACCTC
>NZ_AUAF01000072.1 GCF_000428585.1 Zooshikella ganghwensis DSM 15267 | reverse complement strand
GGGAAAGGGGAGTATGCTCGTGATGAAGATGGGGATGGTTTTCACGAAGTACATGTTAACACCATTGAAGGTTGTTGGTCATTACTACGCTCATGGTTAAGACCTCATCGAGGTATTTCTCAAGAAAAACTACCTTTTTATTTAGCATTATTTGAGTTTGTGTACAATATAAAGTGCCGAGGAAAAAGCTTACTTAATGATCTAATAGAGCTATTGATATAACCCCCTAGGAATCCATATAGAGCCTTAAATTTAACTAAACTTAATTGGTCCAGAACTCCTAGAGGTTATGTAGTATCTATGTATGACCCCGACGATAACGTAAAAACAGACTATGGAATAATCCCTGATGCATTTGGTGATGTGGGTAAGGCTAATACTCGTTACGATGCATTCTTCAATATTATTGCTTGGGATCACAGCAATAATACCAGTGGTAAGCTGTCGGCAAAAGTCCGTTGGGAAGCGTAAAAATGAAAGCAATCATTGATAGAGACTTAATTATTGGAACGGTTTCAGGGCATTGTGATGGTATTGAAATACCTGTTTATTTAAAAAAACACAAATTAGATACTTTACGCTTTGATGGTGAAGACATTGTAAGCATGTCTCAATATAAAAAATTCTATATAGACGAAAATGCCATAAAGCACGTTATTCAACATAACTCGGCATGGCAACCATTAGTATGTGATTTTGATGATGAACTGATTTTAGATAATAATATTTGGCGTATTAAAAATAATAGTGATAAGTATTATGAAGCAATAGATCGTATTAAAGCTAAACGAAGGAGTGATTATACAAGAGAAGCTGATCCTCTGAAAAATGAATATGATTATGACTTGATCGCGAATCCAAGTAATGCTGAAGTAAAAAAACACAAATGGATTGCTAAGGTAAAAGAAATAAAAGCGCGTTATCCTTTTCCATCTGAAGCAACAATTAATACTTAATTTTGAGTAAGCTTATTTTTAACCTTTAGTTATAAGGAAACTATTAATGTTTTTTAGATAAAAAACATTAACGGCAGTGACATTATACCCAAAGTGAAGGATATAGTATCACTGCCAGGTAAGACTCCTCTTGCTGGTTAGCTATATACACTAAAGGTAATGAAGTATATACCCCTTGTTGAGGGCAAAACTATTAAGCTACTTTTTCTTTAGCAGTCTTATGCTCTAAGACCTTGTTAGCAGCATTAATAGCAATGGTTTTAGGCTTCATTGCCTCTGGTATTTCCCTAACCAAATTAATGGTCAGCAGACCATTATCTAACTTAGCGCCGGTGACTTCAACAAAATCTGCCAGGTTGAAACGGCGCTCGAATGACCGATTAGCTATACCTTGGTATAGGTACTTTCTTTCTGCTTTTTCTTCAGCTTTTTTACCTTTTACGGTTAATACGCCTTGCTCCATTTTAATATCGAGATCTTCTCGGCTGAAACCCGCTACAGCCAGAGAAATGGTATAACGGTTATCATCAATAACCTCGATATTGTAGGGTGGATAAGTATTGCTGGTATGGTCATTATGTAAAGCTGAGTCAAGCAGCGAAGCTAACCGATCAAACCCTACAGAACTGCGGTAAAGGGGAGTAAAATCAATTGAGTTCATCGCATATCCTCCTCTAGAAGCGATACGAAACAAAACCAATCAGCGTTGACTACACTTCTCTAAAAAAGACGTAGTGAGCCACGCTCAAAAATTAATATAGGGCCTTTTATTTATTTTTCAAGAGAGAAAATAGCGATAGTATAGGATTGTTTTTTTAATCGGTAAGATGGGGTAGAGATTATGGATGATAAGTTATCAACGTTGATTAATACACCGATAGAGCATGATTATCCTACCATTAATCAAGATCAGCTAATCAAGTTACAACAATGTGAGCGTGCCGTTGAGCTGAAGCAATCATCACGCTTAAAGTTAGCAAATTGCTACTTCCACGAGGGCCATTACGGTTGTTCTGAACATATGTATTGCCGGGAGGCGGTGGCAAAACGATTACAGGCAATATTAACTGTTCTGCCAGAAACAATGGGGATTATCGTTTTTGATGCCTTTCGATCTATAGCAACGCAGCATTCGCTTTTTGAATCCATTTCAAAGGCAATACAATGTCGTTATCCTGCATTGACTGAAAGTGAACTAAATGCAGAGGTCAGGAAATTTGTTGCTCATCCTGATGAACCATCCCGCTTTGCTATTCCTCCTCATAATTCGGGAGGTGCTATTGATTTAGCGCTATTCGATATTAATACGGGGAAGCAATTAAACTTTGGATCAGTGTTTGATGAACAGACGCCACGTGCTGTGACGGATTATTTTGAACGACCTTATGAATATAGCCAAAGCTTGTTTAATGAGTCACAATGGCAAACCATACGCAACAATCGTCGTCTATTATTTGGCTTAATGAAGTCATACGGATTTGTTAATTTTTCTTGTGAGTGGTGGCATTTTGATTTAGGTGACTGCTTGTGGGCCAATGAGTTAGGTATGGATTGGTACTACCCATCAATGGAGCAAGAAGTGCAAACATTAAAGGAGTAAGGTTGTGCAAAAGGTTGATCCAAAGTTAGCGCGTTTTTTTGATCAATTACCTGGTGCCTGGGGATGCAAGGATGCCGAGTCTAACTTTATGTATGCCAATGAAGATTATGCAAAACTAATTGGTCTCGATCATCACTTGGATATTATTGGTCGAACAGACTTTGATATGCCTTGTGATACGGTTAATTGTGCAGAGCAGTTTCGGCGTCAAGATCAGCAAGTGATTACAGCCAATAAAAGGTTAAGAGTACTGGATATTCACCCGTTTGCTGGTGGCGAGTGGAAAGCTTATATCTTTACTAAAACCCCTTTACTTGATGATAATGATTGTATAATTGGTACTATTTTTCATGGCGCAGATATTACATCTGCATCCACTGTTGAGCTTGGTACACTTCTAGGGCGCATTCAAGTGGGAGCTGCTCAAGGAAATAATCTTATCAGTCAATCCAGCTATATACTTGAAAAGTCTTATGGTGCAGTAAAGCTAACGGAGCGACAGTCAGAGTGTTTGTTTTACTTGATAAGGGGCAAAACCGCAAAAGAAGTCGCACAAGTACTAGGTTTATCGACGCGAACAGTAGAAATTTATATTAATCAACTGAAAACCAAGTTTAATGCTCAAAGCAAAGCAGACCTTATCGACCAAGCTATTAGTATGGGCTACTTAGCCCTTATTCCTGAGCGTTTATTTTGCCAACAATTATCTATTACGCTGAGGGATTAACCTGAGGCAGGTTTTGATTCACTTAGTTGAGAAGTGAATAACCTAACGAAGCAGCTGAAAGTAGAGAAAGTGGTTTAGGTCTGCTTCGTTAACGTGTTTATTTGGGTAAGGGTATTGAAGATAAGTACTGATTTTGACTGACTGTATAGTTATTTGTTTACCTGTAGTAAGGCCTTAACGTAGTACGGTCTTAACAAAGTCAGTGGGGTGAAACTAACGTCAGAATATTTTGGTCTGGGTCATACACATGAATCAGTTTCACTCCGTCTTCTAGCTTTTCAGGTGCACTGTGTAGTTTGACGTGTTTTCGTTTTAAACGACGTAATGTTTTACGCATATCTTTGACAATTAACGATATGCCAGTAAAGCGACCGATAAACTGGCTTTTATCCAAAGCGTCACCTGAGATGGTTTCAAGAACCAGTTTGGTTTCGCCAGTATTAAAAACAGCGAATTGTGCCTCCATATTTACGTTTTCAACCGGTAAGCCTAATTGGTGCTTGTAAAAGTCTAATGCTCGGTTGAAGTTGTAGGTAAAAATTCTGACAGCATTCAAGGTATACATTCGCCGTTTATCTCCACATCATGTTTCCTCAAAAAGACATACTGCATCACGTAAGGTTGCAATTTACTTACGGCCCAAGTGTCATCAAGCATACAAGGCATTAAATGAAATGAAAGGGGTTTTTTCACTGGAAGTGTACTGTGTTCGGTGTACGTTAAGTGTGGTGTTGTGTTAACACCAACGGCATCACACCTAAAACAGATACCAGATCAGTTTAGAGGTGCCCTTTATTTGGCCCCGTTAAGGCCACTCGCTGAAGGTATGATGGCATAAGATTCAGTCAAAAAAAAACCCTGACCTTAGTTGGGGAAGTGTCAGGGTATATTACTTAACTTTGCCTTAGACAAAAAGGGGTTAACTTCAATAAGTCTGATAAGACTAGCTTAGCCAGTTATTTGTCAAAATCCGTAGATTTACGCAACACGCTGTGCTATTTACCTACTAATACTGCAAGTGTAGTCATTATAAAAGGTAATGCTGCAACTGCTGTGCTTGCTGATGAAGTCCACTACTTCCAGCATATAAGCTGGGTGATGGCGTTGAGAGTAAGTTACCTTGAAGCAAATCAATGCCACTGCTCAGTGCTATAACTGCCTGCTTTTCCGTTTCTACTGTGCTTACGATACAGAGGCTACCAACTTCACTTGAAATAGACACTAGATCTGTAAATAAGTGGCTAGCATCATGCTGGCCTGCTGTTTCGTGGTGGTTGTGTAGGTTAAGCTTGATGATATCGGGTTTTATCCGTTCAATCTGGTAAGCACTGACATTGTTAATCTCAACATCGTCAATTGCTACGAGTAACCCCATGTTTTTGTAGATGCTGGCTGCCTCCACTAATAGCATTTCATCGCCGAATGTCTTTTTACTCAACTCAATAATTAATTGATAAGGCGGCAGTAGACTTTGCTTAAGGAGCTGCTCAAGCGCATATGAGTGAAGGATGTCTTGTTTGACTAAATCTGCGGTTTGTTTGAAAAATAGCCAGTTATCAGTGGCATCTTGCGTTGAAAATGACTCGCAATGTGATAAGCGGCAAAGCTGATCAAGGGTTGCCAACTGGTCTAGTCGTGCCGCCAAGTTGAAGAGTATTGTTGGACTGGTTGTATTGTATTGATGTTGTCTTGAAGTGCCTCGAATAAATGCCTCATAACCAACTACTCGCTGGTGACGGACATTAATAATTGGCTGGAAGCTACTCCTAAGCCTGATGCCTTGGTATTCCAGTGAAGACATGATAATTCATCATACTTTGTCTGGTAGGGGCTAGTGGGCAGGTATCTCTAAGGTGCTCGTCTTATTAAGGGAGGCGCCTACTTTTAAGTTAGATTAAGGCAAAGGTGTTGTAAAAAAAATGCCATATACTTTTTAAGCGCAAAAAAAAGCCCTAACTATTGGGGGGGTTAGGGCGTTTGAAGAAATTCCATAAAGTTAAGGAGTGTCTTAACAGCGCAAATCCTACCAAAATACTAGTCACCACATATTAGTAGATATACCCAAGTTATTTCGGTATACACCTAGCAAAATGAACTTAATTCCTTTATATAATGTTAAGATGAGTTCAGAGATTTACAGCGATTAATGCCTCTGAAGCTACACAGTACAGTGTTTGCGAGCATAGTTGGCTTGTTATGTTTTGGCAGAAAGGCTTTAAGTCGAAGCAGCTTGATACATAATTTTAATAGCAAATAGTTATATCTGGCGTGGTGGATATACTTTAATAGATAAAGGTTGTAGGAATGACTCAGGACAGTATAGGGGTATTTGGTTCGGCATTTAACCCACCCACATGTGGTCACTTGGATGCAATTAAGCAAGCCGCACCGCACTTTACAACCATTTTGCTGTTACCTGCAGCTGCGCATGCCTTTAATAAACAGATGCTGGACTTCCACTCACGACTAGCGCTACTCAAGTGCTTTGTAAAAGATTTACCCAAACTGAGCTGTAAGATTGAGATATGCGGTATAGAACAGGATATGTTGAGCAACCATCCTCAAAAGCCAGTCTATACCTATGATGTACTAAAATTGTTGTCAGAACAGTATGCTCCCAGCGCCAAGGTACAGTTTATTCTTGGGCCAGACAACGCAAGGCCTGAGGTTTGGCAGAAGTTTTATAAGGCTGATGAAATTAAGCAACAGTGGGGAACATTTGTTGTGCAAGAACAGGAAGCGGTGCGGAGTACATTAGCACGTGAAAAGCTACAAAGCTTCTATAAAGCTGAGGATGAAAAGCGTACTCATATACATCAGCAGTTGAGCAAAATACTGACGCCTGGCGTATTACATTACATTCAGCAACATCAGCTATATCAAGCCTAAGCCTCTACCCTTGTTACCTCTATTTTAAGTGGTTTTATTTATGAGTGAGCAATCTACGTTTGATCAATCAAGTGTCGAAGTTGTTAAAAAAGAACGTGTTTTTTCAGGCTTTTTTAAAGTTGACCGCTTCCAGCTTCGTCATCAGCTATTTGCAGGAGGCTGGAGCCCTGTTTTACAAAGGGAGCTATTTATAAGGCCTGAGGCAGTGGGTGTACTTTTACTGGATTTACAGCATGACAGTGTTGTCCTGGTAGAACAATTTCGTGTTGGCGCATTGGTAGCCGATACCAAGCCGTGGTTATTGGAAATAGTTGCCGGGCTTGTCGCTCCAGGTGAGTCAGTGGAAGACGTAGCATGTCGTGAAGCAAAAGAAGAAGCTAATTGTGATGTACAACAGCTCATGCCCATTTGTGAGTACTTATCAAGCCCTGGGGGTAGCTCAGAAAAGCTCACATTATTTTGTGGCCTGGTAGACAGTTCCAACCTAGGAGGAATTCACGGTCTGGAAGAAGAAGGGGAGGATATTCGTGTTCAGGTGGTTAAAATAGATGAGGCGTTTGCGCTGCTAGGTAAAGGCGTTATTAATAATGCAGCTGCCATTATTGCACTGCAGTGGTTGCAGATAAATTTGCCTAACTTGCGCCAACAGGCACTGAAGACTTGATTTTCCCTTGAGTGGCATCAAGTCAATTGTTAGAAGAGAGTGAGTGATGGCTTATTCTACTTTGCGCTTTATGCTGTGTGCTCTGTTGATAGGTATGCTTGCAGGGTGCTCATTATCAAAATTATCATGGTCTGGTTTATTTGGACCGAGTCAACCTTCAGCTGATGCTCGGTGGGCATTACTCCCGTTTGTTAATTATACCGATCAAGGGGATGCGGATGAGCAGGTAGAACGCATGATCACAGTTTTACTGCCTTCTCATGGTATAAGACAGGTGAATAATTTTGCAAAGCCTGCTAGCAATAAAGAGGCTTCATTTGTGAATGAAGCTGCACGCTTGCAAAACGCTAAAGCATGGGCACGTAAGAAAGCATTTGATTATTACCTCAGTGGCGAAATCACAGAGTGGCAACGGGGAGAGGAAAACTCTCAACCCGTGGTTACTTTATCTCTGACGATTACTTCTTTGGCTGATGATGACGATGAAGTGATTTGGACAGTATCAGGGACAGGAACAGGCAAGCCAGGCGATACTGTTTATGATACTGCAAGAGGATTGCTTAATACGCTCATGAGTAGTATGCCTAAAGTGTCCGATTAAAACGCCACAGATTTTATACCCAATACGAATGGTTTTTAGGTGAGACCATCGAGTGACGAAGCCCCATGAGCCTATATTAAGAGGTGATTGGCGTGAGGAGAGAAGATAACAAAACCTAGAAATCATTCGTGAAGAGTATATCATCCAATGCAACACTGATTGCGTCCATTTTGCTTAGCTTTATAAAGTGCATCATCAGCACGTGCAAATGCACTGTGAGGGTCATCACCTTGCTTGAATTCCGTTAAACCGAACGAGGCGGTAACCGCTACTTCTTTTTGTTGAAAATGAAAAGGCGTAGTCTCAATAAGCTTTCGAACTACTTCAATGACTTGCTGAGCATCTTCAATAGGCGTGCTGGACATTAAGATTACAAACTCCTCACCCCCGTACCTGGCAACGAAATCAACTTCGCGTAGCCGTTTGGTTAATAGCTGAGCAAAAATTTTTAGTAACTTATCTCCCGCAAGATGGCCATATTGATCATTAATGCGCTTAAAAAAATCAATATCAGCAATACATATGACCAGTGGTGCTTGATAGCGTTTCCATCGAGCATACTCCAGTTGAATGCGTTCTTCATAGGCACCTCTGTTCGCCAGCTCGGTGAGTGGATCTTTGGTTGCTCGATCACGTTCTTTCACTAAGTCTGCCTGTAGCTCTTTAGTATGCTGCTCCATACTCGCAATGCGTTCTACTAGTACATTAAGCTGATCTGCAACTTGCGTACGATCTGATGTTTGCTGGTGGTATCGCTCCATAGAAGAAAGGATGTTATCTAAGCGGCTTTCGACAGTATGCTTTAAACTTTGCAGGTCTGAAGCTGTAGACATGGATTCGCGAATGCTACCTACATTGTCCTGAACGGAGCTCTGTAAGGCTGCGATATCATCAAGGGACGCACTCATACCTGCTTGAGCTTGTATCAAGTGTTGCTGAAAATCACCGAGTCGGTCATTGAGTTCTTGCAAAAAGTGTTGGAAGTCTTCCCTATTTTGATGAATGACAGTAATGACAACAGCGGTCAAGCTTTCCAGTGTTGGAAGAAGTTCATACCAAGTTAAAGGTTGATTTAACAAGGTTTTCAATAGGTCAATATCATCAGAAAGTGAATCAACAGCGGGTAGCCTGTTGATGAACTCTTTAAGCAAAGACTCAATTCGCTTAAAGACCATCTGCTCCTGTTTGTCAGAACCTGCTGGTTGTAAACCTTTTTTAGTTTCTGTTAACGATGCAGCAGGCTGGGGTGTCGAGTCTTTAGGTAAGCTGGTTTTGTCAGATGGCTTAAATAGCTTTTTCCAAAAAGAAGTTTTTGCTGAGTGATCACTCTCTGCCTCTCTAACAACATTTTCTTCTGTGTCCAAGTGTTCAATTACGGACGAGGATATTTCAAGATCTGTGCTTGATGATAGCGGGCGATCATTTGTTTCTTCCTCTGAGGGGGTGTCCAAGTACTTTGAGTCAGTATGTTTTACCCCTTGCTCATTAATCTGCGTGATCAGCTCTTTTAGTGACTGGATATAGTGAGGGAACTCTGCAAGAAAAAGAGACTGCTTTTGGAGCTGTTTAATATTTTCTTTGATAGTTTTATTTTGACTGGCTAATGCTGGATGATCCCGCAGATGTCTGAAGATGACCTCCAATCCCTCAGAAGATTTGGCAAGAGGCTGTGCTTGAATAACTCGATCTGCTTGCTGCTGAAAATTATCCACATGCTGGCTGATATTAAGCTGCAGTGTTTCTCCTCTAAGACTTTGCTTGAGTGTTTGTAGCTGCTCATCTAAAGGCTTGGCCATACCCTCACATAGAACAATAGTGACGAGCAGGGTTTTACGCAGTTGATCAATGCTGCCTGTGGCTTGTTGCTCCAAGCGATCAAGCTGTTCTAAGGCATCTAAGTACTTAGCGCGTAAGCGAGCCTCATCAGCAGAAGTTTCTTCATTGGTATGGTCTGACTTGTTGCGTTGTTTCATGCCAAAGCTCTGTGGCTTATTAGTTTTCAATAACCTTCACGAACCATTAACACCCTTACAAGCATGGCACATTTGATCTGATTCGCAGGTAAATCTTAAACATAACAGCTTAGCGAAGAGCCTAAAGGCTAAGGTAGGAAAGTTATCGGCTAAAACGGCTTATTTTTGGGGGAAGGTCAGCTCAAAAGGTAGCTCTATTTCAACGGCAACAGGTAAGTGATCAGAAAGACGCTTATTGAGGACACTTACCTCGTTTATTTTTATTTTGTCACTGACAAGGATGTGATCTATTGATCGGGAGGGACGCCAGCTGGGGAAGGTAAACTCACCATTATGAACGGGTCGCAGATGACCGTAGCGTAATGGGGTTTTTTCTAGTAGCTGCTCTGCATGAGTATTCATATCACCCATTAAGACGATATGTTTATGTTCTGCAATAAGGTCACAGATGTAGGAAAGCTGGCGATTGCGACTGCGTTGACTCAATGAGAGGTGCATCATGACGATAATAATATGCTCTTCTTCATTACCCAGGCGCACAACAATTGCACCGCGACCAGGAAGGCGACCTGGTAGCTTATGGTCTTCAACTTGCTGGGGGTTAGCACGACAAAGAAAGCCATTACTGTGTTGAGCAAATCGGCCTAGGTCTCGGTTAAGCTGGTGATACCAATAAGGAAATTGCCCTTTTCGTGCCAGGTATTCAGTCTGATTAATGTAACCGCTGCGAATACTTCCGCCGTCGACTTCTTGCAGCGCAACAAGGTCAAACTCTCTTAACAGGTATGCAATTTGATCAAGGTTTTCATTACGGCGTTGTGAAGGTAAAACATGCTGCCAGCTGCGAGTCACATAGTGTCGATAGTGCTGAGTGTTAATACCTACCTGGATATTAAAGCTCAACATTCTAAGCCGGTTGCTTAACACTACAGCAGGTGGCCGTAAGGTATTTTCAGACATCACATTTGCTCGTGCAGGCTGGGCTTGCTCTCGGGAAGTAACCAGTTGCTTTAACGTTCTAACGGATGTCTGAAGCATAAAAACCTCATTCCTGGCGCTACCTGCTGCGCTTATTAAATTGTCTTAATAATGGGAAGCAGGTCTATTGTGCCATTGGTTAGTCTTCTTTGGCTGCTGAAGACTTCACGTTTGTTTCATCACTGCCTTCTTCTTTTGTTTCAACTTTGGCTGTTGATGCAGGAGCTGCCTTTTCTTGCAGTAACTTTCTTTCTTTTTCAATTAAGAAGTCAGCAACAGCAGTGACCTTTTCTTTTGGAGCATTGATTCGGTATTTACCATTGACTAAAACGGCAGGTACGCCAGTGAGTCGGTAACTACGAAATTTAGCTGCAGCCAGGTTCATTTGGCTGCTCACACCAAAAGAGTTAAATGTTTGTTCAAATGTTTCCTTGTTAACGTCATATTTTGTTAGGAACTTAGCCATGGCTTCTGGGGCAGCAAGCTTATTGCCCTCATTATGAAATGCCTCAAAAATGGCCTCATGCACGTTCTTATCTAATTTTAGAGCATTAACTGTGAAAAAGAGACGCGCATGCACACCCCATAGGCCTTTAGTAACAGCTGGTATTTGCTTGAACTCGACGTCTTCAGGAAGTGTTTCAGCCCACTTGTTGATATAGGGTTCAAGCTTGAAGCAGTGAGGGCAGCTATAGGTAAAAATTTCTGTAACGTTCACCTTGTTAGCACTAGCGGTTTTTACTGGCTGGTCTAAGACAATATAGTCTTTCCCTTCTTGGAAGGTTTCAGCAGCCATTGCCATAACGGGCATGATGACGAGAGGAAGCATTAAACGGGACAAGCTTTTAATCATTCTTCGTTCACTCCTGGTAGTTGAGTTCAGTTTGCCTCAGGTTGAGTTGGACCACAAAACTTTACAAAAGCTCACTCACTATACTCTGCGAGAAGGGTACTTCATCGCTTAAATTTCCGCTTAGCAGTATTTTGCGCTGCAAAGTCTGACATAGTAGCAGGGGTACAATAAAGGAGCAGTTCCATTTTTCTTTCTTACTATGTCACTTATTGTCTAGCGATTTGTTTGTGCTAAAGGGGGGCGCGTTTTTTATTTGCTATAAAACACCTGTCGTTTTAATGCGGTGTCGCGATTAAGCAAGTTCATACCGAAAAAAGCACTCGCATTTTACAGTGATTATGCTTAGAATCCGCGAAAAATCTTCTAACACAAATGCTCTAGGGAAGGCTTCACCACACGAGGTATTAACACAGAGAGTAATTTTTCTGTGATACTTTGGTCCTGGTTTTTCAGTGTTTCCCTTGTTTTTACTTAAAAGCCAACAGGTGTTTTACCTGAGTTTGCAAGAAGATTTTATTTGAAGATACGTGTTTTCGTTAAGAGTTAATCTATCTTATATAAAGTAGCTTGCAATCGAGAAGCTCTCGGCGAGTTGACTGATGGGGTAGATACCCAAGATTGCTTTAACTGAAAACAGAAATTCACAAAAGAAGGTACCTATGGTTCTAAAGGTCTAATGGTGCACAGCTAATCATCCTGATGCGCTGTGCACATAACTGATTGGAGTTTGTTTAAATGCCAAACACCCTTACTCACGCTCAAGTTGTTCCTACTACAACTGACTGCTGGCCCACCCACGAAAATCTTCACCCTGAATCCCTTGATGCTCAAGACCATTTTATTACACGAGATGGTGTAACATTTGCGGGATCTCATCTTATTATCGACTTATGGCAAGCTACCAAGCTTGATGACCTTCAGCTCATGGAACAAACACTTCGTGATGCTGTAGAAGTTGCAGGCGCAACACTGCTTCATATACACCTACATCACTTTACTCCAAATGGGGGTATTTCTGGTGTTGCTGTCCTGGCAGAGTCTCATATCAGTGTCCACACTTGGCCCGAGCGCAACTTTGCTGCGTTTGATGTTTTTATGTGTGGTGATGCTGAACCTCATAAAGCCATTCCCATACTAGAGCAAGCTTTTACTCCTACAAGAACAGATGTGAGTGATCTGATGCGTGGTAAAGTCTCTAAGTAAGTAACGCGGTGCGCTAGGAATTAAAAATGCTGACAAAGATTGACCAGAGAGAAACCTATCTGGAGACGCTGCACAAGCATTATTTGCAGGGGTTTGTGGTAGATAAGGTTTTATTTGAAAACAAAACGGAACATCAACACCTTATTATCTTTGAAAACAAGGTGTTTGGCCGTGTCATGGCATTAGATGGCATTATTCAAACCACTGAAGCAGATGAATTTATTTACCATGAAATGCTGGCTCATGTACCCATAATGGCTCATGGTAATGCAAAGCGTGTGTTAATTATTGGTGGTGGAGATGGTGGCATGTTACGAGAAGTGCTAAAGCATCCACACGTAGAGCATGTCACTATGGTTGAAATTGACCAGCAAGTGGTTGAGATGTGTCGTGAGTATTTACCAAACCACTCTAGTGGTGCATTTGATGATGCTCGTACTCATTTAGTGATTGCCGATGGTGTTGATTTCGTTAATACGACACAAGAACAATTTGATGTCATTATTTCTGACTCAACTGATCCAGTGGGCCCGGGTGAGGTTTTATTTAGCTCTCGCTTTTATGATGGCTGTAAGCGATGTTTAAACGATGGTGGCATATTAGTGACCCAAAATGGGGTGGCTTATATGCAGTTAAGCGAAGTGACTACCACATATCAGCGTTTAACACCTTATTTTAAGGATGTGAGCTTTTATAGTGCAGCCGTACCTACTTACATAGGTGGGATCATGACCTTCGCGTGGGCTACAAATAATACTCAGCTACGTGAGCAGCCATCGGCGGATATCGTACAACGATTTAAGGCGAGTGATATACAAACTCATTATTACAACCCTGATATACACTGTGGGTCATTTGCATTGCCGCAGTATATCCATCAGGCATTAGATGCAATAGCTGTAAAATAAAAGACCACAGGTCTTTACCCAAGAACGAGTACGCGTTCTGCGTACTCAACCCCATCCGCCTTTTTTTATTAAGGGGCTTGTAGTGAAGAATGATTGGACTGTGTCTGATGCGCTAGACACGTATAATGTACAATTTTGGGGTAATGGCTATTTTTCGGTAAGTGAACAAGGTGATGTTATTGTTCACCCAACGAAAGAAAGTTCCGTTAATTTAGCTGAGCTAACGGCTGATCTTCAGCATGAAAATACCCGCCTCCCAGTGCTTGTGCGCTTTCATGATATTTTACAAAACCAAGTACACAAACTGTGTAATGCATTTAACAATGCAATAACACAGTATGAGTATGAAGGTGATTATGTTGCTGTTTACCCTATCAAAGTTAATCAGCACCGTCAGGTTGTTGAAGGCTTGCTGGCAAGTCAGGCGGAAACAAGTGTCAAACAACTGGGATTAGAGGCTGGAAGTAAAGCTGAGTTATTAACTGTTTTGGGTTTTGCGGCAGAGAGTAATTCAGTCATTATCTGTAATGGCTATAAGGATCGGGAGTATATTCGTCTGGCCTTGATTGGTGAGCGTATAGGTCATCAAGTCTATATTGTTATTGAAAAAATTTCTGAGTTAGACCTTATTTTATCAGAAGCTGCAGATCTTAATGTAACTCCACGTATTGGTGTTCGAGCAAAACTGGCCTCACAGGGTAGAGGCAAGTGGGAAACATCCTGTGGTGAAAAATCAAAGTTTGGCTTATCTGCAGCACAGGTACTTGATGTTGTTGAAAAACTGAAAACCCATGATGCTCTTGGCTGTTTGCAGTTATTACACTTCCACATGGGCAGTCAAATAGCGCATATTCGTGATATTCAGTCAGGTTTAAGAGAGTGCTCACGCTTTTTTATGGCACTACAGCAGCTTGGTGCAGCCATTAAAATAGTGGATGTTGGGGGTGGGCTTAGCATTGATTATGAAGGCACCCGCTCACAAAGTAACTGCTCCAGTAACTACAATATGCAGGAGTATGCGAATAATGTGGTCTATGCCTTTAGCACTATTTGTCGTGAACATGACCTGCCACACCCACGGCTAATTTCTGAATCAGGACGGGCGCTTACTGCTCATCATGCGCTATTAATCACTAATGTGATTGGCGTTGAGGCACCAAACATTTCCCAGCCAGCTGAGCCTAGTGATGATGCTCATCAACTACTACATAATATGTGGCATGACTTTTCAACACTCAGTCAGCGTCGAAATGACCGTGCCTTAGTTGAAATTTATCATGACACTCAGGATGACATGGCTGAGGTGAACTCACTATTTACCCATGGTGTAACGACGTTGCAGGAACGAGCGTTGGCGGAAGAAATACACTTCGCTACTTGTGCACAGCTGGTGACGTATTTGAATCATCGTAATCGTGCTCATCGCGTCATTATTGATGAGCTTAATGAAAAGCTTATGCATAAGTTTTTTGTTAACTTTTCACTCTTCCAGTCGTTACCTGATGCCTGGGGGATAGGACAAATTTTTCCAATTTTACCGCTATCAGGCCTTGATCAAGCGCCTGCTGTTCGCGGGGTGATTCAGGATATTACCTGTGACTCTGATGGAATGATTAAGCAATATGTGGATGGCCAAGGCTTGGAGTCAACCCTGCCACTTCCTAGCTATAAGGCAGATAAGCCCTATTTGCTTGGCTTTTTTCTGGTGGGAGCTTATCAGGAAATCCTGGGAGATATGCACAACCTGTTTGGGGATACTGATTCTGTTTCTGTGCGTGTTGATGAGCAGGGGAATTATCAGGTTGAACAAATTAAACACGGTGACACTGTTGAAAACATGTTGAGATATGTTGATCAACAACCGGATGCGCTTATGAGTTCCTACCAAAGGCAACTGGAGCAGTCTAACCTTGCGGCGGAAGAGCAGGCGCGTTTATTAAGTGAGCTGTGCCAGGGAATTACTGGCTATACGTACTTAGAAGAGTGATTACGCCATGAGTCGTTTGGTGACATTTGCGGCCATTCAGATGGCATGCAGTGATGATTATGCGAAAAATGTTGAATATGCTTCAACATTGGTAACAGCGGCTGCAAAACAGGATGCACAAGTTATTCTGCTACCAGAGCTATTTGCAGGACACTATTTTTGTAAAGAGCAAAAGCCTGAGTTTTTTAAACAAGCGCAGACGGCCAAGGATAGTGACTTACTGCAGCACATGTCTAAATTGGCTAAGCAGCTTAAGGTGGTGTTACCTATTAGCTTTTTTGAGCGTGCAGGGCAAAGCTATTTTAATTCGTTAGCAATGATCGATGCCTCAGGTGAGATCATGGGCATTTATCGGAAAAGCCATATACCTGATGGTCCAGGCTATCAGGAGAAGTATTATTTTTCTCCTGGTGACACTGGGTTTAAAGTTTGGTCAACGCAGTATGGGTGTTTAGGTGTGGGTATTTGCTGGGATCAGTGGTTTCCTGAAGCTGCTCGAGTCATGGTACTGCAGGGTGCTGAAGCTCTACTTTACCCAACGGCTATTGGTGATGAGCCACAAGATCCGACACTGGACTCACAAGCCCACTGGCAACGAACCATGCAAGGACATAGTGCGGCAAATATGGTGCCTGTTATTGCTGCCAATCGAGTAGGTCAAGAGCCAGCCTCATCATTTAATTCTACTTATTACGGTAGCTCTTTTATCACTGGTTATACCGGAGAAGTATTAGCACAAGCTGATCGGGTGCAAGAGCATACAGTTATAACGACGGTTAATTTGGATGATGCGGCTTTAGCAAGACAGAGCTGGGGACTGTTTCGGGATCGTCGTCCTGAGTTTTATGGGGCAATCTCAGGTTTTGATGGTAACTAGCCGTTAAAAGGTCATTTATACAGCTAAAAAATAAACCCGGCTGATGCCGGGTTTATTTTTGCTAAAAAGATATGAATCTGGGGCTTTACATAAAATGTTATCGCAAGCCTTGTACATAACTTGAAACGGCATCAACCTCTTTATTGCTTAGCTTTTCTGCAATAGTGCGCATGATTTTCGTATCACCATCATTGGTTCGCTCACCTTCACGAAAATCTCTAAGCTGTTTGGCTGTGTAGTCAGCAAACTGTCCAGATAACATTGGGAAGCCTGCTAATTCATTGCCTTTAGCCGTAGGTGAATGACAAGCATTACAAGCAGGGATGCCTTTTTCTTTATGGCCTGCTCGGTAAATACGTTCACCTAAGGCAACTTTGTCTGCCTTTGCTGCGCCAACAGGGGGGGGTTGTGAAGCATAATAAGCTGCAATATCGGCCATATCCTGTTCAGATAAACTAGCAACAAAGCCAGTCATTTCAGGAATACTGCGCGCACCTGACTTAACATCTATAAGTTGTTTAAGCAGGTAGCGTTGTCCTTGTCCAGCAAGGTGAGGAAAGTTTGGGGCAGCACTGATGCCTGTGGCACCGTGGCAAGCAGAACATACCGCTGATTTTGCTTTTCCTGCCGTGACATCACCTTCAGCTGCGTGAACTAGACCCGTTACCCCCATCGTCAATATGCAGCTAAAAAAAAGTACTCTTTTCATCAGCTAATCCAGTACCAGCAAGTCGTAGTGTTTATTTATCCCTATAATGCTAATACATTACAGGCCGCCTTGTTTATTGATCTCACCTGCTCTGTATGACTATGGCTGTATGGCGTGTTAAAAAAATCTCACACAACAGCTGACTTTTACCCGTCGCGGTTAGGTGTTAAGTGGTTTTGTCAGCGTTTGACAATCTTACTAAACAACTACATCGCTGAGGGTAAGCTTGCAGGAAGTCGAATAATACGCGTAAATTACATTATTTTATAGTGGCTTACGCCTTGGCGGATGGATTATACACTAATCTGCAACTTAACGGGAACGTACATACAACAACGGTCTTCAAATAGGTATTATTTTTCGGGATATTATTCAGCTATGGAGTGTTAGGATAAGATCAATAGAATGTGCCGAAAAGCTTTGAAACTTGTTATTAACTGAGAAACGTATGAGTCCAGAACAGTCTCAACACCCCCTGAATTTTGAGCAAACTTCCTTTATTAAAAGTGCAGCCAAGTTATCACAATGTCCTGAGGATGTTGGCCGTGAGGTTGCGTTTGCTGGACGGTCCAATGCGGGCAAGTCTAGCGCACTGAATGCATTAACTGGCTCAAAGAAACTGGCTCGAACCAGTAAAACGCCCGGTCGAACTCAGCTAATCAATTTTTTTAGTCTTACTGAAACACTTCGTTTAGTGGATTTACCTGGCTATGGTTATGCAAAAGTTCCTGAGGCAGTGAAAGCTGAGTGGCAGCAGCACCTTGAAAATTACCTACAAAAGCGTGACTCGCTGATTGGTTTAATACTATTGATGGATATTCGCCATCCACTAAAAGAGTTTGACCAAATTATGCTGGAGTGGGCTGAGTTCTACCAAAAGCCTGTTCATATCCTGCTGACGAAAAGTGACAAGTTAAAATTTGGAGCCGCCAAACAAGCTGCGTTGAAAGTACAACGTGAGTTAAAGCCTTTTGGCAATCTTGTTACGCTACAGTTGTTTTCTTCTTTAAATAAGATGGGAGTTGATGAGTTAAAGCAGCAGTTGTCTACTTGGTTGTTGGATGAAAAGAATTAATAGAAGTCCATAAAAAATGCTCCAGTTACTTGGGGGAGATCAGCAACTGGAGCTTTCATAGACTCCGCTAACTTGGGGGCTTAACGGAGGAAGTGCCAACACTAAACACATAAGGAGTAGTTAAGTCAGTCATCACGACCGCTTAATTGATAAGACTAAGCCTGTTGGTAGAAGTTCCTCTTTTTGGAAGAAAAATATTTCCCCCGATAAACGGTATAAAAATGTGTAGAGTTAGCACAGAGTTTTTATGAAACGCACGTTAGTGCGCTTCATCCCAGTTGTTTCCGATACCCACTTCTACTAGTAAGGGAACATCGAGTTGTGTGGTTTTTTCCATCAGTGACTTAATGTTTTCGGTGAGAAGTGCCACGTGGTCTTGCTGAACTTCAAATACCAGCTCATCGTGTACTTGCATAATCATGCTGGCTTTAACGTCTTCCATCATCAGCCATTGATTAACGGCGATCATGGCTTGTTTGATAATATCTGCAGCTGTGCCTTGCATCGGTGCATTGATGGCGGTTCGCTCAGCAGCCTTGCGTTGGATTGCATTACGTGAGCGAATTTCTGGCAGGTATAAACGGCGGCCCATTAACGTTTCAACATAACCTTGGTCAGCCGCTTGTTGACGGATTGACTCCATGTAATTCAACACCCCTGGATATCGCTCAAAATAAAGGTCAATGTACTCTTGGGCAGATTGCCGAGAAATACCCAGCTGTTTGGCGAGTCCAAAAGCAGACATACCATAAATCAAGCCAAAGTTAATGGCTTTAGCATTGCGCCGTTGGTTGTCAGTGACTTGTTCGTGAGGTACGCCAAATACTTCTGCTGCGGTGGCTTTATGGACATCCATGCCATGTGCAAACGCATTTTTTAAACCACTGTCGGCAGACAGATGTGCCATGATGCGTAACTCAATTTGTGAGTAATCGGCTGAAACAATTTTGTAGCTTTCTGGAGCAATAAACGCCTGACGAATTCGTCGGCCTTCTGCTGAGCGAATAGGAATATTTTGTAAGTTAGGATCAGAAGACGAAAGACGCCCAGTTGCCGTAACCGCTTGATGGAATGATGTATGAACACGACCAGTATGGGGATTAATCTGTTCTGGAAGCCGGTCAGTATAAGTTGATTTTAACTTACTGAGACCTCGATACTCTAAAATAAGCTTGGGTAAGGGGTAGTCCAGCGCAAGCTCCTGCAAAACAGGTTCAGCAGTAGAAGGTTGACCCTTGGGTGTCTTTTTAATAACAGGTAGCTTGAGTTTTTCAAAAAATATTTCTTGTAACTGTTTCGGCGAGCCAAGATTAAATGTTTGCCCGGCAGCATCATAGGCTTGCTGTTCTAACTCGGTCAATCGTTTAGCCAGCTCTGTTGATTGCTTGTTTAACAATCCACAATCTATAAGCGCACCATGGCGCTCCATTCGAGACAGTACTGATATCAGAGGCTTTTCAACCGAATCACAAAGTGATGCCAGTTTAGATTCTGCTTCTAGTTTTGGCTTCAGTGTATGATGCAGTTGCAGTGTAATATCGGCGTCTTCTGCTGCATAGGGTGCAGCCTGCTCAATGCCAACCTGGTCAAAGGTGATTTGTTTTGCGCCTTTGCCTGCAACTTCTTCATAGTGGGTTGTTTTATAGCCTAGGTATTTGAGCGCTAAGCTGTCCATATCATGTCGTGTTGCTGTGGAATTTAGTACGTAAGATTCCAGCATAGTGTCAGCGGCAATGCCTTGTAACTCGATATCATATCGAGCTAAGACGCTCATGTCGTATTTAAGGTTTTGACCCACTTTGCCTGGTTTTTCAGCTTCTAACAAAGGCTTTAGCTGAGAGAGTACCCAGTCACGATCTAATTGGTCAGGACAACCAGGGTAAGTATGAGCCACAGGCACATAGGCAGCCTCACCTGCTTGCACCGCAAATGACACACCGACAATTTCTGCATCCATATAGTTTAAGCTGGTAGTCTCGGTATCAAATGCAATTATTGGTGCTTTTTTCAGTCGATCTAACCAGTCTTGGAAGTCTTTTTTGGTGTAAATTGTTTGATAGTTGGCAGGGGCTTGCTTGCTTTCTGCTGGTGCTTCTTGTTGCTGATTGCCAAGTAGCTCCTCAAGCCAGCCTTTAAATTCCAGTTGGGTAAAAAGTGCTATCAACGCTTCGTTATCAGCGTCTTTTATATTAATTGTTTCAAGGGATATAGGGAGGTCTACATCTGTTTTAATTGTTGCCAAGGTTCTGGATAAGTAGGCTTGTTCTTTGTACTCGTCGAGTTTTTTCGCCATGCTTTTTGAGCCACGAAAATTTAGCCCAGCAATTCGGTCCAGCTGTTGATAAATACTATCTAGACTGCCTAACCCCTGTAATAAAGCGAGCGCTGTTTTGTCTCCTACCCCAGGAACACCTGGAATGTTATCGACCTTGTCGCCCATCAGTGCAAGATAATCTATAAACAGTTCGGGACCAAAGCCAAACTTTTCCTGAAGGCTTTCAACAGTAGTAGTACGGTCGTTCATTGTGTTAATCAACGTCACATGCTGACTGACTAACTGAGCTAGGTCTTTATCCCCAGTTGATACGATAACTTCAATACCTTTTGAGGTTGCTTCATTGGCGAGAGTCCCAATAACATCGTCAGCTTCAACCCCGTCAATAACCAGTAAGGGTAAGCCCATTGCTTTAATAATTTGGTGAATAGGCTCTATTTGTAGCCGAAGCTCGTCAGGCATAGGCGGGCGATGTGCTTTATAGTCAGCATATATTTCATTGCGAAATGTAGGGCCTTTTGCATCAAAAATGACCACCACAGAACTATTGGGATAATCCTTTTGTAAACGGCGAATCATACTAATTACACCGCGAACTGCCCCCGTTGGCTCCCCAGAAGAGTTGGTCAAAGCTGGCATGGCATGAAAAGCTCTAAATAAGTAAGAAGAGCCATCAACAAGAACAAGTGGTTTTTTGGTCGTTTGCGTGGTCATTGATTCAATTAGTGATCGTTAATAATGGATGAGGAGAGTACATTCATGTGCATTAATGAAGCGTGTAACACCCTTCATACTCGTTATACCATTCTTACTGGCTATACACTGTGGTGGCTATATATTGTGGCACACACTGAATGGTTGGCAAAAGAGGCCAATTTTACTTAAGTAAGGACATCAAATATATACGATACCCGCAATACGCTTATTGCAATATGTGGTTCTTTGCAGAAGTGTTTTTGATTTCTGAGATATATCCTTCGCTATAGGTATATTATTTGTGATAATCAGCTGTACCCTTAGTTTTGGGTTTAAAATCCATTGAGTGTTGTATGAGTTATTGAGTGTGTTAACAGAATAGGTGTTGCATACCCAGTGGTTTGATCTGCAGTAGGTGACGTTTATAAAGTGATACGCTTATACTTAGTGGTCCAATGACACTCATGTCACCCTACAGGAATATCAATATAACGTGTGGAGTAACCTATGAAACGTTTACTCATTAAAGCTTTACTTGCGTTTTGCTTTACTGGCGCTGTGAATACTGCAGTGATTGCTGAAGATGAGCCAATAAGACCTAGCAATGATGTTGTGATTCGTGAAAGTAAGGATAAAATTATTCATGAGTACCGTCACAATGGCTTTGTGTACGCAATCAAAGTTGTACCTAAGATAGGCAAGCCTTATTTTCTTGTGGCTGCTGATGGTGAAGGTAATTATATTCGAACTGATCGTCCCGAGATGCTTATTCCTTCTTGGAAAATTTTAGAGTGGTAAGTCAATTTTTTTGAGCAGTAGTTATGTCGGTCTATACACACCTGAGCCAAACTGAAGTTGAACACTTTATTAGTAAATATTCATTAGGGAAGTTAGTACACTATGAAGGCATTGCTGCTGGTGTTGAAAATACCAATTATTTTGTTGATTTAAAGTGCAATGATAATACAACTCGTTATGTTTTAACTATTTTTGAATATTTACCCCATGATGTAATGCCTTTTTTTGTCAGTCTGACTGATTTGTTGGCTGACAAAGCGCTACCTGTACCAAAGTCATTAAGAGATGTTTCAAATCAAGCATTGCATGACTTACATGGTAAACCTTCGTTACTACAGGTGTGTCTTGCAGGAAAGCATAGTCCTATCCCTAATCATGAACAGTGCCATGCTATTGGTGAAATGTTAGGTAAGATTCATCAGGCTGCGACTGATTGCCCGCTTAAACAAGAAAATCAGCGTGGAATAGCTTGGTTGGCTACTCAAGTTGAGCGTCTAACACCCTTAGTTTCCTCTGATAATGCTGAGTTACTTAACAAGCAGTTAAAACGTTTCCAACAGTTTTTTGATTCGGTGAATATCCCCCAAGGCATTATTCACGGTGACTTATTTCATGATAATGCGTTATTTACTGGGGATCGTATTACAGGAATCATAGATTTTTATAATGCCTGCTACGACTATTGGCTATACGATATTGCTGTAACCGTTAACGACTGGTGTCGGCAAGATAGTTTAGTATTGGATGAAGTTAAAACAAATGCATTATTAAAAGCCTACCATGACGTTCGACCTTTTACTAAGGAAGAACGAACTGCATGGCCAGTTATATTGCAGTTTGCAGCATTTCGATTTTGGGTTTCAAGGTTGATTACCTTTGCTCACCCTGAGGAAAACTCCTCTCATAGTACGGCAGACAATCCTGTTGTTAATAGTAAAAATCCTGATGAGATGAGAGATCTTATGCTAAGCCATTATGATAACGCTCATTTATTGGTCTTGCCGAACTGACGTGTCATTTATGTCGCTGTGGGTAGAGGTTGCCCACAGCAACTTAAATGACAATATTTTACTTTATATACTTATCTAAAAAAAGTTGCATTTTTCCTGTCCTTTCTAATTCAGCAAAGCCTTCATCTAAAATCCCCTTAAGTTCATAAGCGTACTTAAACTGTCTGGATATCAACAAATAAAAAGGGTCTGATTTGCCATGAGGTATAGGCATTGCCTTAATATCACCGCTACTCAGATAGTCTTCACCAATGCTCGCAAAGCCAGAGAGAATTTCATAACGCGCTAAAAAGAGGTCGCATCGATTTTTAAGTGTCAAAGATATCACCTGATCGAATTTTTTAGCGATCATATTAATATCTTCGTTTCGAATACCTTCTGCAAAACCAGTATAGTTATAGGAGTGTAGTCCACAGACTTCATAGCTCAGAAGCTGTTTTACTGAATCAATAATAGGTGGACCATTTGGATACCTTTTTGTTGAATAGAAAAACTTAGGTGTAATCGAATAGTAAGAGTTGCTATATAAAAAAAGCGTATTCCTGGTATCACTATAGGAAGAGCTTAGCGCGACCTGGTACTTAGTGTTTTTTTCTACTTCAAGCAGGCAACGTTTCCAAGGTGGAAGAAAAAATGCAGCCTTTATTTGATGCTTTGATAAAATTTCGGTAATGATGTCAACATCATAGCCAGTAATTTCTTTCGTTTTTTCACCATTTACACGCTTCCAGAAGTGGTAGGGTGGCCATTCTGCACCGTCACCACAGAAGTGTATTGTTTGACCTGCTAAGTTTGTTTGTTGAGCACTTACACTCAGTGAGGCTGCTGAGGCAATCAAATACAATGTTCTTAAGAAAATCATCTTTTGAGAACAACCTCCAGAAGCTCTTCTTTTACAATGCCCAAAAGCCTTTATATATACCCAAGACGAAGGATATATCTCTTATGAAGGGATACCCTTTGTTGGGGTTATACTGCTATTTTTAAACAAGCAGTCATCCCATAACCCTTTCTATTTGTAGTGAAACAGGCTACCTCTAGATATTAGAAGGTGTCTTAAAAATCAAAATTTAAGCAACTCTTTTGACTAAAATATGCAGCATAGCAATGTGAATCATTGCCTCACTATTTCTCGTTAAAACTTCATAATCTTTAGAATGACGCCTATAGTTGATTAACCATGAAAAAGTACGCTCAACAACCCAGCGTTTTTTTACAACATTAAACCCTTTACCCGCTTTTTCAACGACCTCAAGTATTATGCTACGAGTGATTTCATGGGACTCTTTTACCCATTCAACGACTGGATT
>NZ_AUAF01000071.1 GCF_000428585.1 Zooshikella ganghwensis DSM 15267 | reverse complement strand
GATTTGACTTAGAAAGCACGCATTTACAGGAACTAGATCGTCTCGAAAAGCTATTTTTTGTTTGTGCTTTGGCATTAGCATGGTCATTCAAATTGGGTATATGGCAAAATAGTCTTAAGCCACTGAAGCTTAAAAAGCATGGCCGAAAACCGAAAAGTTTATTTCGTCTAGGGCTTGATTACTTACACAGGGTACTAGTAGAAGGAAGTGTTAACCTGGCAGTATTTCGGCACTCCCTGAAAGTTTTGTCCTGTACATAGCTATGCAGTTCAACATCAGAAAATTATAAGGCAGTTTGGTCGCTTTCCTCATCGAAATAGAACATTGGGACGTATCTCCACTCCAGAAGAAACAATATACTTAGAGGAGAAAGGTACAAATTTTGGACAATAATTCTATAGAATTCTCAGTTACACCTATATTGGATAAATATCAATGACATCTAATGTTAAGTTAATAAAATAGTGATTTTTAAGATGATATATACCAACTAAAGTGTGGTTAGCATAGAAATTAAGCAGTTGTATACATTTAAACTAGTGGTAAGGAGATAAAGCATAATTATGATATATATCAGGCTAGCTGTTTATGTCAGTTAAAAGCCAGCAACTGAATAGTATAGTGAGTAGAATAAATTGCATTTGGTTGCTTTGCTTGCTAATTGTTTATGCTGGGTTAATAAGTGCTAAAGAAAGGAAAAGTCACGTTGTTGTTTATTCTGTTACGAGTTTTAGCAATGAGGTAAGTAAAGCGTTTAGAAAAGCTACAGGAATTAAAGCACATATATATAGAATGAATGGTAGTGGAGCAACGTTAGCAAGATTAGAAGGTGAGCGTGATCAACCGAAGGGCGATGTCTGGATAGGCGGGAGCATTGGTGCACATGCACAAGCTGCGTATGAAGGGTTGATTCAGCCTTATCGTCCAACTAATTTTGATGAACTTGATCCAACATTTCGTAATCCACTTGGTAATAACAGCGTAACAGGGCTTTATACTGGAGTGCTAGGATTTATTGTCAATAATGATATTTTAAAAGCAAATAATCTTCCTGTGCCTCATAGTTGGCAGTCATTAGTAGAAAGTAAGTACCATGGTCTTATAGGCATGAAAAGCCCCATGGTCTCAGGAACAGCCTACACGACAGTAGCGACACTTGTTCAAATGATGGGAGAAGAAGCTGCATTTAATTATCTAGATAAACTTCATAATAATCTTGCAGGATATTTAAATTCGCACTCACGACTCACTTCTCAAGGACGCTTAGCAATCACAATAACATTTCTACATGAATGGGTTGAAGAAAAAAATAGATTTCCTGAAAAAAATATAGATATTATTGTACCTGAGGAAGGAACAGGACATGAAATAGGTGGGCTTAGCTTAATCAAAAATGGACCGAATCCAGCAGCAGCCAAAAAACTAATAGACTTTATTCTCTCTGAGAAAGGACAAAGGCTGTTTATTCAGTCAAACTACCAAAATCCTGTCCTGGTAAAAATGCAGAGATTATCGAGAGCACCAAAAGTTAATAGAAGTCAGTTAATTGATTATGATTTCACCTGGGCAGGACAAAATCGGCATAGGCTGATTGAGCTTTATAAAAAAAGAGTATTAAAAAACTGAGTTATTCACTTTATATTCATAAGTTTTGTAAATATGTTGCGTCGATTATTTAATAACTTAAGTATAAAAAATAAGCTTACTTTTACCTACTTGGTAATTAGTATAGTACCATTTGTTACTATTTCATTTTTAATGTTGAGCTATTTTACAAAAAATCTAGAGCAACAAGCATTAAATCAACTATCTTCTTTGAGGGATATCAAGAAATCAAACTTGGATGAATACTTTAAGCAAGTTCATGACCAAATACAATATCTTGTAGGTAATGTAGATAGTAAGTTCGCTAATACAAGTAATACTTATATACTGAAGTACCTATCAAGCTTTAAAGAAGATATAAAACCTTTAGCAAAAACGGATAAGGGTGCTTTGACAATTCTACAAAAATTATTTGTGGTAGGAACAGAAGCTGAAAAAACCAATATAAATGCTAACAGGGATTACTATGATTATAGTCATGAAGAGATACATCCTTTTTTAAAAAAAATTATTGATCAGTTTAGCTTTGATAACTTATACCTGGTTACCAATAACGGAGATATTGTTTACTCTGTTATTAAAGAAAAAAGCTTTGGTCAAAATTTAGTGAACGGAGATTATGCTAACACGGGACTAGGAAAAGCGTTCAAGGTTGCTGAACAGGCAGCAAGCAAAAATGATATAAATAATATAATATTCACAAGTTTTGATAAAATTGATTATAAAATATCGTCATTTATATCTGTTCCGCTTTATGAATATGGTAAATTTCAGGGCGTAATTATTTTTCAGATACCTTTTGCAAAAATTGATAAAGTTATGTCAACTAGAGCTGGATTAGGCAGTACTGGCGAAACTTATCTTGTTGGTTCCGATCATTTCATGCGATCAAATGGTTACAGAGCTCCTGATAGATATTCAATTGAAGCTACATTTAAAAAAACAAGTACTTCTTCAATATCAACACTGGCTGTCAATGAAGCACTTGATGGCAAAGCTAATATCTTAGTGACAACATCCTATCTGGGTGATGAAGTATTGAGTGCTTATACTCCGATTACAGTGTTTAACGAACGCTGGGCACTTATTGCTGAAGTCACAACGCAAGAAGCATTTGCAACGATTACAGAATTACAAAAACTAGCTATTATAATCGCAATTATCGTAATTGGATTGATTATATTAATTGGGTATTTGACTGCGAGTACAATTGCGAGACCTATTCTTGCTCTGACAAATATCGCAGAAAAAATTGCAGGTGGGAATTTATCTCAAGCTATCAATATCCAGAGGAATGATGAAATTGGCAGGTTGGCGAATAGTTTTGGTACTATGCGAAAAGCTATCGCTGATAAAATACATAAAATTGAGCAGCAAAATATCGATCTGAAAAAGCTTGATGAGTTTAAAAATGACTTGCTTGCCAATACAACCCATGAGCTAAAAACACCTTTAAATGGTATTATTGGTCTAGCGGAATCACTAGTGGGTCGTGTTCCTGATCGCTATACCAAAACTTTAACTAACATCATTAATAGTGGTAGGAGACTATCGAATTTAGTAAATGATATCCTCGATGCGGCTAAACTCAAACAAAAGCAAATTAGATTAAAAAAACAATCACTGAATCTTCGCCAAATTGTTGACTTAGATATTTCTATTTCTGCTTCGTTAATCAATAAGAAACCAGTCGTATTGGTAAATTTAGTACCCAATGATATTTGTGTGCATGCAGATCAATATCGCTTACAGCAAATATTTCAAAATCTAATTGGTAATGCGATTAAATTTACTGATGTAGGAGAGATTCAGATTCTTGCTAAAGTTAAAGAAAATAATGTAGAAGTGATAGTCAGTGACTCTGGAATTGGCATTAATTCAGAAGATCAAGCACGTATTTTTGATGCATTTAAACAAACAGATTCAGGTGCTAATCGTAGTTATGGTGGTACTGGTTTAGGTTTGTCTATAACCAAACAGCTTGTAGAGCTTCATGGTGGAAGTATTAAAGTAGAATCTATACTTTCAAAAGGTACACGCTTTATTTTTACTCTTCCTGTCAGTGATGAGTTACCATCAGTAGATAATGAGTTGTTACAATATTCTGCATCTGCCCTAGAGGCACCTGTTGAGTTTAGTGACATGCTAGAAGCACCACAAATAACAGAAGGTCAAGTTAAAGATTTTGTAATTTTAGCAGTGGATGATGAACCTATTAATTTAGATATTATTTTAAATCACTTAAATGAGAGTAACATCAAAGTTATTGCTGCCTATTCTGGTGAAGATGCTTTAAATTATATTAACAAAAATAAACCAGACCTTATTTTATTAGATATTATGATGCCTGAAATGGATGGCTATGAAGTTTGTAAAATATTACGTGAAGAGTTTACAAGCTATGATTTACCGATTGTCTTTTTGACGGCCCGTAATCAGTTGAGGGATTTAGTGCATGGCTTTAATGTAGGTGGTAATGACTACTTAACTAAACCATTCTTTAAAGATGAGCTATTGGCTAGGGTTAAAATTCAGTTAGAGTTACTCATTCATCGTAAGCGTATGAGTCAGCTGCATCAATTTTCAAATAATATTTGTGAGTTTAAATCTCATGAAGAAATGATTTTAGCAACTTATGAGTTACTGGCTAATGATCCCTTAATAAATGCTGCAGCTACATTTTTTGAAGGAAAAACAATCAGTCATAGCGAATCAGCTGATAAACTACTTACTAGTTACCCTTCATTCCTGGAAAAAGATACCGAATTGATTGAGACTCATAATAAATTAGTAGCAATGTTTGTGAAAATATCTAGTTACTATACATTGGCAGCATCTTTTCCAAAATCTTCGTCAGAGGAGTGGGTACGTAACATAGTGCTACAGACCCAGAGAAGCGTTGAGCAAATACGCCGAATAAGCGCAAACCCAGACAATGCGCTTATTCAAAGTTATATTACGCCAATATTGCAAAGTATTCTCTTTATCAAGGTTGAAAAAAACTACTGTATTGTTGTTAAGTTAGTTAATGATGGTATTAAGGAAGAAATTATCCGTATTCCACTTAAGAAAATTTTATTTTATATTGAAAGTGAATACTTATTTCAGGTTCACCGTTCCTATGTGGTTAACCCTTGTAGAGTACAGTCAGTAAGTAGCAGCCAGTTGATCATCTATCTGGAATATGACCAGCAAGTGCCATTGGCAAAAAAGTATTTATCTGAACTTAAGAAGCACTATCCTGAAAAATTTAAAGGTGCTCTGGTTGTCTAGTAGCATATGGTAAGAAAACACTTAGCCCCCTTAGTTAGCAAGTAACTAAGAGGGCACATGAAAGGCAGATTCAACTATTTTATAGTACTTAGTTGAGTCATTTAAAACTCATTATTACTCCAATCGCCTTTGGTTCCAATGTTAGTTGGACCGCCTTGATTCTCTTTATAAAATTTAGAGAATAACGCTGCACCAATTGAAGCTGCAGGAGATCCACCTATGAAAGGTCCAAAGAAGTCTCTTGCTACTTTTTCAGCCTGTTCAATAGTCATATGAACATCTTTGACAGGTCCCCATCTAAACTCCATTTCAGCCCAATTAGTAGGTGTATAGTTTACAATATGGTATTTACCATCTTCATATGTATTAAAGCGGTTACCTTTGGCGGTATAGTTTTTAAGGTCTACATCTAGGTGTCCAACACAGTTGCCGAAGATTTCCTGGATACACTTGTGTAGTACTCTATGATCATTATCACTTTGCGAAGCATAGCTGGCATGGCCATTTTTTGAAGAATAAATAACGACATGGCTACCATCCCACTCAAGTTGATTTGGTGCTCTTTGTTCACCATAGCTATGCTGAGATAGGTATACGGAGGTTAGCGACTTATTGCTATTATCAAAACGAAGTGTTACGTGCTCCCAATCACCAGTATGTTCGCCAAATGGTTTTAATTCACCAGTATGGTTATAGATTTCTCCAAATCTCACTTTGGCAGTGCCTGGTCCATTGTATGCGTAAAAGTACCAGAATTGAATGTCGGTATAACCTGGTATGGTATCTTTGATGTGCACAATGGCTTTAGCGGCATTTAAGTCTCCGGGTCTTGATGCATCGCCATTAGCCGGCTCTAACCAGATGTTATCTTTAACATTGCTATTAATGTTACCTGCTGCTTTTATGTAGTCATAGTTGGCTTTAAAGGTATCAGTTGAAGTCTTTATTTTATTACCTTTAGAGTTAACCAGATATGCTTGATTGATGTATCTAAAAGGAGAGTCCAGCTTATACCTTTCATCTGGGTGCAGGTATAAAATGGGTCCATGTTTTTTAATCAAATTTGTTACTTCAGCCTGTGATAATTTTGCTGCTAATATTGAAGCCTTTTTAAGTACGTAAAATAATGGACTGCTGCCAGGTGCAGAGTGACTATTATTACCTACAAATGAATTAACACTGATGCCATTTGCATCATTAGCCACAATTTTCCAGGAGCCAAAGTCATCATCTGCCCCCGTATCACTATCATCCCAAATCCAACCACCTAGCTTACCTGAAACGACAAGATCACTTTTAACACAGCGTACTTCATCTAGAGAAGGCTGACCATGGTGTCGACTAACAACGGTACCTAAGCATTTGTAGCCATTGGGTGGATTTGGTTGCCAAAAAGAGCCGTCCCAATCTGCCCCTGAACCTGAGTCTTTCCATATTCTAGAATAGCTGACGGGTCTCTCTAATAATCCTGGCTTCAACGCTTTAACGACAACAGATGCTTCAGTAGGATGACCATATCCGCCATGTCCATAATGACCTAACCGGTAATAACCAGCCGGTGGTTTAGGGCTGTAATAACTGCCATCATGATCCCCCCCAGAGCCTTTGTCCCACCATACTAAATCATATTCGTTAACGTACTTTATTTCTAAGGAGTTAGCTGTTGGGTCATTATTAGCGTAACCTGTGGCTGCTGCACTAATACAGGCGACAAGAGCAGTAAACGTAAGTATTTTGTTCATAAAATTTATCCCTATTTTATGAGGTCCGATAATTAAACTGAAAATGAAGCTTACTTTAGAAAAACGTTATTACCGCTTTTCGATATGTTTACCACTCTATCCTGCGGACTAGGGTAAATCTAATAGTTTGGGATTAAGTCATTGGTTTTGGGATAAAACAAAAGCTTGCTGGGATAACGAATGAGTCTACTGGGATAAGACTGGCAGGGTATCGTTATCACAGTCAGCAAATTATCTCGACTCAAATGGTCCAAACAATGCAGTTACTTTCCGTTCAATTGTTGAATCATCTAATAGAATAACTTGGTATTTTGTTCCTGCTTCATAGACTCTAACAACAATATGTCCTTGGGTTGAACTGTAAGCTTTGCTTACTTTAGAACCAATGACATTCTTCGTTGCGGCTAATAAGTTGTTTGCAAAAATATAACGCTTTCCAGGATACAGTGATGTTGATGAGATACGGCTTAATACTTCATCGCTGGGGTGATCAGATGACCAGTTTTGCTGAATCCAGACTTTAGGACGAATAGTCCGAACAAAGAAGGTACTTTGAGAGTCACTATTACCATGATGATTTAGTGTGGCAACATCGACAGGACCAATAACCGGAGCTACTTTAGCTTCTTCACTGGAAAAGTCGGGGGAACCATAGTCATCATTACCTGAAATATCACCTCCAGTATAATAGTCAAACTGCCCATAACTTATACGAATGCCTATACTTAGATTGTTTTCTCCTGGTATTTTTTCATCATCAAACAGTGAAAATGTTGTATTGTTCCATCCTGTCCATGCCTTTCCATTACCATGAATATTAGCAATTGAGAATTCAGGGTATTTATTAGGGTGATTTTTCAGCTTGATTTGCTGTTTTGAGCCGACATCAATACTTTGTATCTGCATACCTTGTTTCTTATGACAAGCAATAAAATGCCAATAAGCTTCCATAGTTTTAATAAAAGATTGATCATCAAGGTCTTGAGAAGAATACATTTTGTTCTTATAGGCTTCAGATAGCATAGGTTCTGGTAATGAATAACCAGGATAGGCTCTATCAATCAAAGTTACTATGGGTATAGACTCAGCAATTTCTGTTATACCTGTAATCTGAAAGTCACCAAGCTTAGACTGCTTAGAGGTTTCATCAACTTCACCCATATGATCTTCGTGAAAATGTGTGATCAAAGCATAATCTAAGTTGGCTGTCTCCTTATTTGGATGAAACTGACGTATGTAGTCAATAATCCACTCTCCGGCTGTCTTTGAATCATCTGGTACAAGCTTTGCGTTTCTTGCTGTTAAGGTTCGAGGTCGAGACTCTGAAATATCCCCTGCATCAATTAATAATGTCGTACTGTCAGGAAAAACAATAAACGCTGCATCGCCACGCCCTGTATTAATATGATGAATATCTAAATAACCTGATTGCCATTTTGGTAAATCTTTACCTACTAAGTTTGAATTTACGGTTTTAGCTATTATGGCTGGTGAAAGAATAGCCAGAATGCTACTGATAATATAAAGAAAATTACGTGCACAAGTCATTTCAAAATACTTCTTATCCCTAGCAAGGGCTCTGTTATCCCAAATAGGTTATTATGGGGGGAAATAATATTATTTCTCCCATTTTTTTGTGTATTAATTATTTCTTATTCAAAAAAGACTAAAATAAAACTAAAGATTAATTTGGTAAACAGAGGTAGTACCGCTTACTTCATTACCAACGGCAAGAAAATGTTGCCCATTGCGCTGGAAGTATTCTATTGATTCTGGACCAAGATCTCCGGCTTTAGGGTTATAAATACCGTTATCGCATTCACCATCATCAACTTTTGTACAAACACTTTCTTGGTAGTTACGATTATTAACATAAGTAATAAATTTGGCCATTGCAGGGTTAGAAATATTGTAAATCATGATGCCTCCTTGCCGTTCTAAACCAATAAATGCGTAGTGGCGACCATTAATATAAGCGACTTCAATAGCCTCTGGTTCGACACCTTTGTCATCACTACGGTCATCGCCGCTATCGTTGTTGTCATTAGTGCTATTAAAGTGTTGTTTTTCGCTGGTCAGAACAATTTTTGCAAAGTCATCTCCACTATCATAAACAAGCTGACCATGTTCATCCCAAATGGAAAAAGAACGAGCACCAAATAATTCTATTGGTTTGCTTGCAGGAATTTTTTTATTGGGTTTAACAAGCTTGAGTCGGCCGAGTTTTTTCTTATCTTTAAGTGCTTTGGCTAAAGGGTGGTCTTTCGCGATATTCAGTTCTTTGCCACGTATTTCATCAGAGTGAGCAATACAAAAACCTTCTTTAGTGGTGTAATCATCTGTGCCATTGAAATCCTCACTATCCCAGGAATAGCCTAATTGATCACATACGTGTTGAGTGGTGGTAAAACCATACTCTCGTCCATCACCTTCATTGGCTGTTACAATGTATGTTTTGCCATTAACCGTATAACTGGCAATACTGTCAGGCATATATAGGCTTTCAAGCTGTGGGTAATATTTAAGATGGCCAGCGACATTATCTTTATTAGATGCATCTAACCCATAGGATGCCCATGATTTACGACCCAAACCTAAAATAGCATCGATCTGAGCTGATTCTACATCAATTTTAGCCAGTGCATTATTTTCTTGTAATGAAACAAAAAGCTTTCCGTTATCAGTAAATGTTAAATACTCTGGTTCAAGGTCTTGAGCAACAGAAGCATTGGGGCCAGAAATACGAACAGTGTTTGGTAGCTCATGATTACGAGAGTTAGCTTTATTAAATGCTTTAAAGTTAATTTGTTTTATTTCCGCATTCAGTGGTCCATGGATTAAATCGACTAGCGTAATACTCCCTTCTGGATCTACTTGATAGTTTGAGCTTGGTTCCCCTTCATTGGCTGTAGCAATATAGCGACCATCTTTTGAAAAACTGACCATATCAGGCAGTGCACCAGCAGGAAATGTATTAATCAATGCTAGAGTATCTGAGCGATATAAACGTATAATGCCATGTGCCTGTTTATTTGCATTTTCAATAGCAACAGCAATCAGCCCTTGATGCGTTGCAACGCTATTTGCAGCACCAATTTTAATGCCAGCATGCTTACCTGCTAATTGTAGATTTATCGCGCCTGTAGAATAAGGCTTGCCTTGATCATTTAAGCTTATGATATCTACTTGCTTGGCCTGGGCATTGACTACATAAAGCTTGTCTGTACAACTATCATAGCTGACAATCTCTGCTGCTGAGGTGGCAAAATCAGCATCAGCGATTGATGTTCCTATTAACGTTAAACCACTAACAGGTGCTTTGCTTTGTGCTGAAAGTAGAGATGCAAAACAGTCAATTTCTAGTTTTTTAATGGGGTGTGAGTCATTTGAAGCGCATGAACTAATATATGTAGTTGTTAAACATATTGCTAGTATGGACTGTAGTTGTGTTTTCACAAAAGCGGTTTCCTTGTAACGAAGGTGATAAAAGAATAATACTATTTTGTAATTAAATTGTTACATGTTGACGATATTTTGTTGGTGTTATTTTCTTTTTGACTTGCTTGCTTTGATCAAGTAATTAGTTGTAATCATTTTTGTTGCTTTAATTCATTTACAATAACTATGTAAATGGTAAAAAAGTAATGATTTCCATTTTAGCTTAATGAGACTGTAAATGTATTTGTGCTATTACAGTAAAAGTAGCTACATAGGTGTTGAATGAATAAACTATAAAATAATATACATCTTGATACTCTTTATATCTTGTTTGTAAATGTGCCTATAATGTAGTTTAGTTATAGATACGATAATATAATTTGCGTCTGCAAAATTAGTATTAAATTTATTTTTATAATAAGAATAATAACTACAGCCTTTGAATTATAGCTCATCGTTTACAAAGGAACCTTTTAAATGAGGATTAAAGCTGCATCGTATATTCCTGTTGCAATAAGTGTGTTGTTAGTGACAATGACGCATGCGGATGACTTTAATAAGCTTGATCAAGCAGTTCCTGCTAATAATATTATAAACACTCAAGAGCCTGTTTTTGACTTTGATACCGATGGCTGCCTTCCTGCAGCAGGTATAAGTCGTGATGGACGAAAAAACCCAGGTTTAAAAAATTCGGGTGGGCTTGCAGAAGGTTGTAATGACAATAATTTTCTAAATACTTCGAATACACTTCATCGATATGCTTGCACATCTTCAAGCAAGGATCAATTTTGTGGTCATTTTTACGCATTATATTTTGAAAAAGATCAAGTGGCCGCGTGGATAGATGTTTTTGGTCATCGTCATGATTGGGAGCATGTCGCTATTTGGACGACCAACGGTAAAATCACCCATGCAAGTTACAGCGCACATGGGAAATTATATACAAAGCCAGCTTCAAACGTACCTTTTGAAGGGGCTCATGTGAAGTTTGTTTATCATAAAGATGGTATTTCTACACATGCAATGCGTTTTGCAAAGTCGAATGAAATTGCTGAAAACCCTTATGGTCAATTTGTGACACCCACTATAGTGAGTTGGTACGAATTAGTGGGGGATGGTATTGCTAATCGAGAAATGCGCAATAAATTAAATAGCTTTGATTATGGAAAAGCGACCATTCCTTTAAAAGATAGTAACTTCAGAACAAGGTTAAATGATAATCGACCTGATGGGTATCCACTTTTCTCAGAACAGGATATTGAAGCGTCTAATCCAAATCATAAAGGATAATCTTTTAATATGTTGATAATCTAATATTTGCGCCAGCCTTTTAGCTAACCCCTCCCCAACCCTCCACTTGTAAGGGGAGGGGGCAGGTCGTGCAAGTTGTAGGTAACTTTTGTTGAAGGTGAGCATAATCAGTTCCTCCCCTTTTCAAAAGGGGAGATTAGGAAGGGGTTAAAAAGCTAGCGGGCAAATAAGATGCTTGCAGTATAAAACCACAAACCCCACCCCAACCCTCCCCTTACCAAGGAGAGGGAGGAGATCGTGCAAGCATAAGGCATCTTTGGTTCCAGGTAAGCACAATTAGTTCCTCCCCTTTTCAAAGGGGGAGGTTAGGAGGGGGTTAAAAAGCTAGCAGACTTATTTTATTCGCTGCTGATACTGATTTATAAGCAGTTGTATTTGGTCCAGCGTGGCTTCGGCTAAACCCGGCTGTCTGATACACTCACTAAGGCTGCCGTAATGCATTTCTAGACATTCTAGTAATAGTTGTCGAATAGCACTTTGATCAGCTTTAAAGGGTAACTTACTTTGTTCGTAACATTGTTCTAAATGCTGTTCTTTTTTAATAAAAAATTCTTTGACTTGTTGTATATCCCACTCGCCACGCCGAATTGCTTTTAATTGTTCTTTATGAAGGGTTAAATCCATATCCTGTTCGATAAGAAGTTGTTCTACTTCTAAAAGTAAGCGGACAACATGATAGGCGAATTTAACATCGTAACCATATTGTTCAACCATTTTGGCGCGTTTGCCTTCAGGTTGTTTAGTTTTCATTTTATGCATTTGTGCATAAGCGTAACCTTTAAATTTTGCCCAACACCCTTTGTGTAAAAACAGTTTGCGCTGTTCCCGAACTCGTTCACCCACGGCTGTACTATGTAAAATACAGTTTCTTGGAACATACAAGCTATCCACTATATTTGGGTTGTTATCCATAAGTAAGCGGAAATATTTAGCAATAGAATAGATGGTCAGATCGTATTCTCGACCACGTCCACCTAATGCCGATGAATCATAAATATGGTGTTGCTGATACTGTTGAAACTTTGGTTGTGCTAGGTCAAAGCCTGGAATTTCGCCGCGTAAATGAGGAAATATGTCTGATTTAGGTGGGATCGCAAATCCATATACATCCATATCGGAACTATCATTTGAAACACCATAGGCCATGGAGCCCATGATGACCTCGTAATGTACTGCGTCACTTAAAAATGGAGGAATACCCGGCAGCAGGTTTTTTTTCATTAGTTGCTGGGTTGTACTGCTCATAAGCTAACTCTTCGCTATGGGTAAATTATGTACTGCGTGTAAATACGGCCATTTGTGTTGGATGGCCGTAGTTTTTGTCATTGGTGCCAATGCCTTCGAGTGTTACTTGATAATCATAGTTATCCACAATGCACTGACACCATGTTGTGAATTCTGTTCGTGTCCACTCAAAGCGATGATCACTATGTCTTCGTTGGTTTTCAGATAAACCAAATACTACATTATATTCCTGGTTAGGAGTGGTGATGATGATCAGTTTGGGTTGTGCAATGTTAAAGACATTTTCAATAAATGCTTCGAGTCGGTCTTCATCCATATGCTCAATCATTTCTATACAGCAAATGGCCTCAAATGAAGTCCAACGGGAATCACTGTAGAATGCAGAGCCATGCCAAAGCTGTATACGATGCTGTTGTCTTTCGGACCAATGTTCTAGGCGAAGTCGGCTACTGGCACGATCTAAAGCTTGGGATGAAACATCAACACCAACGATAGATTTAAATTGCGCATGGCTTGCCAGTAACTTCATTAATTTACCTTCGCCACAACCTAAATCAAGAATGGATTGGACCTGATGGGCAAGTAAGGTATCAATTACTTTTTGCTGTCGTTGTTGATTTAGTGTCAGTGGTTTTTCAAGTTCGGCTTCAGCTTGATCGGCTTTTTCCTCTGCATCAATTTGTTCTGGTGCCAATGCAGCCAAAGCAATTTGAGCATAGTGCTTTTTATGCTTTAAATAACGTAATGATATAAATTCTTTAGCGGGATGTTGCGCTAACCAATCACCCCCGCGTAATAATAATTTTTCAATTTCGTCGGCACTTACCCAGTAGTGTTTGTCGTTATCAAGCACAGGCATTAAAACATATAAATGAGAAAGTAAATCGACTAAACGACAGTTGTTTTTTAATGTGACCTGATAATAATGACTATGACCCCATTCTGAAAATTGATTATCGAGGGCAATAGGATCTGCAGAAATTTCATAACCAAGTGGAGAAAACAGCTTTTCTAAAACAGGTTGTCCTCCTCGACAGGGTAATACCGGGATATGAACTGTTAATGGAAGTTTGCAGTCCACTAGTGCTTCACGCTCTTTACTGCGACCTCCCATGGCAGAACGAAAGGCTCTTGCCAAGGCCACACTCATAAAAGAATTAGCTGTATAGGGCCGATCATTTAAATAGTGAGTAAGTTGTTTGGATGACATTGGTCCACGAAAGGTCCGGACTAAGCCAATTGCATCCACCTCAAGTAAAAGAGCGACCTGGCACTGGTCCTCATCATACTGAGGATAGAAGACATGCGCAGTACTGTGACTCAATGAAAAACTGTGGATACGATCTGGATTTTTATGTAGCAGGTAACTCAAGTCCGTCGCTTTAATATTGTTTTCAGGATCACTTTGTAAGGATAAGGTTAATAACATTGTAAACACTCCAACAGGCTTATAAACGTGGGTCAACTGGTTCTGCAGACAGTGCAATTACACCTAAAATACATTCATGCACACGCCGTAAAGGCTCTTGACCCACAAAGCGCTGTAAGGCTGCTAGTCCTAATGAAAACTCTTTAATTGCAAGACGACGTTTTTTACCTAATCCTCGTTTCTTTAAGCGAACCAGATTTTCAGGGGCATCATAGTTGGGACCGTAAATTAAACGCAGATACTCTTTGCCACGTACTTTTAATGCAGGTTGAGCCAAGCCCACATTGGTGTGGCAGACAAAGTCCATGGGCTTGATCACAATGCCTTCTGATCCCTTTTCGAGTAGGCTTTGCCACCACTGGGTGACTTCCTGGCACTCATGTTCTTCTACAGGATGAATAATGCGATAATCAGTCGCTTGAATAAGGCCTTTACTGGCTTTAGCCAGATCACTGATATGCGCCATATGCCATTGGTGATTTTTATCGGTATGCATTGCACCTTCACTGGCCATAATATGAAAAGGCGCTAGTTTTAGCTGATTCACTTCAGTTACTGACCAGCAATATTGTTGATAAGCTTGTCTAAAGCCACTGATATGCTGATGGTGTGTTGCAATGCGTTGGTTTAAGCCATTTAAATCAACACCCCTTAATGCTGCTTGTTCAAGAAGCTGATAGGCGACAGGTAAAACATTATTTCCTGCACAACCTACAGCGGCATATTGCTGGCGGATTAATTCTGATGCTTTAAATGACCAGGGCATCAGTTCGCAATCAAGGGTCAACCAGTCAGTCTTGAGTGTATCCCACAGGCCTGCCTTTGTGACGGCTTGTTGAACCTCAAGTAAAAATGCTTGCTCTAAAGTGTCATCATTAAAAAATCGTCGTCCTGTGCGTGTATAACAACAACCAATAGCTTCACTTTGAATACCAAATACCCGACGAGAGACATCGGGTGTTTTACAAATTTGCACAATCGCACGCGATCCCATGTGCTTTTCCTGGCAAATCACAGTTTCCACTTCCATCTGTTGGAAATAATCCAACGCTTGTTGTGGATCCTCTAATAAGTCAGCTTCTTCACTCGCATGTGCTGGTGACATGGTAGGGGGCAGGTAGTTTATCCACTTCGGGTTAACGGTAAAGCGGCTAAGGGTTTCCAGCGCGGCAGCCGCGTACTGCTCTTCAATACAAATTTTGTTACGCAGAGGGGTGGTAATAAAACGCTTACCCTGTACATCACTGATGTTCAGTACATCATCATGACGATGTTGCAGGGAGCGTGTATCTTGCTCTTCAAATAAAGGGCGAGAAGGTTCGTAATAAACCTGTGACGCTGGAACACTGACAAGCTCTCGTTCCGGATAACGAAGCGCTGTTAGCTTGCCACCAAAAACACATCCGGTATCAATACAGATTGTATTATTGAAGAACTCAGGCTCAATAGTGGGGGTGTGTCCATAGACGACAAGTGCTTTACCCCGGTAGTCATTTGCCCACTCATAACGAACAGGTAACCCATATTCATCGGTCTCTCCAGTGGTTTCACCATAGAGAGCAAAAGCGCGTACAGTCCCAGAGGCTCGGCCTTGATAGTGTTCTTTCATGCCTGCGTGAGCAGTAACTAAACGACCATTGTCCAGAACGTAGTGGCTTATTAAGCCATCTAAAAAGCTGGAAACCTGTTGTATAAATGCTTCTGGCTCGCTTTCTAATTGGGCCAGTGTTTGCTCTAAGCCATGATTTACTTTTACTTGCCGGCCTTCCAGCTTACGCTTGAGCTTGTCATCATGGTTACCACTTACACACAGCGCATGTCCTTGGTGAATCATTGACATGACTAAGCGCAAAACCTCAGGGTTTTTCGGGCCACGATCAACAAGATCTCCGACAAAAATAGCTTTGCGTTGAGCGGGGGGAGTAATTGAATAAGGATAAGCAGAATCCGCAGTATTTTGATCTACATGATATCCCAGCTTTGTTAAGAGCGTGACTAACTCATCAAAGCAACCGTGGATATCACCAATAATGTCAAAGGGACCTGTCTCGTTTCTTTTATTGGTCCACAGCGGAATGCGTTTGAAACTAACCTGATTGATCTCTTCTTCGCTTTTTAAAATATGGACCTGTGAAAAACCTTCTCGTTTGAGTTGGCGCATTGAACGCTTCAACTGACGGGCTTGATTACGAATGACATGAGGACCAAAATCACGGTCTGGACGTGTTTTGTTGCGTTCTAGACAAGTGGATTCAGCAATATCCAAAACAATAGCCTGGGCTAAACAATGCTGTTTGCGAGCGACTCGAAGTAAAGAACGTCGTGCTGATTCTTGAACGTTTGTAGCATCGACTACCGTCAGCAGTCCACGACGTAATCTATGCTCTGCAATGAGGTGAAGTACATCAAAGGCATCTGCCGAGGCATCTTGTGCATTTTCGTCATCAGAGACGAGGCCTCGGCAAACATCTGAGGATAATATTTCTGTCGATAAAAAATGTTTGCGAGCAAAGGTGCTTTTTCCTGCACCTGAAGTACCTACCAGTAAAATTAATGCAACTTCAGGTATTTGTATTTCTTTTTCTGTCATTATTGTGGTCATTAGCGAATTATCATTTATTAAACATCTTGAGCACGGCCTAACCCACTCTGTGAACGTTAGGTGCTATTACTAACTGTGTAAAAGTATTGTCGCCAGTTAAAAGTGTAAGCACGATTCAGCTAATTCTATGCCATGTTTATAACTTATTGATATTGAATGAGTTATTGGTTTAGAGGCCTCTTTGGAATAAACATGATTCTATCTGAATAAATAGAATAATAACTATTTAGATAGTCTAATCAAAGTGTCTTAGGTCAAACTAAATTTTATGGTTCTCTGTATCATAGCGTGTTTTTATTTAGCGATAACCTCTTTGGAAAACTACATGCAGTTAGATCAGTACGTTTATACGTTTGGCCAGTATCTACGCCAGCGTTTTAATGAGAAGGTTCATAAACTGTCAATTCATGCTGGATTTACCTGCCCAAATCGTGATGGAACCCTGGGCATTGGTGGTTGCACATTTTGTAATAATGCTTCATTTAATAGTGAAGTAAAGACAAATAAAAATATAAGCGAGCAGTTAAGCTCTGCAAAAGAAAATGTGCGAGCTAAAAAATATTTAGCCTATTTTCAAGCTTATACGAATACCTATGCTGAAGTGACAGCTCTGCGACAAATGTACGAAGAGGCATTACAGAGCAACAACATTGTTGGTTTATGTGTTGGGACACGTCCTGATTGTCTTCCTGAAAGTGTTTTGTCATTACTTTCAAGTTATCAACAACAAGGTTATGAAGTTTGGTTAGAGCTTGGCTTGCAAACTGCAAATGACGTTACCTTGCAGCGTATTAACCGAGGACATAATTTTGCAGCCTATGTTGATGCCGTTAAACGAATACAACAGTATGAGCTTAATATTTGTACGCATTTGATTGTAGGTTTGCCTGGTGAAACTGCTCAAGAAAGCTTTGACACATTGGCAAAAGTAATTGACTTAGGTTGTGAAGGGTTAAAGTTACATCCCTTAATGATTGTTAAGGGGAGTCAAATGGCTAAGCAGTGGAAAAATGGATTGTTATCAATACTGACTGCTGATGAGTATGCAGAGATTGCTGCAGAAATGATTCGCCATACGCCTAAAGAAATAGTTTTTCATCGAGTATCAGCAACGGCAAAATGGCCAACATTATTAGCACCTGAGTGGTGTAATAATCGCTGGCCAGTCATTAATCAAATTGTTAAACATCTTAATGAAAAAGGAGGTCAAGGCAGTGGATTAACTTAATATTATTTCATTTTTGAAAACACAAGTTGGCGAATTAGGTTATGGTCGAATGAGTCGATCGGTTTTATCATTTAATGACCGTATATCATTTTTAATATCTTCTGTGATTTCATTCACCCTGTTTTTTTCAAGCGCAATAAGTTCAGTAATATGTTGTATATTTTGGCTGTTTTGGTCAATTCGCTTGTCAATTGTTCCCCCCCAAACAAATAATGAAATAATAACGGTCACAGTGCTGATTATGTGAGTCATATTGACTGTTTTATCAAGCTGCCAGTGTCCATGCGGTATTGTATGTGGCTGCATGTTGCTCTCCAAATAGTCTTACATTTTTGATTACACCTCAAAACTGTGTACTAAGGGTGTAGCCATTAGTAGAGTAGTGAATAGTAGAAGAGGCTGGTAGGTGAAAAATTTCAATTTTTTTTGTAAGAGAAATGAAAAACGAATACTGTCAGCCAAATTTTGACTGACAGCCTTTATATAAAGTTAGGAGAGGTTAGTGCTTCTTATAGTTCTCGAACAAAATATTGTAAACATGACGTCGTGTAATACCAAATGTTAATGCTAATCTATCAATTGAGTAGCCGTCGCCATGATACTTTTTAATCAGAGCATTGCGTGATCGTATAAAAATGGATTTACGAGGTAGTTCAACGGTTTCCCCTGAAAAATGTTCACAGAGAAGCTTTGCACTTTCATGGCCTATAGCCAGTGAAAGAGGATGATCAGGTCTTGCATCATGGGGAATGTAAACCCTGGCACCGCCTAAGCGTTGTGCTAACGTAAGGGTGGCATCTAACCCTATGATATTGGCAGCGTTTTTTAGAAATCCTGGTAACTCTGTTTCGTATAAAGTTTGTGTGTTCATTTGTTATTCCTAGTAAGATAGTCTTTTGTAAACTCGCAAAGAATGTTTATAAGTTGTTCTGTTTTTCGCTACTCCTTTTCAGCGGAGTGCCAATCATTATTTGCGAGAATGGATTCCTCTAAGGGAAAGAAGTACGCCATCTTTTGAACTCTTCATTGTATAATATTCAATAGGTCATTTTGTTTTTGAAGAGCCCTGCATGGCTTAATAAACTCTTATAGGGAAAAAACATACCTAATACTGCAGGCAAAGGCGTTTTAAGTCACATCTTTGTGTGTTATCACGCGTTATATGTACAAACTAGGTATTACTATTAGGTCAAAATTTTTTATAGTTCAATTCATTTGTATTACTTTAGGTATACTCATTGAGTACTGTTTTATACGTCAATTTAAAACAAGATTATCCCTCCTACGTTTTAAACAATTATTAAAGAGCGTGTTGATAGTTGTTACCGTCTAAAGGTTAAACGTTTGCACTCCTTATCTGGTTAGTATTCATCTTTGAGGGTATAGTCAGGTTTTGGGTATGCTCCATACCCGTAATTTTCTCACCTCCTTGAGCTTCATTGTAAGCCTTCAATTTTACAACTAAAAGTTGTTATAATCAACTGGAAGTTGTTTACTATGATTGTCACAAAATGGACATGTGGTGTAGTATGCGCGCACCCTGATAACTGCTTGGCTGTGGGTATCTCTGGCTATGGGATATTGGGATATATAGTACCGTGACTTAGAAATAACACGGATACAGAAAGAGATCGTACAAGCATGTGTTGAATATTTTTTAGGCAGCATAACTATGGTTGGCGAAAGAGTAAAATTAGCGCGGGAGCATTTTTCCCTGACACAGGATGAGTTAGCTTGTGCTATCAACATCTCTCAGACGGCTATTTATAAGATTGAAGACGGTTTAACGCAAAACCCTCGCTGTCTAGGGAAGCTTGCAGAAGTGTTGAAGGTCTCTCCTGAGTGGCTGCAATTTGGCATCAATCCACCTGGCTGGCTTAAGCATTCGCAGCGAACAACACAGGCGGTAAACACTATAGAGGATGGCTATCCCTTATTGAGCTGGGTCCAGGCGGGAGCATGGCAGCCTATTGATGAGGTTGAACTTTACGAAGCAAAGCGGCTGTGTTGCCCTGTTAAGTGCAGTGCCGATACCTTTGTGCTTAGAGTTCAAGGGATCAGTATGGAACCTATGTTTCATGAAGATGATTTAATTTTTGTTGACCCAAATGTCGAGTGCCGTAGTGGCTCGTTTATCATTGCTCGGTTAGATGACCATAATGAGGCGACGTTTAAACAGCTCATTATTGAAGGTGGACAGCGTTATTTGAAGCCACTGAATCCTGATTGGCCTGAGAAGATTATTCCCTTTAAAGGAGAGTCGTGTTCTGTTGTAGGTACCGTCGTTTTTGCTGGGCGAGTGTTTACTTAAAACTATAAGTTGTTTTTGGTTGTTTCTTATCGACTTTATAAGGCCTCTGTACAGTCATCATAATGCTACCTTAATTGTTTTATTTATGGTTTTATATCCTAATATTTTTTATAGCAATATTAAGAGCCGATTACTCAAATAATAAAAAGATAATTTTTAACTAATAGAAATTTAAAATTAACTAAGTCTAAAAACTATGCCACAAAGATATAACTATTTGCTTTAGTTTTCTTGCCTTCAATTACAACATAAAAATTTCACTCAATTAAATCCTATCTATACTGATACCTGTCGAACAAAAAATCGACGTTATAAAAGTGCAAATTAAAGCTGATTGTGATTATCGAAATAAGTTATTCAGATATATAAGCTTTATAGAGGTGATACTGAAACTCAAAAAACTATTCAAGTAAAATAGGGTTAAGGATTTAATTAAACAGGGAGACAGTTTATGCTTCATATGACATTGAAATGCTATATGCGTTTTATTCTTCCAGTTATTATCACTTTATTTTCTACGTCACTTTACGCTTTTGAGCGAAATGAGCTAGTTCTGCTGAATGCACCTACTGCAACTTCGTTTATAAGGGGTACAGATGAAAGAGTAACCTATCATATTGTTGATGGCTTAGCTATTTATGGTGGTGATATTATCCTTGGTGAACACAAGGATATTCAAAAAAATGGTATTGCTCCGTGGACGGTTAAATCTTGGTCGAGCAGTGAAGATGTTCAGTCTGGCGCACCTTCAACAAATACTAGGCTTCGCTGGCCAAATGGTATTTTATATTATTCGTTTAATAGCAGTTATCCCTCTCAATACCGTCAAAGGGTAAGGGATGCATTAAAGTATGTTGAGGGTATGACTAATGTTAAGTTTGTTGAAGATAGCCGACAGCGAAACAAAGTTGTTGTCGAAAATGGATCAGGTTGTTGGTCTTACGTGGGTATGCTTGGTGGAACGCAAAGACTGTCGCTAAGTACCAATGGTTGTGTAATTCGTGCGATAGTAGGCCATGAATTTATGCATGCTTTAGGGATTTATCACGAGCAATCACGTAAAGATCGAGATAAGTATGTCACCATTCATTGGAATAATATTCAAAGTGGTATGGAAGGTAACTTCCAAAAACAGTCCGATACTGATACGACTGCCACATCATATGATTATTATTCTGTTATGCATTACCATGCTTGGGCATTTGCTAAAAATAGAAACCAGCCAACAATTTCACCTAAAGACCCTAATATACCTTTAGACGATTTAGGTAACTATGACGGCTTAACGAAGAGTGATGCTAAAACAATTAATTGGATGTATCCAAGTGAGACCAACGAAAAACCGAAAATTGAAATGAAAGTCAGTAGTGCAGAAATTAAGAAAAATCAGGTTTATGATTTAGTGGTAGATTTTTACGATGATGGCGGTGTAGAAAAGCTTAAAATTGGAGCACAGTCAGATAATCTTGCTTTGCTACCTGATAGTAATATTTTAATTGAGAAAGGTGATACTCCAAGCCAGCGTTTAATTGTAATGGCACCTGCCAAAGATATGACAGGTGTTGCAAAGGTAACCATTAGAGCTGCTGATGAACAGGGCGAGGAAACTAGTGCTGTTTTCAAATTAACAGTGAAAGATAATGATCCTGGGCCTGATAAAAAATATACAATGATTGTTTCTGCTATAGGTGCTTGCGTAACACTAGAAAAATCTGATGATGGAAAAATATTTCCAGTGAAGCCCGTATACTGTCAGGCAGATAAAAACCAGTTATGGTCTGTTGAAACTAATGGCTTTATACGCTCAAAAGTTGATAAGGAAGTTTGTTTACAAGTATCAGAAGTAAGCCGTGGACAGATTGTTTTTGCTGCAAAATGTGTAGATGATGACAATAACCGTTGGGCAGTAGAAAAAGAATTTATTCGAAATCTTGCAAATAGAGATTTAGTGTTGGATTACTATATTAGCTCCCTGAAATTTGGTTTATGGGATTTTCACGGTGGCAATAATCAAAAATGGTTTTTTGTTAAGAAAGAGCAGCTTTATAGTTTACCGTTGTTGTTACCAAACGTGTTCTAAGATGGGTATCTTACTTTGTAATCTCGATACTGTGTAATGTAGCTGCAATAAGTATTAGTAAGGAAATCTAAACCAGCCTTATATGGCTGGTTTTTTATAAGTTGTTATTGCTACAGTGAAGGGTACAGTCAGCATTTCTGCTTACGACAGTTGTTTTCTGCATCGAGTAGAAGAATAAGCTAAGTTATTAATGATATGTACTCTAATCAAATAGGCTTGAAGTATGGAATCGGTCGTTCAATGGTTAAAGAAAAATAAAATAACGGAAGTTGAGTGTCTTATATCTGATTTTACTGGTATTGCCCGTGGCAAAATTATGCCAGCAGATAAATTCTGTAAAGAAAAAGGAGTCCGACTACCTGAAAGTGTGCTGATCCAAACGGTAACAGGTGATTACCTTGATGAAGAACCGTACTACGATGTCATTGACCCTGCAGAAGTAGATGTAAGGCTGCGGCCCGATGAGACTGCTATCTACCATGTACCATGGGCGCTAGAGCCTACAGCGCAAATTATCCATGATGTTTATGATAAAAAAGGTAATCTTATTGAGCTATCACCGCGTAACTTACTAAAAAAAGTACTTAAACTGTATTCCAGCAAAGGCTGGCAGCCAATCGTTGCGCCAGAGCTGGAGTTTTATTTGACTCAAATGAATGTTAATCCAGATCACCCATTGGAACCTCCTGTTGGTCGCTCGGGTCGTCAGGAAACTGGTAGACAATCCTACAGTATTGATGCAGTGAATGAGTTTGATCCACTGTTTGAAGATATCTATGACTACTGTGAAGCACAACAGTTAGATGTTGATACTCTTATCCACGAAGAGGGGACTGCCCAAATGGAAATAAACTTCCGTCATGGTAGTCCGCTTGAGCTAGCAGATCAGGTTTTTTTATTTAAGCGCACTGTGCGAGAAGTTGCCTTAAAGCACAATATGACAGCGACGTTTATGGCTAAGCCTATATCCGATGAACCTGGTAGTGCTATGCATGTGCATCAAAGTATTCATGAGCAGAAAACGTTACGTAATATCTTCACTGGTGATAATGGGGAAAATACAGATTTTTTTTACGGCTATATTGCAGGCTTACAAAAGTATATGCCTTCAGCAATGCCTTTATTTGCCCCCAATGTAAATTCTTACCGGCGTTTTTTACCAGGGGAGTCCGCGCCTGTGAATGTTGAATGGGGCGTGGATAATCGCACAGTTGCACTCCGTGTTCCTGACTCAGAAGGGGAAAATAAGCGTGTTGAAAACCGTCTACCAGGGGCTGATGCAAACCCTTATCTTGCCATCGCTGGTTCTTTGCTGTGTGGTTACATGGGCATGAGTGAAGGGTTACACCCTACTGCACCTTTTGAGGGTAGTGCATATGACTCAGAAAGTATGCGTTTACCTCTAAGTCTTGAACATGCACTTATGATGCTTGAAGACTGCCAGCCATTATGTGAAATGTTAGGTAAAAAGTTTGTCAGGGCTTATATAGCGGTTAAAGAAGCTGAAAGTGAAAACTTTAAGCGGATTATAAGTTCTTGGGAACGAAAGTACTTACTGATGACAGTTTAAGTATTCGTTTAATGTAACGCGATGCTCGACTTTTATTAGTTTGAAATGACAACCCCTGACCCCAACCTTTGTTTTGCCGAAACAAATTCAAAGGGACAGGGGATGTCAGTAGAAGAGTTTATCATAGCAGTTTATTGCTGGGTTGATGATACCTTTAATGATTTACTTAAAGGCCAGCGATTACGTGAACGAGGGACTATGCCTTCCCTTTCTGATCCTGAAGTGATTGCAATGGAGCTCATCGGGGAGTTTTTTGGGCTAGATGAAGATACACATATCTGGCGGTATTTTCGCGAACATTGGC
>NZ_AUAF01000070.1 GCF_000428585.1 Zooshikella ganghwensis DSM 15267 | reverse complement strand
CCGTCACATGCTGCCAGTAGCACCGTTTACTGCTTTCTCAAGTGCTCCTGAACTGGGAATTGCTCGGTTAGAGTACCTAATAGATTATGGTGAGTTGCCGACTAAGAAAGGGGGTAAGAAATGGATGACTAATGCCCTAAAGAAAGGGACACCCTAGATTTGATATTGATCAAAAAGTAGTCATGATTGGAGGGCTATACTTTTGGTTGTAAAGTAGTCAATTAGGTGTAGAGGCTTAAGGATGACGAGGCCACGAAGTCAGTTGGTGAGTGTGCAGGATACGTCGTATTATCACTGTATTTGTCGCTGTGTACGCCGTGCTTTTTTGTGTGGCGATGATCGAGTGACAGGTCAAAATTTTGATCACCGTAAAGCGTGGATGGTTGAGCGTCTGACTGAGTTGGTTAAAGTATTTGCGATTGATATCTGTGCTTATGCGGTGATGTCAAATCATTACCACTTAGTGGTGCGTATTGATGAAGAAAAGGCAGGGCAGTGGTCAGATGATGAAGTGATTCGTCGTTGGCGAAAACTGTATCAAGGGCCTCCTATGATTCAGCGTTATTTAGCTGGCGAAACGCTGGATAAAGCTGAGCTTAAGGCTGTTAATGAGATTGTTCAGCAATGGCGGCAACGGTTATCTGATTTATCCTGGTTTATGCGTTGTTTAAATGAACCCATTGCCCGTTGGGCCAATGATGAAGATGGTTGTAAAGGACGATTTTGGGAGGGACGCTTTAAAAGTCAGGCTTTATTGGATGAAGCCGCATTATTGACCTGCATGAGCTACGTGGATTTAAATCCTGTTCGTGCCGGTATGACAGAAACACCCGAAGCGTCAGATTTTACCTAAATCCAGGCACGAATGGTGGCCTGGGTCAAACGTCAACAGAAAAGCCAACAGAAAAGAAAACCGCGAAATCAGTCCTTTGTACGAAAAACAAAACTGCCTAAACAAACCCTACCTGTCGTTCCCTTATTGCGTTTTTCAGGTAATGAAAAACAAGGTAAGAAAACAACAATCCCCTTTACCTTAAAAGACTATCTGCAATTAGTCGATTGGTTGGGGCGGGCTATCCGTGATAATAAGCGTGGTTCAATTAGCGAACAACAGTCACCTATTATTGAGCGTTTAAATATTAATAAAGATGAATTATTAGCCTTTGTGAGTCGTAAAGAAAAGCGTTTTATCGATGTGGTGGGAACCGAGAATAGTATTCTAAGAACAGTGACTCGATGGCAGCGGAAGTTTATTAAAGGCATTCGACTTGCTAAACAACTATTTTCTGAAAGGAGTATTCAATATACTTAAAGAGGAAAGATGGGTGAATTACAAGATCCAAAAAAATATCTATATTAGTGTGTATGCCAGATTTTTAGCATGAGTTATGAGTAATCCTTTTATAATGAGTTAAATAAATATTTTCTAAGTGTATTTTATGAAGGTTTATAATTCTTAAATGATAAAAAGCTATATAGGTAGGGATAAGGCAGGAATAAAATTTATGAAAGGCGCTTTAGGTGAGGCATGCAGATTTAGTTTGGATTTATTTTTTTAGCTATCCAAACAAGAAAATAGGGGCTTTATGAAAATACCTGATAAACCAAGTAACGAGGATGATCGCTTAATTAATTTGCATTCACTTAGCATTCTTGATACCGCTGAAGAAGAACGCTTTGATAGAGTTACTCGTTTAGCGAAACGATTATTTAATGTGCCTATTGCAATAGTCAGCCTTGTTGATCAAAATCGTCAATGGTTTAAATCTTGTTTTGGTCTAAGTACAAAAGAAACATCGCGAGACATTTCATTTTGTGGACATACAATATTGAATGACGAGCCATTTATAATTCCAGACGCGACTCAAGATAAACGATTTTATGATAATCCACTTGTGAAGGAAGAACCATTTATTAGGTTTTATGCAGGTTGTCCTTTATCTTTTTCTGATGGTACAAAATTGGGTACTTTATGTATTATTGATCAAGTACCGCGCAATCTAACTGATGAAGATATTTCATCTCTTATTGACCTAGCCCAATTAGCGGAGAGAGAATTAAACGCAATACAGGCGGCCACAATGGATGAATTGACAATGATTTCTAATCGCAGAGGGTTTACTCTGCTGTTTCAGCATACTATCGCACAATGTAAGCGAGACAATACTCATTTGGCTTTGGCATTTTTAGACTTAAACGAATTTAAGCCTATTAATGACAATTTTGGTCATGCTGAAGGAGATAAAGCATTAACAGCGTTTGCTAATTTAATGAAAACATGTTTTCGTGACGCAGATGTATTTGCAAGGCTTGGTGGAGATGAGTTTGCAGTACTAATGGTAGGTAATTCCATTGATGAAGCAAAAGTAGTAATCAACAGGTTTCGACAATCAGTTAATCAATATAACCGAGAAGCGAAACGTGGATATGATATTTCATTTAGTGAGGGAATAGTGTTAGTTAATCCTAATAAAGAAACATCCATTGATGATTTATTGAATGAAGCAGATGCTAAGATGTATCAGCAAAAAAATAAGTTAACGCGGTAGCACACAAGAAGAGAATATCCTGTTTTTTGCCTGCAATTTTTTCTTCATTAATGCTGATAGCGTCAGGTATCAGTAATAATCTCTGTAAATGATATTTCTATAACTTTATAAGTTATTTTTTTATCAGTTTGTTGGTGTAATAGGATTTATTGCATGGTGGTAAATAAAAAGTGGGCGTTTGTGGTTTCTACCTCTTTGTGAGTAGTGTTGAGTAATCTTTGGTGGTTGTTTTTATGAGTGCAAATAATAGCTAATTATAGGTATTATTTTTTATTTTAAATTGTGCTAGGAAAATAGCTTAACGAAAAATACTAATCCTATCAGATAAGATTTTTTGCCTGTTGGTGTATGTGAGTATTTGCACGCATTAGGAATATACAACGCATGTATTTAATCTTTAATTGATTTAACTTAATAAATTCCCCTCAATATTGACCTACTATCTCACTTAAATAACTAAAATGAAGAACGTATCGTGCAAGAAAAAGCTACTTTCCAGTCCCACAAGATACTCTTTTTTAATACCTTTGCATTCACGGTATGTTTTGCTGTTTGGATGCTAAATGGAGTGTTAGTTACCTATCTCGCGGCTAACCAGGTTTATGACTGGGGACCGGTTGAAATTGGTTGGCTAATGGGTATTCCAGTGCTTACTGGTGCTATTTTCCGTTTACCAGCAGGAGTTCTAACGGATAAATTCGGTGGTAAGCCTATTTATGCTACCTTGTTGTTTTTATGTGCAATCCCTATGTACTTGTTGTCCTATGCTGACAGCTTTTTGTTTTTTGCGCTTTGCAGTTTTGGTTTTGGTTTAGCCGGAACTAGCTTTTCTATTGGTATCGCATTCACGTCAGTATGGTATCCAAGAAAGCAACAAGGTTTGGCCTTAGGTATTTTCGGTGCAGGTAATGCGGGTGCTGCTATAACTACGCTACTTGCACCAACACTACTCAATCAGCTAACCAATGACGGTGCCAATATTGACGGCTGGCGTACCTTGCCGCAGATATATGCTATCGCGTTAATAATTACGGGGGGAATATTCCTCTGCTTTACTGAAAATAAAAAACCAGCCACTCACGCCAAACCCGTCAAAGAAATGTTACAGCCATTAAAGAACATTCGAGTTTGGCGATTTGGACTTTATTACTTTTTGGTGTTTGGCTGTTTCGTGGCATTTTCTCAATGGCTGGTTCCTTACTTTGTTAATGTCTATTATGCCCCTTTGGTTACCGCAGGGATTTTAGCTGCATTATTCAGCTTTCCTTCAGGTGTAATACGCGCGGTTGGAGGCTGGATGTCAGACAAATGGGGTGCCCGCAAAGTCATGTACTGGGTATTAGGTTCTTCAGTCATTATCTCACTCATGCTGTCAATACCTAAAATGGAGGTTTACTCTGCAGGTCAAGGAATTATGGCAACGCAGTCCGGTACGGTGACTGCGGTTTCTGAAGATTTCATTACTGTTAATGATAAAGTTTATAGGCTACAAGCAAAAACCAGTGGTTTTGAACAGCTTGAAGATCAGCTGTTGGTTTTTCCCACCAAGGAAACCTGGCAAGAAAGTGTTGTTATTGTTGGACAACAAGTTCAAAAGAAAGAACTGCTTGCGAAAGGTGTCACTCGAATTTACTTTCAAGCCAATATGTGGATATTTGCGGTCTTAGTCATTTTGCTTGGGAGTATTTGGGGAATTGGAACAGCAGCTGTTTACAAACATATTCCAGATTACTTTCCTGAGGAAGTTGGTGTTGTCGGTGGCATGGTTGGTGTTCTGGGAGGGCTTGGAGGATTCTTTTGTCCTATCATTTTTGGTTACTTGCTGAATTGGACAGGTTTATGGACTAGTGCATGGATGTTTATGTTTGTGATTTCCTTTATCTGCCTATTTTGGATGCATCGTACGATTATGCAGCAAGTTCAACTTCCATTTGACTTGGAATCTAAAATAAGTGGGTTACTTCGTGCTGATGGTGGTCGCCTGCTGTCGCCATTAATTACCTGGAGTGATCAGTTTAGTGTTGGCATTAAAGAAATTGATCTTCAACACAAACATATGATGCAACTAATCAATGCGATAGATGAGTGTGTTCAAACGGGGGGTAATTTTGAAAAAATATTGCCGATTTTTAATGAGCTAGAGGAATATACTCGGTCACATTTTGCTAATGAAGAAGCGATGTTGGAAAAAAACCAATGTTCAGAGTTTGAGGCTCATAAGCGAAGTCACCAACAGCTTTTGCAGGAGCTGACTGACTGGCGTAAGAAGGCTGCTAGTAGCAGTAGTGATCGTTTAGTAGAGTTGATGGCTGTTCTGAAAGTATGGTTCCCAGGACATATTCTTAACGCCGATAAGAAACATGCTGAGTTTTTTCATTAATACCTGACTGGAAGATTCTCTTACTTCAAATCAAATAAAAACACCCAGCTTTATGCAAAGTACTAGATGCAAAGTACTGGGTGTTTTATTAATTAGCTTGATAAAGCTTGACTGACTTTAAGACCATCCAAATCAACACTATAGCTGGCGCTGGAAGAAACTGTAATAAATAACACTTTTTCTTTACTGACACTGGCCCGAATAAACATGCCTAAAGGAATAGCAATCAACCGACTGCCTTGTTGAATAGCAAACATAATATTGTAGTAATAGCTGGTATTGTCTCCAGTTTCTTTTGACCAAAAAATCCAGGCGCTTTCGCTGTGGCGATGGAGGTTAGTAAAGCCAGCAGAAATTGAGTCTAAAATTTTCTGCTTTAGCGAACTTGGTACTGTACCTCCTAATACTACATTAACCTTATCTGCAACCTGATCAATGGTTGAGCCAGGATTGCCATTACTGAAGTGAGCTTGGATTTGCTGATCAACGGTTAAGCCAGAACGCTGTGCTAATGAAATAGCTTCTGCAGTATTGAACTGTAAGGAAGACGCGTTTAAAGCGTTTTGAAAAATACGAGTCATGTTTATTGCTTGTGCTACATACTGGGGGTCAACATTAAACATGGTTTTGAAATGTAAGCTCTGGCTTGACTCTGCAAGAATAGCATTTTTTTGCCCAGAAATGACCAGTCCACTTAGAATAACCGGGCTGGTAAAGATAGCAGGCTTTAAATCATCGGCAATATACACTAGAGGACCTCCCTGTGTGATGTCATGACATGCACTTGCCAGCATTATTGTTAAAAAAATTATGTTTTTGTCTAAGTCAACCTAGTGGCGCAACGACCTGAAATCCTTTGATGGCAATGCTCATTTCTTGTTCTTTTAATGTAAGGCGAAGTTTTTGAGTTTCGTCTTTTTTACCCAGCACTTCTTCAATAGGGTCATGAATGGTGACTGTTAAAACCAAAGGACCTGCAGCTAACATAGAGCCGGTACTGGCGTTTTGAGTGATGATAAACATGTTGTAGGTGTAAACTGTTTTATCTGCATCTTTTCCAGCCACAGAACAGATATTGAACCACGGTTTGTCTTCTTGAGCATTTAGGTCACAAAAGGCATGCGCAATAACATTATTAAATTGTTCATTATCACTAACACCCATGGTACCTTGTTCTTCCAAGGCTTTGGTGATACTTGATGTTAATGCGGATAACGTTTTATAAGACTTGGTTAGCGTCGTATTTGTTGTAGCAACAATCGCTAAGTCTGCCTGGTTTTTTGCTGTGTCCATGGCTTTTTCCATGTCAAACTGGCCATCAGCATTAATATCTTTTTCAAACAAATCAGCAATCGCTAATGCCTGCTGTACATATTGTTCATCTTCAAGATTCAAAAAAACCTGAAAGGGAACGGGATTACTTTTATTGGGATAAATTTCAATTGTCACAGTATGCTCCTTGTGTATCCCATTAATGAGTGATTAACTCAATGCTTCAACAATAACCATACTCTTGAATTCCAGGCTCTGGTTGATTGTCGATCCGGCGACCAGAGATAGAACATTAGCATCAGATTGGTTAATCTGAATATTAACGCTGGTAAGTTGACCAGACATTACAGATCCTGTTGATTTATTTTGAGTAATGTTGAACATATTATATTGATAACTAATCGAGTCTGAGGATTGGTTGAACACTGTAAAATATCCGCCATTCTTCTGAGCATTCAGATCAATAAATGCTCTGGCAGCTGCAGCAAAAGCGGCCCAGTTTTCCGTTGCAGCACCCTGAACCATACTGATCAGATTCTGTAACTGATCAATTGCTACCCAGACTTGCTGTTTACTGGTATTACTTTTAACTGTTTTAGTACCAATGACTGCAAAAGACTCATGTTCCTTGGCAATGGTTAATGCTTTCTCAAAATTAATGCCTTCTTTTTTCGAAACAATATCATCGAAGGCTTTAACCATGTTAACGCCTTGATTGACGTAAGATAGGCCAACATTCAGGGTAGTACTAAAATGACCTCTGTCACCTGACATATCATTTGGGTTGATTATAACATTATTCATAATGGATTCACTTTGTGTGATTGATAAAGAGTAACATTGAGAACTCATTGATCATGTTGCAATGAGTTTGATTTATTAAGTTTAAATATTATTAATAAAAAATTCTCGTCACTGAAACTTAGCGTTTCTCATTAAGAGGTGGTTAGCTTTAATGTTTATAAATTTAGCTACTAAATTAAAATATAAAAATGCCATAGCGATGGCTATGGCATTTCTACAGTCACGTTAGCTTTTCAGGGCTTCAACCACAGTAATTGACTTAACATTAACAGAGTAGTTGTGTTTGTCTTTGGTGGTTATCCAAAGTACTTTTTCTTTATCGACATCAACCGTGATCGTCAGGCCAATAGGTGCTGCAGCCATTACAGAACCTGTTTCCTGGTTAGCTACTGCAAAAAGAATATTGTAAGTATACGTCGTTTTATGTTCGCTTTCTTTGCTCCAGAAAATCCACTTGCTATCTTTTTGCTCGTTAAGATTAGTAAACCCTTGTTCGATAGTATTCTCAAACTTCTTGTAAGTTGCACTTTGTTTATCAAGGGCAACGCCTACGACAGTATCCAGTAAAGCCATGACATCACTCACCATGGCAGAAACTTGATTATCTTGTTTAACGATAGATTGATTTACTGTGCCAATAACCGCCATTTCTGGATGCTGCTGGACAATTGACAAAGCTTTTTCAAAATTAAACTCAAGATTTTTACTGTCAATGGCGTCTTGAAAAACACGTGACATTTGGATTGCTTGAGCAACATACTGTCTAGGTACTTGAAACAGTGTATTAAAATTAAGCTTTGAATCAACACCATCCTTAGCCAAATCTTTGCTATCAACAACTAAAACGCTATCAAAAGTCATACTTTAATCTCCCTATTTAAAAGTACAGATAAGTGTAGCTCAATAGAAAAATGGTTGAGTAAAAAAAATCTGTCAAGTAAATGTCAGTGATAATTTTGAGGGGCAGCCATGCTCAGATAACATCGGGCTTTATTTGACTAGTAGGTCAGTTAATATATACCCAATACGAATGGTTTTTAGGTGCGGCCATCAAGTGACGAAGTCCTATGAGCCTATATTAATAGGTGCTTGGGGTGAGGAGTGACGATAACAAAACCTCGAAATCATTCGTGATGGGTATAAATACAATTTTTGTGACATGTGTAAGGTAAAATGATTTATAACCACTGAAAAGGGCAAGCGTAGCGTATAAGTCGTATAGTGGTGACTAACAGAATGAGGTTGGTTGCCAATCGGTCAATAGCTGGCTAAACTGTCATGGTTTTGTATCAATAGAGTCATAATAATGCAAGTACAAACTGTTGATTATTTAGCCGATGATTGTGCTCAATCCTTTGTGGAGTCACTAAGAAATACAGGGTTTGGTGTCATCAAAAACCATCCAATTTCTCAGTCACTTGTCGAGTCAATTTATAAAAACTGGTACGCATTTTTTGTCAGTGAAGAAAAGCACCAATATTGCTATAACACAGAGACACAGGATGGGTATTTTCCACCTGACGTTTCTGAGGTCGCCAAAGGTCATCAAGTAAAAGATATTAAAGAGTATTATCATATTTATCCATGGGGACAAATTCCTGCCTCATTAAAAGCTGAAGCCATGAGCTATTACCAAATGGCTAACACGTTAGCAGCTGAACTGTTAAGCTGGGTCGAAGCATATACACCAACAGATATAGCGCAACACTATTCAATGCCATTATCTAAAATGATAGAAAATAGCCGCAATACATTACTGAGAGTTTTACATTATCCACCATTAACGGGGGAAGAAGAGCCAGGTGCTATTCGTGCGGCAGCCCATGAAGATATTAATTTACTTACTATTTTACCCGCAGCCAATGAGCCTGGGTTGCAAGTAAAAGGAAGTAATGGTGAGTGGTTAGATGTACCTTGCGACTTTGGTACGCTTATTATTAATACCGGTGATATGCTACAAGAAGCGTCACAAGGTTATTTTCCTTCAACTACGCATAGAGTTATTAACCCTACAGGTGGTCGTCGAGATAAATCTCGTATTTCTTTACCTTTGTTTTTGCATCCTAACCCGGATGTTGTCTTGTCTGAGCGTTATACGGCAAGAGAGTATTTACACGAAAGATTAAAAGAGCTTGGAGTAATATAATGGCTGACTCTGAGCATCAAACACTACTCAAAGCGAAGTTAAATCTTGAAACATCGACAATTGCGTGGAAAGATTTACAGCCTTATTTTGCTGCTGGGCAAGTAATAGCTGTTAATGAAAATCTAGACTTAATTGAAGTTGCTGCTCAGATAGCACAGGATAATAAAAAACAAATCGAAGCCTGGATGACTGAAAGCAAAATTGCCAAAGTAACCGATCAGCAAGCTACTAACTGGTATGAGCAGGATTCTTCACTGTGGGCTGTGGTGATTCGACCATGGATACTAGTGCAGGAAAAAAAATAATCATTTAAGGCTTAAAAAATATACGGTTATCCATTATAAATCTTCCAAAATTTTATCATACTGTCCGCTTTCCTTAAGTTTGGCCAAGCCTTCATTGAAGGCTTGCAATAACGTAGTCAGTCGCTCGCTGTTTATTTTCTTAGAAAATGCAACACATATGGGTGTGTTTTGTAATGGTTTATTATGATAAGTTATTCGAGACGCTTGACGCACAGTAAATTTATTCTTGATTAAAAAAAGACCAACCAGTTTTTCCATAGGTACCAAATCAGCTCTGCCTGCTAAAAGCATTCTAAACTTTTGCTCATCATTATTTGAATAAATAATATTCATTTGATTTTGTTTGGCTGCTAAGTCAAATTCATTCCCATAGGTATATTTTTTTGTGGCAATAGTTCTTAAATGCCTTACGTCATTAAGTGAGTTCCAGTTAAACTTAAATGCTTTTAGATGAAAGAAAACTTTTGTTGAGAATGTTACTGGATCACTAAATATAAAGTCTTTTTTTCTGTCATCTGTTGGTGCCCAGGCAAGGGATGCATCTGCTTGACCATCTGCGGTAAGAAAATAACTTCGTTGCCATGGATAATACTTGATATCTACAGAATAGCCTTCTAATGAAAAGGCTTGAGTTATTATCTTAGTGAAAACGCCTCCTCCCTCTAGATCATGTGATGTATAGGGAGGCCACTCGCCAGAAGTAATGGATACGGTTTTAGTTGTATCTGTAACTGACTCTGTTTCTTCACAAAAAGCGTTTAAAAATATAAAAATTAAACTAACTGAGAATAGCCTAATCATAGAGTTTTAAAAAATACCTTTGTATAGATCGCTTAGGAAATCATCATATACTTTAGAATCCTTTAATTCCTTAACGCCTTCATTGAATGCCTTTATTAATTCAGCGCTCTTTTTATGTTTCTTGGAAATAATAAGATGACCTGTAGTTGAGCGTAAAGGCTTGTTGTGAATGGTGAGAGTATCTTTAGCTACAGGTAGTTCAGAAGATACTATTCTCCACCCAGTAATTTCGTCCATAGGGAAAATATCTACTTTTCCTGCTGCTAGCTTTTTAAAGTTACTAATGTCAGAAGCGATAATATCTGAGTTAATTACTTTTTTGTCGACTAAATCCCAAAGTTCTTCCGTATAGGTGTAACCCCTTGTGAGCGCGAACTTGAAATCTTTGAGTTCTTCAAGTGTGTTCCAGTCTGGAATATTTGTTTTTTTTAAGTGAAATAAAACTTCTCGGTGTTCAGAAATGGGTACGCTAAAGAGATATTCTTCTTCTCGTTCTTTATTAGTGAATGAGAAAGAAACACCATCAAATTTATCATGGCCTTCTATCAGTGCACGTTTCCACGGACGATATTTAAATTGAACATCATAGCCTTTTTTTTCAAATGCCGCTTTTATTACACGGTTAACAAAACCATTATGCTTTGCTTTTGAGCTGGTAAAAGGTTCGTACTCAGTAGCGACAATTGTAAGCTTTTCGGCACTATGAGCTATAGTGGGCATTAAATAAAAGCATGATAGTATAAATGGGAATATAAAGGTGACTTTCATGATAATACCTTGAAGTAAATTTTACCAATTAAGTGGTAATGCGTATTCACGATCCTTAACTAGTTTAGTCCAAAACTTTGGTTAGTCAGGCGTTGATTTATGTTGTGTCACTCACTGTATCTGTATTCAGCCGCATGTATTGAATAGGCATTCGCCTGGTGAATATACCCTTCACGAATGATTTCTAGGTTTTGTTATCTTCACTCCTCACCCCTCACCCCTCACCCCTCACCCCAATCACCTATTAATATAGGCTCATGGGACTTCGTCACTCGATGGCCGCACCTAAAAACCATTCGTATTGGGTATATTATTGAGTTGAAAGGTATATATGCTTGGTTATTGCAATTCGCTATAATCCGATGCTTTGTTGGTTACTTATAAATAAGTTGATTATCGCCATGCAGCCATTACCTGAACTCGATGATTTTTTGTTGTGTAAAACGCCGGAGGAGTGGATACAGGCAGCACTTGATGAGCCGGAAATTCTATTAATTGATCATGCAAACTGTGAAAAAAAAGCGGCTTCGACTGCATTAAGGCTTATGTTCAGGTATCCAGAACATGTCGACTTACAATATAAAATGTCGCGTTTGGCACGGGAAGAATTGAGGCATTTTGAGCAAGTATTTGCCATTATGCAGGCTAGAAGTGTTGTCTATCAAAAACTGGGACCTGCACGTTATGCCAGTGCACTGCGATCAGGTGTGAGAACCCATGAGCCTGCTACATTAGTGGATATCTTGATTATTGGTGCGTTTATTGAAGCTCGTTCTTGTGAGCGCTTTGCGGCATTAGCTCCACATTTAGACGAAACATTAAATAAATTTTATTGCTCTTTACTCAAATCCGAGCATCGTCATTTTCAGGATTATTTACGTTTAGCCATGCAATATAGTGAAGAGCCGATTGTGGAGCGAATATCATTTTTTGCTGAAATGGAAAAGACATTAATCTTAAGCTCTGATACAGAATTCCGTTTTCATAGTGGTTTGCCACAACCTAAAGCTTAACGTGTTAAAAAAATACATCCCCTTCATGAGTACACTAAGTTACATGAAGGGGAAGTTTGGCTTTGCTTAAACAGAAAACGGGCTAAAGAGGAAATTCCGTCAAGCTGAATCCAGCTGACTCATCCCAATGCAGCATCCAGCCTTTTTTGTCCCAATCACCCAACACAATACGCTGTGCGGGTTGTTGATTGATGGTTAGGGTGTGAATTGCCGGACGATGGGTATGACCATGAATAAAACACTTAACATCATGTTCCGTCATTAGCTTCTCAACTTCTGCCGGTGTGACATCCATGATCTCATCGGTTTTGGCCTGATTGGCCGCTTGGCTTTGGTTCCGAATGTTTTCTGCCATGGCAATTCGCTCTGCCACTGATAGTGATAACAGCTTCTGTATAGTGGCAGGATTACGAATATAGTGGCGGAAGGCCATATAGTCTTTATCTGCTGTACATAGTTGATCACCATGAGACAACAACACAGGCTGATCACCCAGGGTGATAACACAGGGATCTTTTAATAACTGAACACCTGTCTGTGCAGCAAAGTCTTCGCCGATCAGAAAGTCGCGATTGCCGTGCATGAAATACACGGCGGTGCCACTATTAATCAGCTGTCGTATTTGACTTGCCACTGTTTGTTGCAGGTCATCCATTGCATCGTCACCCAACCAGGCATCAAATAGATCACCTAAAATGTACAGTGATTCAGCTTGTGGAGCTTGCTCAATTAAAAATTGTGCAAACGCGGCTGTCAGGTCGGGACGTTTTGCCTGCAAATGCAAGTCAGAGATAAACAGCACAGACATGGTGATTAGGCTTCTACCAGTTCAGCGGACTCAATGATAACTTCTTCAGCAGGTACATCTGCGTGAAAGCCAACACTTGTGGTTTTAACGGCTTTAATGCGGTTGACCACATCCATCCCTTCAACCACTTCACCAAATACCGCATAACCCCAGCCTTCAATCGTCTTAGAGCGGAAGTTTAGAAAGTCATTGTCAGCTACATTGATAAAAAATTGTGCTGAAGCTGAGTGGGGATCTTGAGTCCGTGCCATGGCAATGGAACCAATCTTGTTTTCCAGACCGTTATCTGCTTCATTTTCGATAGGCGCATTAGTGTCTTTTTCTTGCATGCCAGGAGCAAAGCCACCACCCTGAATCATGAAGTTATCAATAACACGATGGAAAATAGTGTTATCGTAATGTCCATTCTTTACGTATGCTTCAAAGTTAGCCGCTGTTTTAGGTGCTTTTTCATGGTTGAGTTGAATTTTGATATCGCCAAAGTTGGTGTGCAAAATAACCATGCTATCGCCTTGTTGGGTTATGTTAATTAGATCAATATCTGCTGTGTTTTCTACCTTGACGCTTTACCGTTATAAGCCAGTAACAAGCGTTCATTATGAAAGGTGGAAAACCTATACAGTCATCGTTTATCACTGTAGCATGACAAGATAGACTTCAGTTAGGTTTATCACAGCATGAAAAGGGCGCTATAATAGCGCCTTTACCTATTGCTCCGCAAACTACGCCTCCCCGCTGGGTAAACACTGGCCTATGCTAATGTGTAGGAATAGATGTGAAAGCGTGGTGTTTGTCTGAGATTATCCTGCCGCGACGTGGGTTTTTCTCTTAGTTACCGCCATGTGTCGTATGAGGGGAGGGATATTGTGTATTTATTTGACGGGTTTACAGTAAGCAAGTATGGATCATCAAGAAACAACACGTCCGAATAACTTTATTCAGCAAATTATCAGTGAAGACCTAAAAAACAATAAAAATAATGGTCAGGTTCACACACGTTTTCCACCAGAACCTAATGGTTATTTGCATATTGGCCATGCTAAGTCAATTTGTTTGAACTTTACTCTAGCGGAGCAGAATGGTGGCATCTGTAACTTGCGTTTTGATGACACTAACCCCGAGAAAGAAAGCCAGGAATTTATCGAGGCCATTCAAGAAGATGTGCGCTGGTTAGGCTTTCAGTGGAATGGCGATGTTCGTTACACGTCTAGTTATTTTCAGGCTCTGTATGATTATGCGGTTGAGCTGATTAATAAAGGCAAGGCTTATGTTTGCTCACTCAATGCTGAACAAGCCAGAGCATATCGTGGCACGTTGACAGAGCCAGGTAAGAATAGCCCTTATCGTGAACGTTCTGTTGAAGAAAATCTGGACTTGTTTGAGCGGATGCGTCGTGGTGAGTTTGCTGAAGGTGAACATGCACTTCGGGCCAAAATTGATATGGCCTCGCCCAACATGAATATGCGTGACCCTATTATTTATCGTATTCGTAAAGTAGCGCATCACCAAACAGGCGATGAGTGGTGTGTATATCCCATGTATGATTTTGCTCATGGCTTGTCGGATGCTATTGAAGGGATTACTCACTCGGTTTGTACCCTGGAGTTTGAAGATCATCGCCCACTGTATGACTGGTTTTTGGATCAATTGGATGTGCCTTGTCACCCTCAACAGATTGAATTTGCGCGGCTGAATGTGAATTACACTGTCACCAGTAAGCGTAAATTAAAGCAATTGGTTGATGAGCAAGTGGTTGATGGCTGGGATGATCCCCGTATGCCAACCATTGCAGGAATGCGTCGTCGGGGCTTTACACCACGTGCCATCCGAAATTTTTGCGAAGCAACAGGGGTCACTAAAAGTGAGGGTGTGGTTGATGTGAGCATGTTAGAGCATGCCCTGCGGGATGACTTAAATAAACATGCTCCAAGAGCAATGGGCGTGTTACGCCCCTTAAAAATTGTGCTCACTAACTACCCAGAAGAACAGGTTGAACAGTTAACAGCTCCTGTGCATCCTCAAGATGAATCGATGGGAACTCGGACTTTGCCATTTGCCCGTGAGCTTTACATTGATGAAGAAGACTTTAAAGAAGAAGCCAACAAGAAATTTAAACGTTTAGTGTTGGGTAAAGAAGTTCGCCTGCGTAATGCGTATGTTATTCGCTGTGATGAAGTCATTAAAAATGATGCTGGTGAAATTATTGAATTACGCTGTACATATGACCCTGAAACACTGGGCAAGGACCCTGAAGGTCGTAAAGTGAAAGGGGTTATTCATTGGGTGAGTGCAGCACACTCATTGTCAGCCGAAGTAAGACTTTACGATCGGTTATTTGATGAGCCAAGCCCCGATAGCAACAAAGAGCGTGACTTTAAAGAGTTCCTCAACAAAAACTCGTTGCAGGTGCTGACAGGATGCCGATTGGAAGCCAGTTTAACCGATGCCAAGCCTGGGCAAGCCTATCAGTTTGAGCGAGAAGGGTACTTTTGTTTAGACAGTAAAGCAGGTGGTGAAGAATGTTTGGTCTTTAACCGAACCATCACCTTGCGGGATACCTGGGCAAAAATTGCGAATGAAGCAGGATAAGAAAAAGGAAAACAGTAGCTGTGTTGAAGATTTATAACACACTGACCCGTGAAAAGTCTGAATTTAAACCGTTGCAACCGGGTAAAGTCAGTATGTATGTCTGTGGCATGACCGTGTACGACTACTGTCACCTTGGTCATGGTCGCGTATTTGTAGCCTTTGATGTCATTGTCCGCTATTTGCAAGCCAAAGGTTATGAGGTTAACTATATTCGCAATATCACAGACATTGATGACAAAATCATTCGTCGCGCTCAGGAAGCCAATGAAGACTGGCAGCAATTAGTGCAGCGTTTTACTGATGCTATGGATGAAGATTTTGCAGCGTTAGGCATTGGTAAACCTAATCTGGAGCCAAAAGCAACTGAGCATATCGACCAGATTATCGCCATGGTGCAAACCTTGATCGATAAAGGCATGGCTTATGCGGCAGATAATGGTGATGTTTACTATGTTGTAGAAAAATTTGCGGACTACGGTCAGTTATCCGGAAAAGTGCTTGATGAGCTGCGTTCGGGTGCTCGGGTCGAAGTCGATGAAGCTAAGCAAAATCCGCTGGACTTTGTATTATGGAAAGCAGCAAAACCCGGTGAACCAGCTTGGGATTCGCCTTGGGGTAAAGGACGGCCTGGCTGGCATATTGAGTGTTCTGCAATGTCTACTTGCTGCCTGGGCAATACCTTTGATATTCATGGCGGGGGACCAGATTTAAAATTCCCTCACCATGAAAATGAAATAGCCCAGTCCGAAGCGGCTACGGGTGAAAAGTACGCAAATGTCTGGATGCACGCCGGTGCACTGCGCATTAATGATGAAAAAATGTCTAAATCATTAGGCAACTTTTTCACCATACGTGATGTGTTGGCTGATTTCCCGGCAGAAGTCGTGCGTTACTTCTTGCTAGCGAGCCATTATCGTAGTCCCATAAATTATAGTCTTGAAAGCTTAAAAGAAGCTGGAGCAAGCCTTGAACGCTTTTACCATAGCTTGCGAGGACTTACTTTACCTCAAGCACCAGAGAGTGAGTTTAGCTCGCGTTTTTATGCGGCGATGGATGATGATTTTAATACGCCAGAAGCGTTGGCCGTGTTGTTTGATATGGTTCGAGAAATCAACCGTAATAAAGCAGCTCAGCCTGACCAGGCGGCACAGATTGCGGCTGAAATGAAAGCATTGGGTGATGTGCTTGGCCTGCTTCAGCAGGACCCAGAGGCATTTTTTCAGCAGCAAACATCTGATGTTGATCCGCAGCAGGTAGAGAACTTAATTGCACAGCGAAATGCGGCGCGTAAACAACGTGATTTTGCTAAGGCGGATGAAATAAGAGATCAGCTTCAAGCAATGAGCGTGGTATTAGAAGATAGCCGAGAAGGGACAAAATGGCGTGTTGAAAAGTAAATATTTAATGAAATAAACATGTCGTATTGTTGATTTCTTTTAAATACCCTCTACAAAACCACAACTTACATGTTGTGGTTTTTTTTCATATACCCAAAGCGAAGGACTTTTATACCCCAAGGGCACAAGGGTGCGGCCGTCAAGTGATGAAGTCACAGGCGCTTATAGAAATAAGTGACTGTGGTGGTCGTTAAATGCTCCTCGGCAATAGCGCCTGCATTGCTCTACTATATGACATCCATATCATTATGCATAAACTGCATTCCCACCATCCTTGGATGGTCAAGAACGCTGACAACAAACCCTTCTAATGTGTCGAGAACACATTAGAACAGCTTCGCTGGTCCGTTAGGGTGAGCGCTATGGACAGCGCACATAAAATTGATTCGTGAAGGGTATAACTTGAGTAAGTTTGCTGCTCATATACTAAGACTGAAGTATAAGACTATTATTGATTGCTTATTCGCATAAATGGCTGTTTGTTGTCCTGTAAGCTATCTCCTAATCTTAACGATGTTTACTGATAGGCTTAAAGGAGTAAGCAATGGATGTGCGAATAGGAATCGCAGTCAAGCTAACATTTATACTTTCGCTTTTTGCGCTGACCACTATTGCGCTTCAGGTTTACAGCTACTATCACCAATACCAACAAATGACCCTGCAACGTGCACTGCAAGTGAAAACCCTTGTTGAGTCTGTGCATGCTATTTCTCAACATTATTACCAACAAAGAACAGAGCTGGGTGAGGCTCAAGCTAAACAAAGTGCGTTATCGGCTATTCGAGCGATGCGTTATGGCCAGGGAAATTATTTTTGGATAAATGATACGAGTAACCGAATGGTGATGCATCCATTAAACACTGATTTACAGGGTAAGGATATGTCTAACCTGAAGGATCCGGATGGTGTTCCCGTAGTGGTAGAAGCAACACGTGTCGCATTAACGGGCGGTGACTGGTTTGAGTATCAGTGGCATCGTGCGGGAGAAGGGGAACAGTTTTTTCCAAAAATTTCTTATGCACAACTTTTTGAACCCTGGGGATGGGTGATTGGTACGGGAGAATATATTGATGATATTCGTAATGAATTTTGGTCCAGTGTCAGGGTTAATGGGATAGCTTTTGGGCTGTTATTAGTGCTGGTCATGGCTGGGAGCCTGTGGTGGGTGCGACGAATTACGCAGCCCGTAAAAGCTATGGTTAAGGTGATGAAAGCTGTTGAGCAAGGGGACTTGCAACAGCAAATGCAGGTAGTGACCCAGGATGAGATTGGGGTGCTGACAGGTTCATTTAATAGTGTTGTGCAGTCACTGCAAAAGATGATCGGCAGCCTCTTCCAGTCGGTGGAGACATTGTTAACTGAGGCTAATGCTCTGCGACAGGAATCCAAAACAACCAGTGATGCTTTATCTGCCCATGATCATGAAGTAGAGCAGCTGGTTACGGCAATGCAAGAGTTGCAAAGTACAGCTCAGGATGTAGCCAGAAATGCCAGCTTAACAGCGGATCGCACATCACAAATGGTCAATGCGGTCAGTGGGGGAGAGCAGTATGTGGGCCAGTTACAGCAACATAGTCAGTCACTGGCAAGTGAGTTAGTGGATGTCTCCAGTGCTATCAGTCAGCTTGACGAAAATATGCAGAAAATTGCGGAATTTATTCATGAGATCAATGAAATTTCCGCCCAAACTAACTTATTGGCCTTAAATGCCGCGATTGAAGCGGCAAGAGCTGGTGAAAAAGGGCGGGGGTTTGCAGTGGTTGCGGATGAAGTCAGATCGTTGGCATCGCGCACTCAAGATTCCACCCAGTTAATTCAGGAATTAATTTCAGGTTTTAAAAACTGTTTGTCGTCTGTTGTCCTGGCGATGAATGATAACCGTCAGCGGTCTGAGCAGGGGGTTGAACATGCTGTACAAACCCAAAATGTATTCAACTCGGTGGTCCAAGATGTTCAGGATGTTGACAGTATGAATACCCAAGTTGCAACTGCAGCAGAAGAACAGGTTAATGTCATTGCAGAAATGAATACTAATTTAGAGCGTATCCAGCAAGAAGCATCAACCTCTGCTGAAAATGCAGATAAAGCATTTACCCATAGTGAAAACCTGGACCAACAAGCGCTGATGATTCAGCAGCAGTTAGCGCGCTATCAAATTGGGTAACGGCATGATGTTTTTGGAAAGGGGGTGTTAAACAGTGGCATCCCACAAAGCAACAGCATGTAAATTACTCTATTGTCGCCAGGGAGGGACAACAGGGTATAGCCAGTTGGGAGGAGGCGAACCAATCAGCTATGTTGAAAGCACAAATATAACGGTGGATGATATACAGCACTCGGTACACTTTTTATTAGTTGCTTTCCCTCATTGGACCATGCGTGCTCGAGGTCAATATGAATTTCAGAATGTTTCTGTGTACTGGGTTCATGTGGGGGATGGACACTGTAGTCTGGCACTACAAAGTCCAGTTGTTGAAGTTTACTATCCTCACAATGTAGGTGAGCACAGTGCTTGCTTGGGGTTTGCTGTCAATAGCTTACCCACCTTACAGAAGCGATTAGCGCAAGGGGGCTATAGCATTGAAAATCTGGTTGAACCTGTAGGTAAGCAAGGTCAGCGTGTCTTTTATCGTGATGAAAATAGCATTAGCTATGAGTTTGTTGAATATGCCACGAGTGATGTATTGATGCCTGTGGTTTAACAACTGAAAGACACAAAAAAACCTGCAAAAAGCAGGTTTTCTATCACCATCCTGGTGGCTATTCCATTGAGCCCATCCCTAGACCCAGATCCTTAGGTCGTCACACAAGCAATGGCTGGAAAGTCCCTGACGCATCCATACGCTTTAGCTCCCTTAAGCTTCATGCTGCCAGCCATCATCGGATGTTATGATCCATGAATTGCAGGGATGATCAAAGTGATAATTGTTAATGATGTGTGTAGGAAATTAGCCATAAAATACAGCTAAGGTTGTCTTAGTTTTGTTATTGCTTTACTAGATTGTGCTTTTTGCGCAAGGAATTCGTTTAAAAATACTTGCTAACCAGAGATACACCACGTAATGTAACAGAGCATATTTAGATGCGCCCTTGGTGTGCCCTTTTGGGTAAGCAAGTTTAAAAATTAACCCTTTTTAGTCGCTGGAGGATAGACATGAGTGTAATGAAATTATTCTGGGCTAATGGGATGAGATGTCTCTAAAGGCAAAATCAGTGGTAAATAGCTAGCAGACCTATAAGTAAGCAAAAATCTACATCTGGATGGTAACGCAGGTGTTGTTTTTCGTTGTTTGACACACTCCTCCTATATAGCCCGGTATTTCTAGCCGGGGTTTTCTATTGAGAAGCCCTAGAAGTCATTTTTAATCAGGCTTTTCTCTTATGTTTATCAATCATTTAACACTTGGTTGGAAACCTTTTTTTCAGCAACAATTAACACTTGATGAATTGTCTTCAACGATAGCAGCCCGGGTTGTGGCTATCCATCGCTCACATATCCAAGTGCTAATACCTGATGCGTCGTTTTCTATCGATGCGCAATTATGTACAAAGCTGCAACCACTGGCTGTGGGGGATTGGCTGTTATTTGAGTCCACTCTTTTACAGGATAATGCCAGACCGTTACGGCGGCTGTCTCGCCTGTCACTCATTGCGCGTAAAGCGGTTGGTGAACAAGTGGCTGTGCAACCTATTGTGTGCAATATTGATACGCTATTTATCGTTTCTTCCTGTAATCAGGATTTTAATATTTCACGGCTTGAGCGCTATTTGGTATTAGCATCCGAGGCGCGGGTTACACCTGTTCTTGTCTTGACCAAGTCAGACCAGTGTGCTGGTGTTGATGATTTTGTCGCCCAGGCGCGAACGCTTCAGCCTGGCCTTATGGTTGAAGTCTGTGATGCTCGAGATCCATTACAGTTACAGGGGCTGCAGGCATGGTGTAAGGTAGGTCAAACCGTGGCCTTGGTAGGATCATCAGGTGTAGGTAAATCGACACTGATAAACAGTTTATGTCAGCAACAGGCTCTAACCCAGACAATTCGTGAAGATGATGCTAAGGGACGTCATACCACGACAGCAAGAACACTCTATGTGATGGATAGTGGGGGCTTGTTAATTGATACACCAGGGATGCGAGAGCTTCAGTTACTTTCATGTGAAGAGGGAGTACAAAGTGTATTCGCTGATGTTGAAGTACTCATCAATAATTGTCGATTTAGTAATTGTACTCACGAAAATGAACCAGGCTGTGCTATTCAGCAAGCTTTAACCACAAATCAGCTAGACCCGCGTCGCTGGAAAAATTATCGGAAATTGCTTAAAGAGCAGCAAAGGAATGCTGAAACTATCGCTCAGCAGCATCAACGTGACAAGCAGTTTGGTAGGTTATGCCGTAACATTCAGCGAGAAAAACAAAAAAGGAAAAATATAAATGATTAATTTGTATTAAATGCTTATTTATTTTTGGTAAAAAACTGGATATTGAAGCTTATAATAGCCTGCTCTTTGAGCAGGTTTTTTTTAGGATTATTTTTAAGTAGTGTTTAATAATACATCGAGTCACCTATTTTAATCTGGCTTTATCAAAACTGGATATAATGGGGAGTTATGGTCTATAAGCATAGTGGTTTCACCATGAGTAGTGGTTGAAGGACATTTATTATTCTAACTATTTACAGATTGGCTCGATGGCTTTTGTGATCACAACGAGTGTGTATATAAATGTCTAAAGACTGACGTACTAAAGCAGTAAAGCGAGGGCTGACATGTCATTCACGATCAGGACAAGTGCCTGCTACCTTCCAGAGCAAACTATTTCCGCAGAAGTGTTGGATCAACGTTTGCGCTTGACTCCAGGTACATGTCGGCAACGTTATGGCGTTGATTACCGGCATTATGCAGCATCCCATGAAACCGCACTCTATATGGGGGCTATGGCGGGGAAAAAGGCACTAAGGCAAGCAAGTATGGCACTAGAAGAACTGGATTTGCTGGTTTGTGCCAGTGGGACCAGTCATCAGGCGTTACCCTACAATGCGGCAGGAATTCTTAATGAGCTGGGGGCTGAAACCCCTGTAGCCAGTATGGATGTGAATGCCAGTTGTTTGTCTTTTTTAACTGCGCTGGAGATGTGTCATTGTGCATTACAATGTGGGCGCTATCAGCGAGTGATGATTATTTCAAGTGAAGTTGCGAAGGTGGGGGTGACGGATACCAAAGCTGAAACGGCCACTTTATTTGCAGATGGTGCGGCGGCTTTTATTTTAGAGGCATCTTCATCAGCAGGTGGGTTAACGTCAAGCCTGTTTCAAACCTTTCCTGAAGGCTATAACTTGTGCCAGATTCGTTCGGGAGGTAGTGGGTTGCATCCTGCTCGTTATGATATGGAAGCTGTCGCTTCAGGGTGCTTTTTTGAAATGCAGGGTAAAGCACTTTATAAACTGGTTTCTAAACTGGCACCAGAATTTATTAAACAAGGCCTTAGCAAAGCCGGTTTAACCATGGTTGATATTGATTATATTGTTCCTAATCAGGCCAGTTATGCTGGGTTGGCACATTTAACACAACGCCTTGGTTTTGCGCAGGATAAAGTCATTAATATCTTTGCGACCATGGGCAACCAAATTGCGGCATCGATCCCGATTGCTTTACATAATTTATTGGTTCATCAGCAACCTCCTGCAGAAACAAACGTGCTGCTATTTGGCTCAGCAGCAGGACTGTCATTAGGTTTAGGTGTATTGCAGTTATGAAATTATTAGTGACTGGAGGCACGGGTATGCTGGGACAAGCTATTGTCCGAAAATACCATACTCAACATTCCATTCGCTTTTTAGGTCGAAATCAAGTCATTGGCAAGCAGCTTGCCAGCAGTACACACAGTGAATTTGTTTGTGCTGATTTACAACAGCAAGCGTTATTGCTTGACGCTTGCCAGGATATTGATGTGGTCATTCATTGTGCGGCATTATCGAGTCCTTGGGGTAAGCATCGAGATTTTGTATTGAGTAATGTAGAGGGTACAGAAAATATCCTGCAAGCTGCAACACAAAATAAGGTTAAGCGATTTGTACATATTTCTACGCCAAGTGTTTACTTTAATTTTCAAGATAAAATGATGATAAAAGAAGAGGAACCCTTGGGACCTGTATTTTGTAATGACTATGCACAAACAAAAGCGTGGGCAGAAAAAAAGGTGCTTAATAGTACATTAAATAGTGTTATTTTAAGGCCACGAGGAATTTTTGGCCCTTATGATCAAGCGATTTTGCCACGTATTTTAGCGGTTATTCGTCATGGGATATTGTGGTTGCCTTCAGGACGAAATCCTATTGTTGACTTGACTTATGTGGACAATGTCGCTGATGCCGCCTTATTATCAGCAGAACAGCCTGTTGCATCCAAATCGGTATTTAATATTACCAATGATGAACCGATGCCTATGCAAACCGTTTTACAGAATTTATTTTCAACACTGCAGCAAACTGTACAGATTAAAACACTACCCTATCCATTGATTGCGCCCATTATTCGTATGAATGAATGGTGTTGTCAAAAGCTGCCCACATTACCTGAGCCCAAATTAACCTGTTATACCGCAGCGCTTTTTCATTATCATCAGACGCTTGATATTACGAAGGCCAAAAATCAATTGGGTTATCAGCCCCAAGTATCGATTAAAGAAGGAATTCAGCGTTATGCCCAGTGGTATCAGCATCAGGCTGTTTGAAGTCGGTCATTGTGTTCACCCTGGTTTTATGGTGAAACCAGGGTTAGGCTGGGCCCCAAAAGCTTTTCCTGCCGGGGTGGCATTAATTAATCACCCGCAACAGGGCTATATACTTTTTGATACTGGCTATCATCAACGCTTCATGCAGTGTACTCGACATTTTCCTGAACGTGTTTATGCTTTAGTGACACCGTGTTCGTTATCAGAGACAGAAACGCTGGTATCACAGCTTGCACAGTTAGCGATTAAACCAGAAGCTATAAACCATGTTGTGTTGTCACATTTTCATGCGGACCACATCGCAGGTGTTTGTGAATTTAATGAGGCAAAGGTTTATTGTCATCCTGATGCCCATCATTTTATGACACAGGCTAACCGTTTTAATCGTATTCGCAAAGGATATTTGCAAGGTTTATTAACACCACAACAGTTGTCTTATGCTGAAGATTTAAGTTTAACAATGATCAATCATTTCCCTTTGGATCTGGCTAATGTTTTGGGATTAACAACAGGATCTCTTGGTCTTCAAGCATATGATTTATTTGGTGATAAGGCACTGTATTTGGTGTTTTTGCCTGGACATGCGGCAGGGCAAATGGGGTTATTGGTACGTTTGGCTGAAGGTTTTTTATTAATAAATAAAAACCACGTCCTATGGGCGTGGTCATCGTCAGCGAAAGGCTATGCCTGAATGATCTGCTCATGGTATTCGTTTACTTGGTTATCCCCATAACTGAGTAAAGGAAAGACACATGAGCAGATTTGAAA
>NZ_AUAF01000069.1 GCF_000428585.1 Zooshikella ganghwensis DSM 15267 | reverse complement strand
ATGTTCTGGTCTAATCCCATCGGACACTTAATTTTGAGACAATACTGTCAATAAATTAAGAGGTCTATATGAGTCTGAAAAAATCCCATAAGAGCTATCCGCAGTCATTTAAGGATGAAGCTGTTTTGATGGTGCTAGAGCAAGGCTACAGTGTTGCTGATGCAGCAAAGTCACTAGGCCTTGCTACTAGTTTGCTTTACAAGTGGAAAGAAAAATACGAAACCCAGCAGAAGGGCATCGCCTTAGAGGAGTCTGAACGAGATGAACTGAAACGCTTGCGTAGAGAAAACAAAGCGTTACGCATGGAGAAAGAAATTTTAAAAAAGGCAAGTGCCTTCTTTGCGAAAGAAATGAAGTAAAATTCCGCTTCATTAAAAAACAATCGAAGCATTTCCCGGTGGCATTGTTATGTCGTGTGATGGGCGTGAGTAAATCAGGCTATTACGATTGGCTCAAACGTCCTACAGCGGTGATTAGCCTTGATACCTTGAAACTATATTGCCGTATACGAAAGTTGTTTAGACAAAGCCGAGGCAGTCTAGGGAATCGTGAAATGGTGAAGCGATTGCGTAAAGAAGGCTATCGAATTGGTCGCTATCAGGTTCGCAAGATCATGCACTGGTTACGCCTAAAAGTAACACAACGAGTGGCTTACAAGATCACAACTAAGCGTAAGCATTCTGATTCAGTGGTCGATAATTTGTTAAACCTGAACTTTAACCCAACGGCAGCCAACCAAGTTTGGGCAGGCGACATCACTTATTTAAAGACAGGTGAAGGTTGGATGTATTTGGCTGTGGTGATGGACTTATACTCTCGTCGAATTGTTGGCTGGCATATCGATAAACAGATGACAACTGATCTGGTATGCAAAGCATTAATGAAAGCCTATAACCTGCGCCAACCGCCTAAAGGCCTTGTATTTCACAGTGATCGTGGCTCACAGTATACCAGCAAGCGATATCGTAAGCTGTTATCGAGCTATAATATCCGAGCCAGTATGGGTGATGTGGGTGCTTGTTGGGATAATGCCGTTGTAGAACGTTTCTTTGGTAGCTTAAAACACGATTGGCTTTTTAAGGTGAGTCAGCCAACAAGGGAATTTATGAAACAAGATGTGGCTGCGTATATGAAGTACTACAACTTAGAGCGACTGCATTCTGCCAATGGTGATTTGTCGCCCGTTGAGTTTGAAAATTCTCAACTAAATGTGTCCAGTTTGGGTTGACCAGTACAGTCATTACTACGCTCATGGTTAAGACCTCATCGAGGTATTTCTCAAGAAAAACTACCTTTTTATTTAGCATTATTTGAGTTTGTGTACAATATAAAGTGCCGAGGAAAAAGCTTACTTAATGATCTAATAGAGCTATTGATATAACCCCCTAGGAATCCATATAGAGCCAAAATGTTAATAATGGCTCGACATATAATATACGGTGTATGCTGTTTTGTTGTTGGGTTAAATAGTGCACAGGCAGTTATCATAGCGGGAGATGTAACAGGAGGAAGTGCAGCAACAGCAGGAGGAATATTTATAAAACTCATACCACCAATAGGCGATGTTGGTGATGATAACTTTAATGATCCTAACCTGTATGGTTTTGATGAAGACCAAAATATTATTATACCTGCACCTTTAGCGGTCGATATAGGTCCTTCAGCAACCTTGCCAACGGGAACTGAAGTAGCCAGCCATTATGTGGTATTTGATCCTGCATCTTCACAGCGGATGATCGGTTATGTGGATTTTGATGCACCTATTTTAGCTATCATGACAAAAACAGCGACTTTGGCGGCGAGTGATTTTTTGGCGAATGTTTCAGCAAACTATTTAAGCCCCTCTGCCCGGGGTCTAGAATCGGCTGATTCAGTTGCCATTGATCCAGTACTAACCCATCGTGCACTCATTAACTTTACGGCCAGCTCACCAGGTGACAGTATACGGATATTAACGGCATTTTCACCAGGAGGCGAGCCAGATCCTACCCCCATGCCTGTACCTGGTGGATTAGGCTTGATGTTACTTGGCTTATGTCTGTTGCTGCAGCGCCAGCTAAAATATGCCCCTCACTAAAGAGTCTCTCTGTGAAGCTATAAATCTCTTCTTTAGTATGGGGAGTTAAAGCGCAGTTGCTCTACAAATAACTCTAAAGGCGGTTGCAAGAGCAACCGTCTTTGGTGCTTTTAGTGGCTATAATATAGTAGCTATAAAATACTCTACACTGGGCGTGTTAATGGTTAAAGTGGAATTTTGGGAGCCCACTGTAACCACTCATCAAGGGGTTCTGCGTGCAGCCTAAACTTAGTAAATGGCCTAACTAATCCACCCATGTTATGGTTATTAGGGGTTGCAAAGGCAATACCCCCTTCAATTATAGACTCTAGCGAGTCAGTTTTTAGTTTTGCCCCACCAAACAGTGAGAAGTCAAAACCAATGCCGCTGGTATTCCAGAAACGGGTATGCTGTCTTACTAAGTGTCGATAGCGGTTTTCGATATTAAGATAAATGTGAACTTTATTGGCTGTAGGGGCGAGTTCAAAACCTGTCACTGAGCCAACCGGTATATCCCGATAAAAGACCTTAACCCCTTCTTTTATTGAACCCAAACGGGGAGCTGTGAGTGTGATTTTTAAGCCTGGTGCTGAGGTAGCTTTGATCATTGGTGCGTTGAGCAAACCTTTGAATACATACTGTCGTTTACCTTTTTTTGTGGCAGGCTTGGCTTGAATATATTGTCCTGAAATTAGGGTTTCTAAGTGTTGTGTTTTAGCCAGTCCCAACTGTGCTTTGACAATCCAAAACTGGGTGCCTTCCTGTGCAAGGCGGTAACCACCTTGGGTGATCAGTGCTTTGACAATAACACCAGGTTCTTTAGCATTAAGTCGCAGACGCGTTACTTTACCCACTTCAACACCTTCGTACTTTATAGGCGTACCTTCCCGTAATCCTTCTCCGCTAGGAAATGATATGCTGATAGGTATACCTGTTTGATGCGCATCATCATAATTATTATATAGATTAAATTGATCACTATTTTTGGCTAAACGATAGCGTCCTGGTGGGGTATAAAATGCAATGCCGCCGGTGAGTAAGGAAGTAATAGACTCAGTATGGACTTTAATACCCGACAGGTTTCCACTGATACTGACGCCGCTGGCATTCCAAAAGCGCGAATTGGTTCGTACTAAGTCGGCGTATTCTGGTTTAATAAAAATATTGATACTGACCTGTTTATTGTTTTCGGTAAATGCGTAACTTTGGACGCTGCCGACAGGTATTTTTTTATAATAGACGGGGCTTCCCACCTCAACAGAGCTAAGACTTTCACTCACAAGTGTTAGGTGCAAACCCGGCTCATGAAGAGGCAGAGGTGGGGGGCCTGCTAATGCAGTGAAAACCCGTTGGGGTTTACTTTGCTCTAAATCGCCCAGGCGAACAGCAATGTAGTTACCACTAATTAAAGTATCCAGACCTGTGACTTCTGCCAGACTAATTTTTGGTTTTACTAGCCAAAATTGCGTGCCTTCTATTAGTGCAGGCTCTGCCCGTGGATCAAATAAAATTGTGGCAGTAACACCTTTCAGGTCTTTATTGACTTTGACCCGTTTGACTACACCAATGGTGAGTCCTTCAAACACGACTTTTGTTTGACCTTCTGTTAAAAATTGTCCTGAGGAAAAATGAATTTTTGCGCGTATGCCTATGTCGGCGGCATCAAAATCGTCAAATAAGGTAAATAAGTCACCACTTTTGGCTGGTTTAATAGTTTTTTCTGTATCAGGGTTAAAAAAGGCAATACCGCCGCTGAGAATAGAGGTTAAAGAGCCTGTTCTGAATTTAAATCCTGATAAATTCCCCTTTACGCTGACACCGCTGGCATTCCAAAAGCGACTATTTTTTTGAACCAAGTGCTGATGTTTAGGTGAAATAATAATACGGACATTAACGTTCTTATTATCTTTAGATAAAGTGTAATCAGTCACTTGACCCACTTGGATTTTTTTGAAAAACACGGGGCTACCACGCTCAAGTGAGCCTAAATCTTTTGTTTGTAGGGTAAGGTGCAGGCCTGGGGTATCAGGGTCAACAGGGGGTGGATTTTCTAATGCGTTAAAGTGGTATTGGGGGTTGCCTTCTCCCTGTTGTACATCAATATAATTACCCGAAACTAATGTTTCCAAGCCAGAAATTTCAGCTACAGAAATGCGTGGTTTTACCAACCAAAATTTAGATGTTTTTCGTAATAGTGCTTCAGCTTGCGGTTTTAGCTCTACAGTGGCGTTTACACCTTGTAAATCGGGAGTGATGGACACTTTTTTAACAATACCAACTTGCAGGCCGCGATACACGACTTGTGTTTTATTGGGCACAATGCCCTCGCCACTCTTAAAGAAAATAGTGGCTTCAATGCCTGCCTCTGAAATGCCTTTATAGATCAGCCATGCACCAATTAATGCGGCAATAAAGGGAAGTAGCCAAATCATCGAAAGAGCTCGACGTGGCTTAATATCGACTTCAGCCAATGACAGCTGGTCTTCGGGAGGAGGTAGTACTTCTGCTGTTTCAGGGCTTTCAGGTGTTTCTTGACTCAAAGTCAATCCTCTTCAATTTCGGCTGCACTCTCAGGCAGGGCTGCATTATCCCACATGAGTCTTGGATCAAAGACATGGGCTGCTAACATGGTAAGTACAACAACTGCACCAAATGCACTGGCACCAATACCGGCTTCAATCGTGGCGATATTACCTAATTTAACCAATGCCACCAGTGTGGCTATCACAAATAAGTCCAACATGGACCAACGACCAATCCACTCAATAAAACGGTACATCAGTGTGCGTTGCCGAACACTCATTGCCCAACGAAATTGAACAGACAATAGAAGTATAATCAGTCCAGCAAGTTTCAATAAAGGGACTGCGATGCTGGCAATAAAAACAACAGCGGCTATCGGAATCATACCTGCTTTAGCTAACTCAATTACCCCAGAAAGAATAGTGTCTGCCTGGCCTGCACCAAAAAAATTGATGTGGGTAATAGGGTACATGTTGGCAGGAATGAACATAATAAAAGCCGCCAATGTGAATGCCCAGGCATAGGCTAAACTGTTTGGCGTTCGCCAATGAAGACGGGTATGACAGCGGGGACAACGCAAGTGTTGAGCATGAGACACAGGTCGAGAGAGTTTGTGGCAAGTAGAACAAACCAGCCAGCCAGCTTCTTTTGCTGTTATTACAGAGTGGTGCATTTTATCCTGCCGCCTTTGGTTGGTTAGGAAATTGCTCCAGCTTATGCCAGATTAAATGGTGGTCAAGTACGACACCTGTAGCCATTGAGCAAATCATCAGTGCAATAAAACAGACTAAGCCAAGCCCAAACTGGATAGCGGCCAGGTCAATGAGTTTAACAACTGAAACTAAAACACCTAGCATATAGACCTCTAGCATGGCCCAGCTATCAAGATGTTGATACCAGGAAAACGCCCGAGCTAATGGTGGTTTCGACCATGTGCACTTAATGCCTAACAGAACATACAACAACAATAGTTTTTTGAATAAGGGCGCTAACATGCTGCAAAACAGGACTAACAAGGCGGCCCACCAAATATCGTGAGCAAAGAGTGTAGCAATACCCGCAAAAACCGTATCAAATTGTGATTGCCCTAACATCTCTAGAGACATAATAGGTAAAAACATCGCAGGAATGTACAACAGCAGCCCTGTAATATTCAGCGCTAGTGTGCGCTCTAGACTGTTGTGACGAGCACTATAAAGCTGGTATCCACAGCGAGGACAGCAGGCTTTGGTTCCGGGGGGGAGTGCGGTGTAAGGCAGCAGCAGATCACACTCATGACAAGCAATCAATTCCTTCATGGTTGTACTGTTTTCAAAGGACCAAGTTTGTAGCAGCTCAAAAAACGAATAAAAAGTGGTTTATACATAGGTACATTAGAACATTCTTGAAGCGTTTAGCGAATAACACACTTTTATAATGACAACTAATAATCATAGATGATCCCATGTGACATACCTAAGCATAAATTGTATATGAGTGGTGTTAACTGTAATTATGTGAAGTGAATTGGGTATATACTATGCCTGGTTTGTCGTCGCTATGCAGTGAAATATACCTTTTATGAGGGGTTGTTATGAGGGGTTGTAGGTTTGTAAGAGGTCTTGCGTGAATTGTCGAAGTGGTTGTGGTGCCTGTTGTATTGTACCTTCAATTAGCTCTTCTTTGCCTGGTATGCCAAATGGTAAGCCTGCAGGCCAACGCTGTTTGCACTTGGGGGCTGATTTTCGCTGTGCATTATTTAATGATCCACGCCGTCCCACTGTTTGTGCTGAGTTTCGTGCCGAGGATGCTATCTGTGGCTCCAGTGCTGAGCAGGCTTTTGAAATCTTGACGGTGCTGGAGATATCCACTCAATAACGTACGAAGATAGCTTGAATGCGGTTGTGATGCAGGTGCTGAAAGTGCTGTGAGCAGTAGAGACCAGGGATGGTCATCTACCGCGGGAAGAGAAAATTAATGCATGGATTGTGATTGTGAAGGACACAACTTTTATCCATTACATTTACATCGGGCTTACACGCTACGTTGGCTTACAGCTACATAGTCGCGAATATCAGAGCCTGTATATAATTGACGGGGCCGACCAATGCGATAGGGGCCACTGATCATTTCATGCCAGTGAGCTATCCATCCAGGCGTTCTGCCTGTCGCGAAGATAACGGTAAACATTTCAGTAGGAATACCAATCGCTTTTAAAATTATCCCTGAATAAAAATCAACATTAGGGTAAAGCTTTTTCTCTACAAAGTACTCATCTTCTAACGCTATCTTTTCTAAGCGTTTTGCTATTTTGAAAAGTGGGTCGTCTTCTAAACCAAGCTCATTTAATACTTCATCACAGGTCTGCTTCATTACTTTGGCGCGGGGGTCAAAGTTTTTGTAGACACGGTGACCAAAACCCATCAAGCGGAAAGGATCATCTTTGTCTTTGGCGCGAGCAATATATTTATCAATATTTTTTTCATCACCAATTTCTTGCAGCATATTTAAGACGGCTTCATTAGCACCACCATGAGCGGGTCCCCAGAGTGCGGCAATGCCCGCAGCGATACAGGCAAAAGGATTCGCTCCTGAGGAGCCTGCCAGGCGGACTGTAGAGGTGGACGCGTTTTGCTCATGATCTGCATGAAGCAGGAATATGCGATCCATTGCACGAGCGATAATGGGGTTGACTTCTGCCTCCTCGCAAGGGGTGCCGAATAGCATGTGCAGAAAGTTAGCCGAGTAGTTCAGGCTATTGCGAGGGTATACAAAAGGCTGTCCTTTAGAGTATTTATAACTCATGGCCGCTAGCGTTGGCATTTTTGATATTAAGCGGAATGCCGCAATTTCTCGGTGACGTTCATTACTTATATCTAATGAGTCATGATAGAACGCTGAAAGTGCACCCACTACACCACACATGACAGCCATTGGGTGTGCATCACGACGGAAACCATTGAAGAAGTTACGTAGCTGTTCATGGACCATGGTGTGCTTACGAATGATTTCTTCGAACTCTCGTAGTTCTGATTGAAGGGGAAGCTCGCCATAAATCAATAGAAAGCACGTTTCTAAGTAGGTGGAATGCTCAGCCAGCTGTTCAATAGGATAACCACGATGAAGCAAAATTCCCTTGTCACCATCGATGTAAGTGATTTTGGACTCGCACGCTGCAGTGGAAACAAACCCGGGATCGTAGGTAAACAAGCCTTCACCAGTAAGGCTGCGAACATCTACCACATCAGGACCTAGACTACCTGTGTAAACAGGGAGTTCATGTTGTTGTCCGTCGATGGTTAACATTGCTTTTTTTTCAGCCATAGATGGCCTCCTATCATGTCATTCTTGTAAAGCTCATGCATTGCAATAAAAGGGAACACCAACCGTCATGCGTTACATTGTATTTGTTTTATTTGCTTCTATGACCTTGCACGGCACTAATTATTAGCGTCTCTCATGTTGGGTTGTTGCCCAGATACCATGAGTTCCCGCTCAATACTTGCAAGCTAAGTGTTTTATAGCTTTTTAACCACGTAAAAGTATTGTGTTGGCCTAAATACGTAACTCAGTTTTCATTTTATGATTTAGTTGCAAAGATAATGTAAGCCTAGAGCCTCAGTAGGCTATATGACAGGGAACGGCTCAGGCTTTCAAGGGCGGTTAACTCAGTATATATCAGTTATTTTATGGTTAACCGACACTTGGTATTATGCACTATTTGTATGGTTATTAATTGGTGTTACTTTTATTTTTTATGCTGAGTAATGCCAGTTATCTGCAATCAATCTATCGTCGTAACAAGCTGCTCTATTTTTGTTTACTTAAAGCGACTATGACACACACTTGATATAAATAACTACTAATTGGTGGCGCAAGACTATAGGGTGATTCATCGTTTTGTCAAATAGTTGGATTATAACCTGTAGGTGAGATCAGTAATATTACGAAAATTATTGTATTTAGCTACATACACTTGACATATTATTTGAGTGAATGATGAGTCATGTGGTCGTATCTTAGATTGTTTTTGTCATTACCTAATGGGTATAAAATAATCTGCTCAAAACCAGTACAGTTGTCAAACAATAGCCTGTTTTTCATGATTATTATGAGGAAAATTTCTGAAATAAAAATTATCCATAAAAAAGATATGGTTTTTTTGTGTGCTTAATTTCCCTTCAACTGTTTTGCATTTCTTGTGCAGCCCTTGCTGCGTCCGAGCTACGTAACATTACACGATTGTAATTAATAGTCGTTCTATTTATACTTCTTGCCGGTATTGACAGGCTGGCTAACGCCTCTAATGAATTCTAACCTAATTAAGGAACCTGTCATCAATAATTGCCTCATCCAAATAATTATCGCCTTAGTTACATTTTAGGCCTTATTGAGTGTGAAGAACCGTGAATAGCAAGAGACCTGTAAATCTCGACCTCAGAACAATAAAACTTCCACTTCCTGCTTACACATCGATTTTGCACCGTATTTCTGGTGTCATTCTGTTTATTGGTATTGCCTTTCTTCTCTGGGCATTTGATACCTCTTTAAGCAGTCAACAAGGATTTAATGCCATTAAAGAAACACTTGCTCACCCCTTCGCTAAATTTATTACCTGGGGATTGGTGTCTGCTTTGTTATACCACTTTGTGGCGGGTATTAAGCACCTATTGATGGATGTCGACATCGGTGATGGAAAGGAAAGCGGCACGTTAGGTGCCAAAGCGACAATCGTTGTATCAGTGATACTGATTGTATTGGCGGGAGTGTGGATATGGTAACCAATGTAACCAACTTGTCGCGTAGTGGTTTGTATGACTGGATGGTACAGCGTGTCTCAGCCATTGTACTGGCGGCATATGTCGTGTTTATGCTGGGGTATCTGTTGTTTCACCCAGGTCTGACCTATGCAGAGTGGACTCAGCTTTTTAGCTCCACCTGGGTCCGTGTCTTCAGTTTATTAGCGCTGGTTTCGCTAGGTGCACATGCCTGGGTAGGGATGTGGACTATTTCAACTGACTATCTCACTGAGCAAACGTTGGGATGTAAGGCAGTAGCCGTTCGCTTTGCCTTTCAAGCCGTGTGTGGTATTGCCATGTTTGCTTATTTTGTTTGGGGTATTCAGGTGCTTTGGGGGCTATAACCGATGACATCACTACGTACATTGAGTTTTGACGCAATTGTTGTTGGTGGTGGTGGTGCGGGTCTACGGGCTGCTCACCAGCTAACGCAAGCAGGCATTAACACCGCTTGTATCAGTAAAGTATTTCCTACGCGTTCTCACACGGTCTCGGCTCAAGGTGGTATTACTTGTGCCATCGCCAGTGCTGACCCCAATGATGATTGGCGCTGGCATATGTATGACACCGTTAAAGGCTCTGACTTTATTGGTGATCAGGATGCCATTGAGTATATGTGCTCGGTTGGACCTCAAGCGGTGTTTGAGTTGGACCATATGGGGCTGCCATTTTCCCGAACTGAAAAAGGCCGCATTTACCAGCGTCCATTTGGTGGGCAATCAAAAGACTTTGGTAAAGGTGGTCAGGCAGCCAGGACATGTGCCGCGGCAGATCGAACTGGGCATGCTCTTCTTCATACCCTTTATCAAGCTAACCTGAAAGGTGGTACGACGTTTCTTAATGAGTGGTACGCCGTTGACCTGGTTAAAAATCAGCAAAACCAAGTGGTGGGTGTCATTGCCATTTGTATAGAAACAGGTGAAGTCTATTACGTAAAAGCAAAGGCAACAATTCTTGCTACGGGTGGTGCTGGACGTATTTATCAGTCGACTACCAATGCTCTAATTAATACTGGTGATGGTATAGGCATGGCGCTGCGCGCAGGTTTCCCGGTACAGGATATGGAAATGTGGCAGTTCCACCCAACCGGTATTCATGGCGCAGGTGTACTCGTTACAGAAGGTTGTCGGGGTGAGGGTGGCTACCTGATCAACAGTGAAGGTGAGCGTTTTATGGAACGCTATGCACCCAATGCAAAGGACTTAGCGGGTCGTGATGTGGTGGCTCGCTCGATGATTCTGGAGATCCTCGGTGGTCGTGGCTGTGGACCCAATAAAGACCACGTATTGCTGAAGCTGGATCATTTGGGTGAAGACACACTGAATCTTCGTCTGCCGGGTATTTTGGAATTATCCAGAACCTTTGCTCATGTTGATCCTGTTAAAGAGCCAATCCCAGTAATTCCAACCTGTCACTACATGATGGGTGGAATTCCCACCAACGTCGGTGGTCAAGCACTGTCTCAGGACCGTAAAGGACGTGATACGACTATAGATGGCTTATTTGCTTGTGGTGAGGCAGCTTGTGTGTCGGTCCATGGTGCCAATCGCCTGGGTGGTAACTCGCTGTTGGACTTGGTGGTGTTTGGTCGGGCTGCAGGTCTGCATATTGAAAAAATGCTCAGTGAAGGCTTTGATACGGCCGATGCTACCGATACTGATATTGAGCAGGCACTGGCCCGCCTTAATCGCTTAAACAGTACGACCTCTGGTGAGAAAGTGGCTGATGTGCGTGCTGACCTGCAGAAAACCATGCAGCTTTACTTTGGTGTATTCCGCACCGGTGAAGCGATGCAGGAAGGCCTGAATATGTTGAATAGTATTGGTGAACGCGTGAAAAACGTGTGCTTGGAGGACAGCAGCCAAGCGTTCAACACAGCAAGAATTGAAGCCCTTGAACTGGATAACTTATTTGAAGTGGCCATGGCTACGGCTGTTGCGGCAGAAGCCCGTAAAGAAAGCCGAGGCGCCCATGCCCGCGAAGACTTCACGGAGCGAGATGATAAAAACTGGCTGAAACATTCATTGTACTTTCCTCTGGAAAAACGCGTTGGTAAGCGAGATGTCAATCAATCGCCGAAGACAGTAGAAGCTTTCCAACCGACTAAGAGAACGTACTAAGGGGAGGTCGAGATGTTAGTCAGTGTTTACCGCTACAATCCAGAAAAAGATAAAACCCCATTCATGCAGGACTTTGATATCCAGTTACCTGAAGGTAAGGATATGATGGTGTTGGATGTACTGGGATTACTGAAAGAAAAGGATCCCACCCTCACGTATCGCCGATCTTGTCGTGAGGGGGTGTGTGGCTCAGATGGAATGAATATCAATGGTACCAATGGCTTAGCCTGTATTACCCCGGTAACACAGGCGGTGGGAAATGGTGATAAGCTGGTATTAAGGCCTTTGCCTGGACTGCCTGTGGTTCGTGACCTGGTCGTTGATATGAGCCAGTTCTATAAACAATACGAAAAAATTAAACCTTATTTGCAGAACGACACGCCCGTTCCTGCGATCGAAAGACTACAAACACCGGAAGAACGGGAGAAACTCGACGGTCTTTATGAGTGTATTCTTTGCGCTTGTTGCTCTACATCATGCCCTTCATTCTGGTGGAACCCTGACAAGTTTGTTGGTCCGGCGGGATTGCTTCAGGCTTATCGCTTTTTAGTGGATAGTCGTGATACGCATACCGAAGAGCGTTTGGCTGCACTAGATGATCCATTTAGTGTATTTCGCTGCCGCGGCATTATGAACTGTGTCAATGTATGTCCCAAGGGGTTGAATCCAACCCGTGCTATTGGACACATACGACAAATGTTGTTGAAGAGCGGTACTTAATCGCAAATATGCTGAAGGTGCGCTTTTTTGAGTTCTGAAGACGTACAGGTGTTGTGTAAGATAGCACGTGTACAGCAACTGTCCTCTTAACTCTAAAAAAGCGTATTCAGTAATAGCAGTGAAATGAGTGCCTGGTTTTACTGGCCCCTAAAGGATTGAATTATAGTGACCGGTGAGCCATGGTGTTCTCACAACGTCCACTAAGCCTTGTATCTCATGGGGTAGCTAAGAATGCAAGAAGGTGTCATGCAGCGGATGTGGCAGACAGGTCATATATCCGGTGGTAATGCTGCATATGTCGAAGAGCTTTACGAAACCTATATTCAGGATCCCAATGCCGTTCCTGAGGAGTGGCGAAATTACTTTGAAAAGTTACCCACCGTCAGTGGTATTTCTACCCAGGACGTTCCTCACTCTACCATTCGTGAACATTTCTTATTACTTGGAAAGAATCGCGCTAAGTCTAAGATACTAACGCCTGCTTCATTATCGACAGAGCATGAGAAGAAGCAGGTTCAGGTGATCGAGCTGATTGAGGCCTATCGTTTACGAGGGCATCAAAATGCTAAGCTGGACCCTCTGGGTTTGCAGCAGCGTCCGGCAGTGCTGGACTTGACCATTGAGCATCATGGTTTATCCAAAGCCGATATGGATACGTTGTTTCGCTCAACATCGCTTAATATTGGACAAGAAGAAGCGCCACTAAGCACCATTGTTGAGGCCCTGCAGCAAACTTACTGTAGTTCCGTGGGTGCTGAGTTTATGCATATTGTGAACTCGGATGAGCGCCACTGGTTCCAACAGCGCCTGGAAAGTATGCGGTCGCACCCGGAATACAGTGCAGAAACCAAACTCCATATTTTGGAGAGACTCACTGCAGCGGAAGGCTTGGAAAAATATTTAGGCACTAAGTACCCGGGCACTAAACGATTTGGTTTAGAAGGGGGGGAAAGCCTGGTACCCATGGTGGATGAAATTATCCAGCGGGCGGGTGCCTATGAAGTAAAAGAGTTAGTGATTGGTATGGCACACCGCGGCCGCCTCAACTTACTGGTTAATATTCTGGGTAAAAATCCTGCGGATTTATTCAGTGAGTTTGAAGGTAAGCGTGTTTTTGATAAGGGGTCAGGTGATGTGAAATATCACCAGGGCTTTTCCTCCAATGTGATGACGCCAGGTGGAGAAGTTCACTTAGCCATGGCATTTAACCCCTCACATCTGGAGATTGTTGCCCCTGTAGTGCAGGGATCGGTTCGTGCCAGGCAGGATCGTCGTAAGGACAGCAAACAGGAATTAGTACTGCCAATTACCTTGCATGGTGATGCTGCTTTTGCCGGGCAAGGGGTAGTGATGGAAACCCTGCAACTGTCGCAAACACGGGCGTATAAGACAGGTGGTACCATTCACATTATTATCAATAATCAGGTTGGGTTTACCACCAGCCCTGAAGATGCACGTTCCACAGAGTACTGTACGGATATTGCTAAAATGGTTCAGGCCCCGATTCTGCATGTGAATGGGGATGATCCAGAAGCCGTATTGTTTGTTACACGTCTGGCGCTTGACTATCGGATGCAATTTAAAAAGGATGTTGTTATTGATCTGGTATGTTATCGCCGCCGTGGCCACAACGAAGCCGATGAGCCAGGTGCAACCCAACCCCAAATGTACGATGTGATAAAAAAACACGGCACAACGCGTACTTTGTATGCGGAAAAGTTAGTACAGGAGGGGGCGCTGACGCCAGAAGATGATAAGCAGCTGGTTGAAGATTATCGTCAGGCATTAGACAACGGACAGCATGTGGTCAAAAGCTTGGTTAAGGAGCCAAACCGGGAGCTGTTTGTTGATTGGGCACCTTATTTGGCGCACGAATGGACCGCACGACATGATACCTCGGTATGTTTACAAACATTACAGGAATTAGCCCATAAGCTGTGTGAAATTCCTGAGGGTATTGTCCTACAACGTCAGGTTGGCAAAATCATTGATGATCGCCGCAAGATGGCAGCAGGTGCCTTAGCTATAAATTGGGGGTTTGCGGAGACGATGGCTTATGCCACGTTATTAATGGAAGGTCACCCAGTACGTATCACAGGGCAGGATGTCGGGCGTGGTACATTTTCACACCGCCATGCGGTATTACATAGTCAAAAAGAGGATGAAATTTATATCCCTCTTTGTCATTTAGCTGAAAATCAGCCGCGCATTGATATCTATGACTCCATTTTATCGGAAGAAGCGGTGTTAGCATTTGAGTATGGCTATGCGACCACCACCCCTAATGCGTTGGTGGTATGGGAAGCACAGTTTGGTGATTTTGCAAATGGTGCCCAGGTAGTTATTGACCAGTTTATTACCAGTGGTGAGCATAAGTGGGGACGTTTATGTGGCCTCACTATGCTACTGCCTCATGGTTATGAAGGGCAGGGACCTGAGCACTCGTCAGCCCGCTTGGAGCGCTTTTTACAGCTGTGCGCTGAGCATAATATTCAGGTGTGTACGCCTACGACGCCTGCGCAAGTCTTCCATATGCTGCGTCGCCAAATGCTTCGTCCACTGCGTAAGCCGTTGATTGCGCTGACACCGAAGAGTTTGCTGCGTCATAAACAGGCAACTTCTTCATTAGAGGACTTGGCTGAAGGCTCATTCCAGACTGTACTGCCAAACCACCAAGAGGTGCCTGCAGAGCAGGTGAAACGCTTTATTATGTGCAGTGGTAAGGTGTATTACGATCTGCTGGAAAAACAGTTGGCAGATGATATTCAAGACGCTGTTGTGGTAAGAATTGAGCAGCTTTATCCCTTCCCACATGAGGACTTATCGAGCATTTTCTTGCAGTATCCAAACTTAGAAAAAGTGGTGTGGTGCCAGGAAGAGCCGATGAACCAGGGGGCTTGGTACTCAAGTCAGCATCATATGCGGCGAGTGATTGCTGATCATAATAATCCATCGCTGTATTTAGAGTATGCTGGCCGTGAGGCTTCTGCTGCACCTGCCAGTGGCTATATGTCCACCCATGTGGAAGAACAGCAGCGTCTAGTCGACACTGCGTTCACTGTGTAATTCACGCTAATAACGATTACTTTGGTAATACGCTGTATTTAACGATAAGTATTAAAGGAATTCTCATGGCCACTGAAATAAAAGCGCCTACATTTCCTGAATCGGTTGCCGATGGTACGGTAGCCACTTGGCACAAGCAACCAGGGGATGCTTGTTCTCGCGATGACCTGTTGGTGGATATTGAAACAGATAAAGTGGTATTGGAGGTTGTAGCGCCTGCTGATGGTGTGCTACAGGAAATCGTGAAGGGGGAAGGTGAAACCATCACCAGTGAAGAGCTGATCGCTATTTTTGCTGAAGGGGCTGTGGCATCAGCTAAACCCGCTGCACCCGCTAAGACTGCAGAATCTGCTTCGCCAGCAGCAAAAAATAATGATGAGTCACCGATTCTTAGCCCAGCAGCAAGACGCCTAGCTGACGAACACGGTATTGATCCACAAGTAATCCCTGGCTCTGGTAAAGGCGGGCGGGTAACAAAAGAAGATACACTCAAGTATATCGAGTCTCAATCTGTAGTGCAGGCTCAAACTGCACCATCTGCACCTAAGCCTGCTGCAGTGACACCCGAACCTACAGCACCTGTATTTGCGGGAGAGCGGGTTGAAAAGCGTGTGCCCATGACACGGTTGCGTGCCCGTGTAGCTCAACGTTTAGTGGAAGCTCAGCAAACAGCGGCCATGTTGACCACGTTCAATGAAGTCAATATGCAGCCAATTATGGATCTCCGCAGCCGTTATAAAGAGCTGTTTGAGAAGAAACACAATGGTGTCCGGCTTGGCTTTATGTCGTTTTTTGTCAAAGCTGCGGTTGAAGCACTAAAACGTTTTCCTGCAGTAAATGCTTCCATTGATGGCAATGATATTGTGTATCATGGCTATCAAGATATTGGTGTCGCAGTGTCTTCAGATCGTGGTCTGGTGGTCCCAGTATTGCGTAATGCTGAAAATATGGGACTGGCAGAAATTGAAGCGACTATCCGCGAGTTTGGGCTAAAAGCGCGTGACGGTAAATTGGGTATCGATGAAATGACAGGGGGAACTTTTACCATCTCAAATGGTGGTGTTTTTGGTTCACTGTTATCGACCCCCATTTTAAACCCACCTCAAAGCGCCATTTTGGGTATGCATAAGATTCAGGATCGCCCAATGGCGGTAAATGGTAAGGTAGAAATCTTACCGATGATGTATCTGGCGTTATCTTATGACCACCGGCTGTTAGATGGTAAAGAAGCCGTTTCTTTTCTGGTGACCATCAAAGAGCTATTGGAAGATCCTGCGCGGATGCTTTTAGATATTTGATGTTGTTTGAAATAGTGGCCTGACTTCTCCTCTTTTCTGAGGAGAAGTGGTACTGTTCGCATCGCGAAAAACGCAAGTTAGGAAACAGAAATGGCACAAAAATTTGATGTTGTTGTTATTGGTTCAGGACCTGCAGGGTATGTTGCTGCAATTCGAGCTGCCCAGCTAGGTTTGAAAACCGCTTGTATTGAAAAGTGGACACGTGAAGATGGTAAGCAAGCTTTAGGTGGCACGTGTTTGAATGTGGGCTGTATTCCATCAAAAGCACTGTTGGATAGCTCGTATAAGTATGAGTCGGCACATAAAGAATTTAAGTTACATGGTATCGGCCTGGATAACTTAAAAATTGATGTGGGTGCGATGCTTGCCCGCAAAAATAAGATTGTAAATAACTTGACGACAGGTGTTGCAGGCTTATTTAAAGCCAATGGCGTGACTTCTTTACATGGTATGGGCAAGGTGCTGCCTGGTAAGCAAGTGGAATGGACCAAACAGGATGGCAGCAGCGAAGTTTTAGATGCCGAGAACATTATTATTGCGACGGGTTCTGTACCTATTGATATTCCACCCACTCCATTAACCGAAGACCTGATTGTTGATTCCACAGGTGCACTGGAGTTTACCGAAGTACCTAAGCGTTTAGGTGTTATTGGTGCGGGTGTCATTGGCTTGGAGCTGGGTTCTGTTTGGGCACGTTTAGGGGCTGAGGTTGTAGTGCTGGAAGCACAAGAAGCCTTTTTATCTGTCGCCGATCAGCAGATTGCCAAAGAAGCGCTGAAGGTATTCAAAAAACAAGATCTGGATATTCGCCTGGGTTGTCGGGTAACGGGTTCTGAGAATAAAGGCCAGGAAGTTATCGTTAAATACCTGGATGACAAAGGTGAAGAGCAGCAAATTACCTTTGATAAGTTGATAGTGGCAGTGGGTCGCCGTCCTTACACAGAAGGCTTATTGGCCCCCGGCTGCGGTGTAAACTTGGACGAGCGCGGGGCTATTTTTGTTGACGACCAGTGCCGTACAGACGTACCAGGCATTTTTGCGGTGGGTGATGTGGTGCGTGGTCCTATGTTGGCGCATAAAGGTTCTGAAGAAGGAATTATGGTAGCAGAGCTGATAGCCGGCCAAGCTGCACAAATGAATTATGACCTTATTCCTTCTGTCATCTACACTCATCCAGAGATAGCGTGGGTAGGGAAAACGGAAGAAGAGTTAAAAGCCAGTGGTGAGCCATACAAAGTGGGGACCTTCCCATTTGTGGCGAGTGGTCGTGCCATGGCTTCTAATGAAACCGAAGGTATGGTCAAAGTGGTCGCTGATGAAGCCACTGATCGTATCCTTGGCGTCCATGTGATTGGTCCTAGTGCTGCGGAACTGGTACAGCAGGGTGCGATTGCCATGGAGTTTGGCTCTAGCTCTGAAGACTTGGGCTTGATGATTTTCTCTCACCCCACTGTTTCAGAAGCACTACATGAAGCTGCTTTGGCGGTTGATGGACATGCGATCCATATTGCAAACCGTAAAAAGCGTAAGTAGCACAGATAACAAGTAAGACTTGTTGGGGCTGGTGATTAGCTCACCAGCCTAAACTATAAGCATTCCTCTTTCCGTTTATGGTGAGTCCAGCTACTTAGAGGGTGTTAAGAGCAAACTCACGATTTACTGGGAAGTAAAATAAGCAGTAGCCAGATAACAATGACACATCACTCTTTACTTAATTCAACATTGATAAAGACTAAGTTGAGAGAGATGGCTGCTGCAGGGCAGTTGGGAGGCTGTCGGGCTTAGCCGCCCATTTGGTCCGCAGAACTAAACTTCTGCTGGTAACTTGGCGTAACCAGGCAAAATGGTAATTAGGCATGAATTTGCACGAATATCAGGCAAAGCAGCTCTTTGCTGAATATGGCTTGCCCGTATCTCAAGGGTACGCGGTAGATACTCCAAAAGCAGCCGTAGAAGCGGCCGATCGTATTGGTGGTGACACGTGGGTTGTTAAAGCTCAGGTCCATGCCGGTGGGCGTGGTAAAGCCGGTGGTGTAAAAGTTGTTAGCACTAAAGAAGATGTAAAAGAATTTGCTGAAAAATGGCTTGGCAATAATCTAGTCACTTATCAAACGGATGAAAAAGGGCAGCCTGTTAGTAAGATTCTGGTTGAATCCTGTACTGATATTGCGAAAGAACTGTACTTGGGAGCCGTCGTTGATCGTGGCACTCGCCGTGTTGTATTTATGGCTTCCACTGAAGGTGGGGTGGAAATTGAAAAAGTAGCAGAGGAAACCCCTGAGAAAATCCTCAAGGCAGAAATTGACCCATTAGTGGGTGCCCAACCTTATCAGGCACGTGACTTGGCCTTTAAGCTGGGTTTGCAAGGCGATCAAATCAAGCAGTTTACTAAGATCTTTTTAGGCTTAGCGAAGTTATTTGAAGCCCATGACTTGGCACTGCTGGAAGTAAATCCTCTCGTTATTACCGATGCAGGCAATCTGCATTGTCTGGACGCAAAGGTGAACATTGACAGTAATGCACTGTATCGCCAGCCCAAGTTACAAGATATGCATGACCCTTCTCAAGAAGACCCACGTGAAGCCCATGCCGCTCGCTGGGAGCTTAACTATGTAGCGCTGGACGGTAACATTGGCTGTATGGTTAATGGTGCGGGTTTGGCTATGGGAACTATGGATATCGTCAAGTTACATGGTGGGGCACCTGCAAACTTCCTGGATGTAGGTGGTGGTGCAACAAAAGAGCGTGTATCCGAAGCCTTTAAAATCATCCTGTCAGATGACAATGTTAAGGCTGTACTGGTCAATATCTTTGGCGGCATTGTCCGCTGTGACCTGATTGCAGACGGTATTATTGGTGCAGTGAAAGAAGTCGGCGTTAATGTGCCTGTTGTTGTTCGCCTGGAAGGTAACAATGCAGAATTAGGTGCACAAAAACTTGCAGACAGTGGACTGGCAATTATCGCAGCTTCAAGTCTGACCGATGCTGCTCAACAGGTAGTGAAGGCTGCGGAGGGTAACTAGGCATGAGCGTACTGATTAACAAAGACACCAAAGTAATCTGTCAGGGTTTTACTGGCTCACAAGGCACCTTTCATTCTGAGCAAGCCATTGCCTATGGCACCAAAATGGTGGGTGGTGTAACACCAGGTAAAGGTGGTCAAACTCACTTAGGCTTACCTGTTTTTAATACTGTTGCTGAAGCAGTTGCCGCTACGGGAGCTGAGGCTTCTGTTATTTATGTACCAGCACCATTCTGTAAAGACTCAATTTTAGAAGCTGCGAATGCAGGTATTAAGCTGATTGTGTGCATTACAGAAGGTATTCCCACGCTGGATATGCTTGACTGTAAAGTGAAGTGCGACGACTTAGGTGTGCGTTTGATTGGCCCTAACTGTCCAGGTGTGATTACGCCAGGCGAGTGTAAGATTGGTATTATGCCAGGTCACATTCATAAGTCAGGTAAAGTAGGGATTGTATCTCGCTCAGGTACTTTGACATACGAAGCGGTTAAACAAACGACAGATTATGGCTTTGGTCAGTCTACCTGTGTGGGCATTGGTGGTGATCCGATTCCTGGCAGTAACTTTATCGATATCTTGGCACTGTTTGAGAAAGACGAACAGACTGAAGCCATTGTCATGATTGGTGAAATTGGTGGTACTGCAGAAGAAGAAGCGGCAGCTTACATTAAAGCCAATGTCACTAAACCCGTTGTGTCTTATATTGCTGGGGTAACAGCACCTCCAGGTAAGCGTATGGGTCACGCAGGTGCGATTATTGCGGGTGGTAAAGGTACCGCAGATGAAAAATTCGCTGCCCTGGAAGACGCTGGTGTTAAAACAGTTCGTAGTCTGGCAGATATTGGACAAGCCTTGGCTGAGTTGACCGGTTGGAAATAAATTAACGTTTAATAAAGTTAGGCTTTGAACAATAAAGGCAGCGTAAGCTGCCTTTATTAAATATTACTCACAGCGGCCTTTCACACTTCGTCCTGCGATACTAAAGAGGGCTAATTTCAGTTCTGTTGTAATATTTCCAGGTCGGTAATAATCACCGGTGTCTATCTCAGGCTCATACCTTCCATCATTTAACCATAGGGTTACTGAATTAATTTTTTTACAGGGATTAGGGTTTACGATTTCCCAAATATACGCAGCATTTGACTGCATTGGGCCTGCGGGAACATGTAATATGTCTCTGGCACCATAGGCAATTCGAGTCATATCGTTGGTTTTATGAAGGTAAATATCATTACCAAAACGAATAGGTTCCTCGTACCTAGTGCCATCTGAATAATTTATGGTTAAATAGGCAATTTTTCCGCCATCTCGACCATCATCAGTGGTATAGTAATTTCGATACATGTCCTTTATGCGTTGCATATAGGCTGTCATCGACGCCTCTTGATCTGGGCCTTCCCAGGCGCTACTGAGCACAAGTAAAATTGAAGAGGCTGAGCCATCTATCACTTGTGTAGTAGTAGCTGTACCGGATGCAGATAATACCAGTGAGTTTGGTTCATTTTCAGGTAGTGTTTGAGTGACAGAGGCAAATGATGCAGCTGGCTCGCTGCCTTGCATAATGACTTGGGAAAAATCAAACCCTGGACCTGGTAATGCCCAATCATTTTCATTCCCTATTAGGTCAGCGTTGTAGTTGAGCACAGGAAATATCTTGTAATGTTTACCACCATAAATATTTGGAGAAATGGAGGTGAGACGAGAGATATCTACTCCATATTGACTGGTAAACTCCCAAAAATTAGGTAGGTTTTGTTGATTAGCATTCCAGAAGAGGTTGGCTTCATGTACGACTTTTGAAAAAGACCAATAATCAGCATAACCTGTTGATGACTTGCCTTGCTTAGGGCTATTGGTTACAGAGCACCAAAGGTAAGAAGAAGACCACTTATTGGAGTACATGGTGTTTGTTTTGGTAGCATCTGGAAAGTCATAGGGTGATGTGTCTGCTTTATTGGTTGAGAAAATTACCTTTTTAAATCCTGCGTTTTTTAACTTATCAATAAAGCCTCTTTCATAATGTTTAGTGCGGCTGACCCAATACATAGGAACAATATTGGGACACTGTTTGGCAATAGTTGAAAGTTGAGTATCTGTGTGAAAAGGTGCACCACCATTTCGCTCTGGGGTTAAGCCATCAGCCCAAAATCTGACTTCTTTTATACCCAACTCAGAAAGTTTATTGTACTGCCGTATAATACTATCTGACCATACTGTCCTTGGTTCCTGAAACCGGCCAGGACCTTGAGTTAAAAAATCCTGTTCTTCAAAGGGCGTTTTATTTACCCAGTAATCACCTAATGATTCATCGTGCGCAATATTAAACGAATTTTCACTGGGAAAAGCGGAGAGTATATCCTGATAGTAAGCGTCAGTAAGTGCTTGATAACCGGGGTTGGTTGTATCAAAAAAGTGGCTGTAAATTTCATCATTTTTGACAACCCAAGCCCACTCAGGATGTTTGTCTCGGAATAATGCACCACCGTAGACAATAGGAACCACTTTTTCAAAAAAATGTTGTTTGGTGATAAGGAGCAGACGTTGCATTTCTTGAGGGGTTAGGTATCTATCCCATATATAGTAGTATGCGCCGTCACCAATGGCTAAATTACCTAGATAAAGCTGAAGCTCGTTTACCTTAAACTGGCTTAATGTTCTTCGAATAAGCTCTCTCCATGTAATCATATCAACTTTTAGCTTATCTTTATTCATCGTGTAATGAAAACCACGGTTACTCACATCAGGGTAGTCGACAACTAAAGTGTATGGTGAAACCGGGTCGGTTTGTTGAGCATAATTAAACTTTAAGATTTGTAAAAATGAGGTGCTTGCAAAGTAGCTGCCTGGGTAGTCTTGACCGGCTAAAATAACGCCCTTGGCATTAACGTTTAACACATAGCCTTGGCCTGTAAGTGACATTCTTTTGAAATAATCGAGAAGTCCCATTTTGTCTAACAACTTGGCTAAGTCGTCACTGGCCGTTGTACCAATTAAAATTGAATTATCAGGTTGATGGTCTTTCTGCCATGGTCGTATTGGTAACTTGAGTCCAAAATAATACTCAATTTCTGATTTAAGTACGATAGCGCTTTCAACACTTTTCAGGTCAGGGACATAAATGACGGTTTCACTATTAATGGTAAATTTGCCTGGTTGATCTGAACTATCCCAGCTTACCTTTTTGGGGGTAGGGAAGATAACGGGATTCGTTCTATTTCTGATTTCACCAATACCATTTGTGCTGCCAATTTCTTGCATAGAAACACTGTCAAGCCAGAGTACAGGGGAGGGATCCCGTTTATTCATATCTTCAGCAATTTGCAGTGCGGTTAGCCCTTCTTTATAGATACGAAGCTCGTCAATTTTACCTTTAAAAGTATTGGTGAGTGTTTCATCATAACTACCTGTAAAAAGGTCATTACGAGAAACTTGTAAGTCCCCAAATACTTTATTATTGGTATATTTCTCTTCACCATTAATATAAATTTTTAAATCGTAACCACGATAGCTGACAGCAATGTGATGCCATTTTTTAAGACTGGTAAAAAAAGGGATTTCATGCTTTTGATTATTTAAACCATACCCTCTGAATACGAGCTTGTTAGCTTCAAGGTATAGTTCAAAGCTGTTTTTTTTCCCTAAAATTGTTTGGCGAGCAACGTTTGCAGATTGGTCGGGAGCTATCCAAGCGGCAATAGTAAACTCTTCTTTTAGACTTAATGAGTCATTATGAGAGACTACAACTGCATCACCCTGGCCATCAAGGCGCAGTCCAAGTCCGTATTTGCCTTCAGAAATAGTTGCATCGCCCAGATAATTACCGTGATTGGTAAATTCACTAATATCATATACTTTATTCATGCTTGAGTGGTCAGTTTTAAAGTCGTAATCGTGATACATATGTAGACGTTCCCAGCCTCGAACTCCCACTCCTGCAAACTGAGGACTAATGTACATTGTTTGTGGTTTAGAAGTTTTTATATCAAGTTCACCATATGTCCACGTATTGGTATCAGTTATACCGAATAATGAGTCAACATAACCAATGCCTGTATTAGATGCATCATACATCCTCATTCTGATTCGTATTGACTTTAAGTCTTTACTTTTGTAGTAAAAACCAAATTTATAAAACTTTTGATTTCCTGCAGGAAGATGGTTACTTGGTTTTATGCCAGAAGTTGCATCTCCATATTCTTTGTCTCTAACAGGAATTTTGACGGCTTTTTCACCATGGAAAGCATCTTTAACTATTTGAGGAGGATAAGTACTATCCTGGCCAAACCAAGTCCAACCCTCAGGTTTTTCACCTACTTCTCCTACTTCAAAAGATGGATTAGGTAAGGCACCAAAAGATGTATTATGAATTAAAAGCAGAATCAAATAAGCTGTGGTGTTAATAACGCTTTTAGGAAGCACTTTCATCGCTTAAGTCCTTTAAGCAGGAAATTGAAAATAAATAAGTACTTTATAAAGTGAATGCTAATGTTTTATTGTTATAGATAGTATTAGTGTCAGCAGCAATGTAAAACTGACCCACTAGCAGCAATCGAATTTTGACCCACCTGAGTAAAATACCACCGTTTAAGCTTAAGTGTGTGGTATCGATGACATGTTAACTCAGGAGCTTGCAGTGGAAATACACGTACTAAAACGACAAGGCATGAGTATTCGTCGTATATCAAGAGAACTGGGCCTATCACGTAACACCGTTAGACACTACTTACGAGGTCAAATTAAAAAACCAATCTACAGCAAAAGACCTATACGTCCTTCA
>NZ_AUAF01000068.1 GCF_000428585.1 Zooshikella ganghwensis DSM 15267 | reverse complement strand
TAAACAGAGATCCAACACGCCTATGACGAGGTTTTTATGGTCCTGACTTAATGATGAGGCCGTAATAGCCTGCTGGAGATCCTGATAGGCTTCAGGCGATAAGGTTTCAATCTTTGGTTGCTTCATACAACTAATAAACGGCTATTCGTGAAATGAATGCAGCGTACTAAACAGACAGAGAACTGAGTAAGAAGACATTAGCGGTATGGCTTGTACGTTATTTACTGCAGCACACGATTGCAGAGGGGGTACGTTACAACAAACGATACAAAAATATGAAATACCACTACATACTGTTAGAAAAGATGAATTACTTACCAAGCTACTATTAGCAAAACGAATTAAAGTGGCTGTAGTTAACCGGTTAAATGGTTTATCACTTATTGAAAAACTTCCAGAAAATAACAGAAAAAAACTCACCCTACATCCAAAACCATTATCTAATGCAATTTTACATATTTTAATCAGCAAAAACATTCCAAACAGCAAGCAACTTACCAACAAAATAAACGAATTAATAAAAGTACAGAAAAATATTTTACAGCCTGACATCACATCTAAAAGTCTTTCCGATAGCTGTTCATTTATTAAAAATAAATAGCACTTAAATAGTCTTATTGTCTAACAAACAACTACTACTCAGCCTAATAGACTACAAGTAAAGTATTTCACATTTTCTCTTGACACAAATCATAAAACTATTAGGCTACATGCTCTGTAATAATGTGCATCGCAGTGTTTATTAAAACAACTCGATAGGCTCATTATTAGTTTATAAGAGCCATCTAATAGCCTCTGTATACACTGGATAACATATACAGAGTAGTATTATAAAAACAAGGAGTAGCATAATGAAAACGCTAGCTTTAGTATCTGCTTTAGCTCTATCAACTTCAGCCATGGCATTTGATAGCAACATTGGCATTGATCCTGATAAAGTTCGTTTTCTTGGGGGATGTTCTGGCTTCGTAGATACAAACCCTGATAAATCATTTGATATCATTTTTGACGACCAGCCTCTTGCTGAGTCATACACCTTAAATCGTGTTCGTAAAACCTGTGTTATTAAATTTCCTATTCGAGTGCCAGCAGGTTTCCAAATTGCGATTAGTCGTGTAGGCCTAGAGGGTACGGCTGAAATCAATGACCAAGGTAAAGGACTGATTACTTTACGTCACCGTTTAGCCGGTACTACAGGTAATGCAGCTATTCAGGAGTTTTATCCTGCTGATTTCACTCAAAACCTAGTTATTAGAAAAGACTTTGCAGGCTATTCTTACAGCCCCTGTGGTCAAGATGTTACCTTTAAAACCTCTGTTACTTTAGAAGCTAAAAATGGACGTGTGGTGATTGACGAAGCAGCTGGCAGCAATGCTGTTGTCACCTACGGCTATCAAATGGTTCAGTGCCAAAACTAATTCTAAAGCACAACTAACTTGTTTTCTGGCCAGCATTTGCTGGCCTTATTTCAACCTTTTACAGGGATACTAGAAGGGTAAAATACAATGTCGTATAAAGATTTAATTAAGTACAGTTGTATTCTACTTACTGTACTCGCCACTAGTGCCCAAAGTTACGCAAATGAAAGAACACACTTTTCTTTTAGCGACGGCATTATCAGTGACATAAAATTACTAGGTAAAGGTTGTGAAACAGGCTCAGCCCTAAGTTACGATGAGTTAACGGGTAATATCAACGTATCATTTACTGAATTAAAAACAGTAATCGATGCTGAAATAAACGAAGATCGTTCTGTTTGCCTGCTGAAATATACGGTTAATGTTCCTGCTAATAAGCAAGCCATTATCCCTCCAGCTATTGTCAAAGGTAATGTCAATATAAGTGAAAATAGTAAAACTGTTGTTAGCCTTCGTTATCGTTATGCCGGTGATGTAGGTCCCGCATCCATTTGGGAGTTTAATGGTACAGCAAGTGGCGAAATGTTATTAAAAAAAGGACTTGCTGAAGAAATGACACCCTGCGGAAAAACCAGTTATTTAAAACTCTCTATTATTCTCAATACCCGCAATCTTGATCCCACTGTTGCCTTAACATCAAGCCAAACAACACGTGTTGACCAAGTTACTATCCCGCCAGTGACATTTGAAGATTGCCCACTGCCTGAAGATGTATAAAACCATTCTAAGTGTAGTATTTTTTTAAATAGGAATAGTCAGTAGTTACAGCAATTAAGGAAGTAGGTTAATGGTTGTTTATAAGTCACTTTTTGCATGTGCTCTTGCCACATTTTCACTGATGGCTGAAGCGTTTACACCTGAAATTGGCAATGTCACCATTGGAGGTGAAAACGTAGGAGAGCATGCAGAGCCGCCACCAACTCGTAATCGTTTTACAAAGCGGCGGTTAAGCTATTGCTCAAAAAGTGGCACTATTATTGATGCGAATGATGACGGTACAATTGACATAGTTTTTAGTCAATTCTATGCGAAAGCTTCTGGTCGAGGCCAGGCTATTAGCATTTGTACCATAGATATCCCCATCAAAATTCCAACAGGCTATCGCGTAGGATTTAAAAGCTTAGGTGTTGAAGGCACTGCTCAGTTTAATAGCCATGGCGCAGCAAAAGTAACGATTAGAAGACAGCTGAATAATCATCGAGAGCATAAAACTCGACGTTCTTATTATTATGATTACGGCAGCACTCAAGATATTGTTTTAATATCAGAAGGTAAAACGCCATATACTCGCTGTGGAGAACAGTCCGCTAATTTAAAAGCCAGACTTCGTTTAGCCGTTAGAGGCAAAAATTCAATTATTCATATTGATGAAGGTGCTGCAAATATAACGTATAAGCTCGATTATCAACGCTGTCGTTAATATCCCAGGGCCATTACATATAACAAGACATCGCTGATACAACTAACAAGGAAAATGTACTTTCTAAATGTTGTGTCAATGCAATATACGCCACTGGCTAGACAAAGGCTGGGTAACGCACGCCGAACTGTTTGCCGCTTCCTTGCGGCAAACAGGCCTCCAGGGAAGGATTAACGGCGTGTTCGGCGAGTGTTATGCAGACTTTGGACAAAGGTGTTTTTTAGCACCCCAGAGTAGCACCACCATCAACACGCAAATCATGCATTGTAATGTGATGAGCCTGATCAGATAATAAAAATAAAATAGCCTGTGCAATATCATCTACCGTTGCGATTTTTTGTAACGGAATACCCAGCCGATGGTTTGCTAAATCCCCGTCAATAACTCGTTGCGGACCTGAGTCATCTGTCCATAGTTGCCGCTGCATTTGCGTATCTGTGGAGCCTGGCGACACAATATTACAACGAATATTTGCAGCCGCTAATTCTAACCCTAAACATTTAATAAAACTTGTGACTGCAGCTTTCGAAGCTGCATAAGCACCCATATTAGCTCTTGGTACAGAAGCTGCATTAGAACTCACAGCCACAATAGCACCTGATAGTCGTTGCTCCATTCTTACCGTTACCGCACGACAAAGATTAAAAACACCTGTTGTATTCACTGCAAAGGTGCTATGCCAGTCCTCATCACTTAAGGTATTTAGAGCACCCATCCGCAAAATACCTGACGAACACACTAATTTATTAATAGCGCCAATATTTTCTTCCACATGCTGAATAGCCTGCTCAACTTCGTGACTATTGGAAACATCAACCTGATAAGTATTAAGGTTTAACTTATTCAGCCGTTTTTTTTCAGAAAGTACATTAAGTGCAGCTTTGTCATTGTCTAGTGCAACAACATGTGCTCCCGTGTCCAGTAGATGATTTACCGTAGCTAAACCAATACCATTGGCTGCTCCCGAGATAACAATAATATCTTTAGCAAAATTCATAGTATTTTTTTGTAACTCTGAAATAGTCCCAATACCAATATTTTTTAGGTACAGTTATCAAGGGATGAATAAATAAAAGACCACAGTAACAAAAGCTAGCAATACATTTGTGATGGGTATAAAAAATAATTGAGTGAAATTAGCCTGATTCCAAAGCCAGAAATATCTCTGCTGAACACGCCGTATATCCTTCCCTGGAGGCTCAGTTGCCGCTTCCTTGCGGCAAACGGTTAAGCAAAAATAATCCTGCCTTTTCCATCCCAGCGAACATTGTGCAATAGCAAACATATTTAAGAAGTTCAAATTGATTCACGCGCGACAGGTATAATTAAAACGATAAACTCACCCCAGCATAAATCGTTCTCCCTCGCTCAGAAAACCCATAGTCTGAATCATAGCCCTGAGTTTTATCTTCAATATTGGTAATACCTGTCCTTAGTTGCAAGTCTTTGGTGAGCTGATATGTCATACCAATATCCGTCAGTGCATAGCCTTGCAAATCAACATCACCTTTGCCTTTAATTGAATCTTCCTGTTCACCCACATAATGAGTTCTGACAAATGCCCCCATTGTATCTGTTACCTGCCAATCTAAACGCAAGTTAGCATTTTCACGAGGACGTTTATGAAGTATTTCATCGGTGTTTTTATCACGAGCATCGGTATACGTGTAGTTTGCACTTAGAGAAACTGTGCTTGTTAAATCCACCCCAGCACTTAACTCTAAACCATCTATGCGCGCAGCATCCACATTTTCGTAGGTAATAGTATTATTTACCTGTTGTGAGCTAGACTGGCGCTGAATCAGGTCATCAATATCCGTTCTAAATATTGTCGCCCCCACATGCCAACTCGGCTGCTGGTAATTAATACCCAACTCATAACTGGTAGCCACTTCAGGATCTAGATCTGGGTTGCCACGCAAAAAGCAACTACCTTTACAGCTTTTTAATCGATATTCCTCAGTCAATTGCAACAAAGAAGGTGCTTTAAAAGCTTTGCCCACGCCCCCTTTAATGATTAACGCTGCAGTTGGCGTATACACTAAATAACCACGGGGTGAAAAATGTGTACCAAAATTTTCGTGATCATCCAAGCGCCCCCCCAAAGTGAATGACCACTCGGGGTTAATCAACCACTCATCCTGAAGAAATACTGCTTTTTGAGAAACAGTGGCTTCACCAGATGTTTTAAAATCCCGTGCATTTTCCAATTTAGTATGACGGTATTCCGCACCTGTTGTCACCAAGTGATCACCAAACAGTTTAGAAACAAAGCCATCCACGGTTTGGTTGGATTGCTCCATTTTACCTGCACCTGAAGCACCACGCTCGGTAAAGTTCATATCCTCTCGATAATAACGTAGCTGGGAATCACCCCATGCCCATTGACCAGAGTGAGTTAAACCATAAGTATAACGACGTATTTCCTGATCAGTAATGCTGTTTTTATTACGCTGTAAAAATTCGCCATCACGCTCATCTTTATTATGGGTGATATCTAAATCCAACGTTTGCTGATCATTTATTTTCCAGTTTAAGTTACCTGCCACACTGTACAATTCTTTTTTCTCAATAGGCGATAACTTATCTTCCTGGGCATTCGTTGTAGAAGGGTCATCCTGATAAGGTGTCCAGGCATCACGGTGTTGAGCATCCACACTTAAACTGTAGAATAATTTATTTTCAACCAGTGGGCCTCTAAGACTGACACTGTTGCGCGTTTCATTCCCCCCATCACTGCCAAATGGTGATGAGAAATCAATACTGGCATTACCATCAAACTGATTGGAGCCCTTTTTGGTAATGATATTGACCACCCCACCTAAGGCTTCTGAGCCATAAAGGGCAGACATAGGACCTCGTACAATTTCTATACGATCAATATGGTCAACAGGGATTGTTGATAAATCAAAATCATTACCCCTAATCAATGTCACATTAGAGTCAACGCGACGGCCATTAACCAAAACCAGTGTATACGCACTGCTCAGCCCCCGGATATTAATTCCACGACGACCATTACCACCTTTTTGCTCCAGATGAATACCTTCAGTATGTCGTATAGCATCACTAATATCTGATACAGGTGTTTCCTGTAGTTCTTTACCTGTAATCACTGACATCGATGCAGGCGCAGTGGTTAATTCATGGGAAGTTTGTGTTGCAGTAACGACATACTTATCCAGCTGTAAAGTTTCTTCATTAGCCTTATTGGCCATTGCAGATTGGTTAGCCACCGTCGCAATCACAGCAAGGGCGACAGGAGACATACGAACTGAGTTACCTGTTTTAGACGACATAAGCACCATCAACTTCTTTGACATGAGCCTTTTTTTCGCACTTCTACCTTTCATCATGTCTAACCAGATAAGGCAGTGGCGACCCGGCAATTAACTGCTAAAAAATGTCTGTAACTCAGGCTTTCACGGATAAATTATATTTTTTCCCTAATGGTTTTAGGGTATCTTTTTTTAATCATATACCCATAGCGATGGGTATAAATGAATTAACTATTTTTTACACACATAATCAGCGTACAAATAAAACCATTCTGGTATGTATATGTACCTTGAAAACAATCACCCGCTTGATAATTTTCAGATAAACTCTGCGTTAGCTGAAGCAGAAAGGATTGTTCTACTGTATTTAATGCGATGAGCTCTGCTGCATCAAAACCAAAAAACTGATTTATGTGTGGATATATTGCTTTGTAAAGGCTTTCTTTGGCGGAAAAAGCCAAGGTTAAAAACCAATTAAATGGACAGCCCCATTTTGCACAATTGTTTTGTTCCGTCAATGAGATAATTTGCTTAGCAATATCCCTTGCAACGGAAAGTGTAATTTCTTTTTCTAAATCAACTCCAAGTGCAGTTACATATTTTGAGTTAGCGACTACAGCCAGAGCAATATGCTCACTATGAGTAATAGATCCAATAATGCCTGCTGGCCAGCATGGACTTCGGTCACTATTTATGGGAATCATCACCGGCTGCTTAAAGCCTAAGGTATACAACGCCTGTTGTGCACTATAACGGCCCGCCATAAACTCAATTTGACGTTTTAATACCGCTTTGTTTAGACCATCAGGTAATGTGATACCTAACTGCGAAAATGCTGATAAATAAACATCTTGCACCTTATAGTGACAACCACCTGAAAATAAAATACTTGCTGTGCTATTAGGAATAAGACCTGTGAATTTTACAGACTGATCTGCACCAATCATCGCTAATGCAGCAGGACGCGTTAAAGACGCATTGCCCTCTGGCTTATGCCTTTCTTTAAGCATTAAGCCACCTCCCTAGCAGTAAGTGCTTTGGCTACCACCACAGGTACCTCATCATCAGGAGACAGCAAAATATCTGCTTCAATATCGTACAGCTGCCTAACCAGCTCTGAGGTTAAAATTTCCCGCGGGGCACCACTAGCAATAACGCTTCCTGCCCGCATTGCCACCAAATGATCGGCAAAACGGGCTGCCGCGATCAAGTCATGTAAAACCAATACCATGGCTTTACCCTGTCTAGCTAATCCTTTGACTAATTGCAATACTTCCAACTGATGACCAGGATCTAGCATACTGGTCGGCTCGTCCAATAATACGACTGGTGTTTGCTGCGCTAAGACCATTGCCAACCAGCAACGCTGACGCTGACCTCCGGATAACGCATGCAATGAGCGAGTAGCCAAATCTGTCACTCCGGTTTTGGCCATTGCTTCCTGGACTGCCTGCTCATCATCGCTGGACCACTGGCGAAATAGCCCTTGGTGTGGGTGACGGCCAAATTGAATTAACGTTAACACCGACATTTCGCCGGGAGCTTCTGGCGTCTGAGGCAATAGGGCCAACTGTTTTGCAACCTGCACGGGTCGCGCCTGCCAAATATCATGACGATTCACTAAAACACGTCCCTGTTGGGGACGATGTAAACGCGCCATACTTTGCAACAAGGTTGACTTACCACAACCATTGGGTCCCACAATTACAGTCACTTCGCCCGCTTTAAGCTGAAGATCAACATTATTAACGGCAAGATAATCACCATAACTGACCTGTAACTGCTCGACATGAATTGCAACAGCCATCAACGTTTTACTTCCTTTTCCTGCAACAAAACCCATAACAAAAAAGGTCCACCCAGCAAGCTGGTCACAACCCCCACAGGAATTTCATTGGGTGCTAACACGATACGCCCTAAGGTATCTGCCACTATCACGAGAATACCTCCCAACAAACAGCTATTACCGAGCCCTAGTACATGAGGGGGTAACCAGCGAGAAATTAAAATAGGGGCAGCAATCGCCACAAAACTGATAGGCCCACCAATACCCACACCAAGGCCAGCCATTACTAATGCTAAGGCCAAGGCCATAAACTGGACTTGACGAGCATTAACACCCAAGGACTGGACATGAGGTTCAGTGAACATAAATAACCGTAAGTGCCAAGCTACGCCGAACGCGCTCACCAGGCAGAGCATCAGCAGTAAGCTGGCCGGCATCAGTTCGGTGTAATCACTATTGGCTAAATTGCCTAAAGTCCAACTATGCACTGCACTGGCATGCTGGGCTGTCGCCCTGGAAATCACCAAGTCATTCAGTGCTCTGGTAAAGTAGGCCAGGGCTACGCCAACCAATAGTATTTGATAGCCACGTCCTCCAATCCCCCCTGCCAAAAAGGCCAGTATAATTCCCACTAACACTGCTCCTAGTGGTGCTAACCACCAGGGTCCCAGTATATTCAAGGGACTTAACAGTAACCCCAATAATAATAAAAATGTGGCACCTTCATTCACCCCCAATACTTCTGGTGAAGACAAGCGGTTCTGCGTAATTTGCTGTAACAAGGTACCTGCCGCCGCTAGCGCAACCCCCGTTAACACGCCTGCTAATAACCGGGGCCAGCGGATATCCCACACTAAGAGTTGGTGAGCCGACTGCCCTGCTCCCTGACACAACAACCAAAAATCACCAAAGGAGATGGCTACCGAACCTTGCATCAGGGTAAAGAGGCTTGCGACGAGTAATAATAGCCACAGCAGCAAGTGAAGATAGAAAGCCCGCTTGGAGAAGCTTACCGTCCATTGGGCAAAGTGCAGACAAACACAATCTATTTTTTTTATATTTGTACTTTTTAATCTTTGCCTGCCAGCACGACCTGTATCCTTCGTGGCAACTGAATGAGAGCGACTCATGAACGCCGCCCTCCTGGAACCATCGGCTGGAGCCGTTTACTCCGCACTAACCAAATCAACAGTGGCGCTCCCACAGCAACCAGCATACTGCCTACAGGCATTTCAAAAGGTTGCATTATCCAGCGTCCTAAAATATCCATGGCTAGCAGTAAGGCACTGCCCAAGCCAAAAGCCATTAATAGCAAACCCTGGGTAGACTCACGCACTAACATGCGGGCTAAAAATGGCGCCAGTAACCCCAGAAACGCAATGGGACCTGTCAAAGCCACCGCACTCCCTGCTAGCAAAGCAATAACCAACGATAATGCGAGTCGAGTCCGGTTCGGTTGATGACCTAATGCCGTCGCACTGGCATCCCCTAATTGTAATGCTGCCAACGGCCTGACTAATAACAGCGCCACCACTATCCCAATTATGGTAAAGGGCAAAACAGCAAGTACCCGGTCCAGTTCAATGCCGGCTAATGAACCCAAAATCCAAAATCGAAACTGATCAAAAACCGTTTGCTTGGTTAGCAAAAGCATGGCTGTCAGGCCCTGGCCTGTTGCATTAACAGCAATCCCCACCAGCACCAAACGCAAGGGCGATATCGGTGCCTGCACACGATGACTGGCAAAGACAATAACCATATTCCCAGCCAATGCACCAATTAAAGCTCCGACCATATAAGGAAAGCCCGCTTCTGCAGCAAAGAACACAATAGCCGCCACCACCCCCAGTGCAGCGCCAGCATTGATGCCTAACAGGCCCGGCTCGGCAATCGGGTTACGGGTAATACGTTGCATCAGCGCTCCTGCCAAACCTAAACTGCCTCCAGCTAATATTGCCGCCAGCGTCCTTGGCCAACGAATCGTCTCCATCACCACCGAGACTGTGGCTGGCAACTGCTCAGCAGGCTGGATACTCGCTGGCGCTATCGCTAATGACCTGAGATATGACAGGCTATCCTGTAAGCTGATATAGCCCGCCCCCACTAACATGGAAGCAACAATAAGCACGCCATTCATCAGGAAAACCAGCAGCAGTAGATTGACCCACGAGCTATGGTCTCTGGAGGATAAACCTAATAACTGCTTAAACACTAAAAAACAGCGCCAGAAAGCTGAGCGCTGTGTCATCAGAGAACGATCAACGGCTTTTTCTGTGGACATGGACGAAAACCTTATGACTTGGGTGTCATACTATCCACCACATCCTTGAGTACGGCCATTGCCGCTAAAGGTCCACCCACACTGGTCCATAGTGAGCCATCCACATTAACCACTTGCTTATTCTGTACCGCTTTTAATGACTGATAAACGGGCATCTGCTGCATCGTCTGCATGGCATCCACTGCTTTACCAGAAACCGTCAATGTCCCCACAAATAACCAGTCACCATCAATTAAAGACAACGCCTCCAGACTCAAAGGTGGAGAGTGTCCAGGTCCAGGCTGACGCTGTGCTGTTGGCCGCTGTAACTGAAGATCAGCTAATACATGGCTAACAAAGGCATCTTGCAACATGTATCCAGGCCCTTGAGGATTCCAGCGTACGACACTTACCGTCGCCTGCTGCTGATCACCAAGCTGCTGACGAATAGACTGAACCTGTTGTTGATAATCCTGAATAAACTGAGTAGCGGTAGCGTCTTTCTTAAGCCAACCTGCCACTCGCTGTAATGCTGTCTGCCAATCATCAGCAGACTGATAACTCACCACAGTAGGTGCAATTTTCCTTAGCTGCTTTAGCTGCTGAGGGTTAATGACCCCTCCTACTAAAATCAGGTCTGGCTGTAGTTGAACCAATTCATCCAGGCTAGGCTGTCCTAGCCGCCCAACCAGGCGAATATCCTGTAACTGCTGATATTGTGCTAAATAGCGTGGAATACCAGGTTGTCCTCGACCTGCTGTTGTACCTACTGGGGTAATACCCAGTGCTAACAGCATATCCAGATCCATTTCACTGAGTACCACCAAACGCTGAGGTGCTTGTGATAATGTGACCTCGAATCCGGTAATATCGTTAAAACGGTGCCATTCCTGCTCATGGCGGGTCAGCTGTTCAGTACTGTGCTGTGCACTTTGTTGCGCCTCCCCAGAGTTAGACTGCTCATCTGGTTGGCAGCCCACCAGTAGTAATCCTAAGCACAGCCAACATAGTGTGTTTAGTGCGCGTAACGCTGTACTTTCTTGAAAGCTAACCCTATGCATTACATCTCTCATCATCAGGTCTTATTGATTTAATTTAAGGACTATGAGTGGCGGTATTTTTCTGACTGTCAGTCACGTTTGAGGTATCAGGCAGCAATGACTGTAAACGCTGACGAAAGTCTTTAGGCAGCCTCTCTGTGCGCTGCCACATGGTACTTAGCCAAGCTTGGTCAGCCACCACCGATTCAGGTAGTTTTACCTCTCGCGCTAACCCTGAAAGAAATAGCACCCCTTCCACCATCGAGTTAACGGGAGGCACCTGCTCCGCAGAGACTAAAGTTTGAACTGGCAAATCAGCGTTTAAGGCTGCAAAGGGTAACGCCCCTAACCACCCTTGCTCAGAGGCAATGACCTGAGGCCATACATAAGATGGCTCTACATTATGGCTAGGAGTACTTAACAAACGATGCCGTAATTCAAACTGCAAGATATCCGTTGTCCACAACATATAGCTGCGTCCAGGCTGTTTTTCTGCCAGCAGCTCTCCCAGTGTGGCCTTCACTGCCATTACCGAATTACTTGTCTTTTGCGCTGGAGTTTCAGTATTCGCTGAGGCTACTTGTTTAGCACGATTTCGCGACACCGGCTGTCGAGTGAGATGATAACCACCAAAGATCATCAAACCTTTACGCCCTTTGTTAAGCACCTCTAACTCAATGCGCTGGTAATAGCCTTGGTCACGAGCTGCTTGAAGCGCTTGCCAGTCACTGGGCTGCTTTATCTGGGCCCAGTCAAAAGCAGGCTCCGCAAGCACAATTCGCAGCTGTTGGCTTTTTGGTCGTTGCTGGTTCAGCTGACGAACCATTTTAAAAAGTTGTTGATAGCCACTGGGCTGCCATACCACAAAATTCAACGTGTTTTGCCAGGCTTTTACCAGCTCTGTTTCAGGGACTGGTGCTCCTGCCACGTACTCATCGACCACCGACTGATAGGCCGCATTACCAAATTCAACCACAATGTCATCGACTACCGCAGCCAGTTCATCTGAACGTAACAAGTCTGTAAATGCCGCAATAACGGCAGGATGCCAGTGCATCTCTGACAACCCCACTAAGTCATAGTGATCAAACAGCGCTGTTATTCCTTGGGCTGCAGGTTGCAGTGATGACAACATGGTCGCCTCTTGATCGCTGGATGGCTTATTCACAGATGGGATATTCATGACAACATCAGCCTGAGAGTCACTCCCTAAGCTTTGCTGTGCAATAAACTTCATACAGCATGCTTTGTAGGGTAAGGGTTCGTTTTGAGCATCATTTGACGCTCCAGGTAAAACAGCTGGCGATAACGAAGGTGTACTATCTGAGCTAAAACGTACCTGCCACCCTTGTGGTAACACCAGGGATACTGGCCAAACGGCCAGATCCCCTTGATGATTTTCCACCACCTGATAGTGAGCCATGGGTAAGTCAAACACACTCATACCACATCACCTCCTTGTATCCACTTGCTTAACGTATTCCCTATCAGTTCAACCATAGGTGGCTGTAGCATCATGCCATGAGTACAAGGCACATCATGACAATGAAGTTGTCCAGTGACATACGGCTGCCAGCCATCACAATCCACATTGATCTCTGGGCGAGGTCCTGTAGCCTGGAAAAATACCGCATCACCCTGAAATACTTGGTGGTTTGAACTCCTTACCAAATGACTGTTATCAATCACCACCTGAGTAATCGCCTGCCAGGTTGCTTCAGATAAACTCGCAAGCGCACTACCCTGCTGCTTCAAGATTGATCGTGTTTGCATCGGCGTTAAGTGGTCAGGAAACCCTGTATCCGGCTCATAGCCTGCAATTCGTAACAATGCCTGCAGTGCTTCCTGTTCACCAACGGCTGGCATATTGCGCCATTGATCTGAAGGGTAAGCATCAACCAGTGCCAGTAGCTGAACCTCTTCACCTTGCTGTTGGAGCTGAGCTGCCAGCTCATGCGCCAACATCCCGCCAAAGGACCAGCCCAGCAATTGATAGGGACCTTCAAGTTGTACCTGCTTAATAACAGCCAAATAGTCACTGGCCATTGACGCTAAGGAACGCTGCTCATTTAAATATGATCTAGCTTCTTCCGCTGCCAGTAAAGGTGCCTGTAGCCCATAAACTGGAGTATCCACTGGCAGGTAAGGTAACAGTCCGCTATAGCACCAGCACAAGCCTCCGGCAGGGTGAATGGCAAACAATGGTCGTCCTGAACCTTGAGTGCGCAGTGGCAATAGCATTTCCAAACCATCATTTAGAGGTTTGTCTGTAGCCAGTGCCGCCACTAAGCCTTTTGCCGTAGGTTTAGCAAACACGGTACCCAGTGGTATCTCGACACCCACTACCTGTTGTAAACGACTTATTAATTTCACCACTGAAAGCGAGTTACCGCCTAGGGCAAAAAAGTTGTCATACGGACCCAGCGCGGAAACACCCAAGACTTCAGCCATGATTGAAACTATTTGCTGCTCTCTGAACGAAGCTGGCGCATCTTTCAATGCCAGACTGCTCAACACAGGATCAGGTAACTGTTTACGATCCAGCTTACCGCTGGGAGAGAACGGCAGTGCTGATAGCACTTGAATGACTGGGGGTACCATATAATCTGGAAGCTGATTGACTATCACCTCTCGGACAGCAGTAATGAGTTCATCCTGATCTGCTGCAGAGGCCAATGTTGGCACGATATACCCCACCAGCATCGGCTCATTGCTGGGTGAGTGTTTGATCGCAACGGCCGCCTGGGCAACCAGTGGCTGTTGCGCCATCACGGCCTCAATCTCACCCAGTTCGATACGCAACCCTCTCAACTTAACTTGATGATCCATACGACCAAAATATTCCAGCTCACCTTGAGGGTTCCAGCTGGCCAGATCACCCGTACGGTACATACGCTGGCCATTCTCAGCGAAGGGATCAGGTACAAAACGCTCAGCAGTGAGTTCCCGTTGCCCTAAATAGCCTTCAGCCAGATTACGCCCCGCGATATACAGTTCACCCTTAACACCAACAGGCGTAGGTTGTAACTGCCGGTCTAATACATACATCCGGGTATTCCAGATCGGCTTACCTATTGGCACTGTTGCTGAATCCTGGTGCTGAGGACAGTCCCAATAAGTCACATCCACAGCAGCCTCGGTTGGACCATAAAGATTATGTAAAGTAGCCTGTGGTAAGCACTGATAAAACTGGATCACTGCATCACGAGGTAGTGCTTCGCCACTGCACATGACCTTTTGTAAGCTCGTACAGTTCTGTGCTGCTGGACAATCTAGAAAAGCTTGCAGCATTGAAGGCACAAAATGCATGACCTGGATAGCTTGCTGCTGAATCAGCTGCGCTAAGCCCTGCGGATCTTTATGAAGTTCTGGAGGCGCTACCACAAGGGTTGCACCAGTGATAAGCGGCCAAAAGAATTCCCACACCGAGACATCAAAGCTGGAAGGTGTTTTCTGCAAAACCTTGGAGCCAGAACCAATCACATATTGGTCTTGCATCCATAACAGCCGATTAACAATTGCCCGGTGAGAAACCACCACCCCTTTAGGCTTGCCAGTTGAGCCTGAGGTATAAATAACATAAGCAGGGTCGGTTGCCTGCAATGGCTGCCGCATTTCGTTGGCTAAGGGCCAGTGACTTGGCATTGAATGCCAGGGAACGTTCACACCAGAAGCATTGGCCCCATCATGCAACACGTTATCAACAAAAACACAAGGAAAGCTGAACAGACTGGCCAGCGATTGGCAGGTCAGAATAAGCACTGGCTGAGCATGGTCCTGCATATAGCGAATACGCTCAGTAGGATAGTCAGGATCAATCGGTAGGTAAGCACCACCAGCCCGAATAATAGCTTGTTGGGCCACAATCAACGCCAGGCTTCTGGGAATAGCTAACCCGACAAATTTACCTGGCCCTACGCCTTGCTGAATAAGATAATGAGCCAGCTGATTCGCCTGATTAGATAGTTCGTCATAACTTAACCTGTGGTTTTCAAATACGACAGCTGTATTACTTGGTGATAAATGCGCTTGTGTCTGTAGTAAAGCATTTAGCGTGGTTTCGGGTACGGCATGTGCAGTCTGGTTAAAGCCATTCACCAGCTGCTCAAACTCTCCAGGCAACAACATACCCAAACTTCCCAGAGGCTGTGAGAGGTCCGCTCGGCACCAGTTTTCTAGAAAATGCGGTAACCGTTGAGTCAGTAATGCCAGATCAGCATCACTATAACAGCTAGGGTTGCCCTCTAAGACCAATTGAAAACGTCCATCACGAACAAATAAATAGATTGATAAATCATCAACAGGGCCTGCAGCCAGATTATGAAGTGTCGCCGTTTCACCTAAAAAGTCGCTATCACCTTCAAAAGGCAACACATTGACTAAGGTATTAAACAGCGGACGTCCCTGCTGAACTAAGCCAAGGTCATGTTGAATTGCCTCAAACCGATAGCGTTGATGACGACGCGCGCCCAGAAACTGCTTAGCCACTGTGCCCATCAGTTCACCCAGCGAGGTTTCTGCCGTCATAGCAATGCGCAATGGAATAACATTCACTTGCATGGTCGGGGTTCTTAGACTCACTGACCCAAAACGCCCCATCATGGGTACCCCAAGTACCAGCGCTTCAGTATGCGTCATACGCTGCTGAAAGCCTGCCACTGCAGCGTAAAATACCAACTGCCAACTCACATCTGTCTGCTGGCTGATTGCTTTTAAACTCGCAACTAACTCATTACTCAGGGTAACCTGCTGACGACGTGGGCAAGATTGAGCATCTGCAGCGTAGCGACGGACACTCAACGAGCATGGCTCTGGTAAAGTAGCAAACTGCTCTAGCCAATAGTGCTTATCCTGCTGGCACTTTGCTGACTGCCAGTAATCCTGATCTTCCTTGAGCAGCACTGTAAGCGGTTGAAACAGGCAAGGTCTGATGGTGGAAGCGCTCACTAAAGCCCGATAGATTTCAGCAACGCGGGCAATCAGCAATGAAAAGCCATAGCCATCGATTGCAATATGGTGGATGCCTTGATACCAAAAATAGCGATCTGGAAATACCTTAATAATGGCCTGGCGAACCAGTGGTCCCTGCTGCAAGTCCATGGGTATTGATACATCACTCTGCATCCACTGCAGCGCATCTGCCACAGGATCAGCAGCACAACTACAATCAATGACCGCTACTTCAAGCTGCCGCTCATGATCAATAAACTGTTGTGGCGCACCATCCACTAACTGAAATCGACAGTGAAGCGAATCGGCTTCTGAAACAGCTTGCTTAATTGCCTGCTGTAAAAAGTCCAGATTTAATTGCCCGCGAATATCAAGGTATTCCCCTGTATTGTATACGACACTTTGCGGGAATCGTTGTTGGGCATACCATATCCCAGCCTGGGCACGGCTCAGTGGCTGCCAATGACGTCCAGCCCTTTGTTGTGTATTCTTAGTGAGTAATCCCACTGCTCCTGCTGTCGACTGCATTACTTACCTCACACAGATGCTGCTTGTGAACCCGTAACTAACTGTTCCCAACCCGCTAAGGTAGGATTCTCTGCCAGATCCAGTAAGGTGGTTTTTACCCCTTGTTGTTGCCACTGTTCTAACAAAGTCATTACCCGTATGGAGTCTAAACCCAGCTCTATTAAGTTATCGTCAGGCGCTAGCTCATCCAGCTCTACATCGAGCCAAGTAGCCACTTGTTGTTGCCAATTAACGACTGTTTTTACTGGTGATTTTTGCTGAGCACTGTGTACTAGAGTACTTATGTTATGTGGCCGAGCATTATGAACATCATCTGTCGTATGATCAATGTTATTTTCAATTAAACTATCCAGTAATGAGGCTGTTGATAGTGTAAAACCACAGCGCTGAGCAACATAATTAACTGCACTAAGATGCTCGTCATAAGAAAAATCAGCGATCGCATCTGTGACAAAAAAAGCTTGAATATCATTCATAAAAGCATCTGCAGCGGTTAATTGACAGCCAATATGGGCATAAACACCACAAATAATAAGCTGATCCCGTCCCTGTTCGCGCATTTGCTGCAGCAAATCAGTACGCTGAAATGCACTGTACCGCCATTTTGTTAATACATGATCATCCGCTTCGGGAGCTAATTCGTTAATTATTGCAGTTTGGTTTGGGTCATCTGCAAGTCCTTTACCCCAAAAATCCGTTAATAAAGCACGCTGTTGTGGTGTTTGATTACCAGGCTGCGCTGAGTAGTAAACCGGCACGCCAAGCGTTTTTAATTGTTGTTTAATATGTTGAACATGCTCAATCACAGTGGCAATTAATGATGAATTATCACCATAAAAATCGAGAAAATACTGTTGCATATCATGCACCAGTAATACGGCACGTCTTGGGTCAACAGTCCATTTCACTTTATTTGCACTAAAGCAATCTTGTGATGGAATTTCATAACTACTAATCCGTGGAATAGCCACAGCAGCCAGCCTCCAACAAAAAATATTATCTAATAAAAAAACACTAAAAAAGCTGGAAAAATTATCCGCTCTTAATCCGATTGCACTTACGTGTTTTCGCTTTCAAGTAAAGCACGCAACTGCTTTTTATTGACTTTACCAACCGGTGTTTTTGGAAACTGTTTGATAAACACAAATCGGTCAGGAATTTTGTAATTAGCAACACCTTGCGCCAACAAAAAACGCTTTAACTCAATTTTTTTCGGAGGGTCGATTGGTTGATTATCTTCTGTTGTCGGTAATGCAATAATAAATGCACAACTCATCTCACCGAGTACATCGTCCGCTACAGCCACTAATGCTGCATCTTGCACAGCTGGATGAGTCACTAAATAATTTTCAATTTCTTCGGCAGCAATTTTCTCCCCTCCTCGGTTTATTTGGTCTTTAGCCCGCCCTTCCACAACCAGATAACCTTGTTCTGTTAAACGAACACAGTCCCCTGTTCGATAATAACCATCATTAGTAAAGGCCTTTTGATTATGCTCTGGTGCATTAAAATAACCTTGAATAGTATAGGGACCTCGTGTTTGTAAATGCCCGACTGTACCCGTAGGAACCACTTCATCATCGTCATCAACAATACGAATTTCATCGGCTAATGACATCGGTTTACCTTGGGTATGAATGATGACATCTTCATTGTCATCCAGACGGGTATAATTCACTAAACCTTCTGCCATACCAAACACTTGTTGTAATTTACAACCTAATACTGGCGCTATCTGTTTGGCCACCTCAGGACTTAATCGAGCACCACCCACCTGCAAAACCTCAAGGCTACTGATATCCCACGACAACTGTTGTCTTGCTTGTAACCATACATTAACTAAGGGTGGCACTAGGGCTGTCATCGTTATCTGTTCCTGCGCTATCCATCGCCAACAATGGTCAGGCTGCGTGTCCGCAGCTAAAATAACCGTTCCCCCGGCATAAAGTGTGCCCAATGTGCCTGGTGATGATAATGGAAAGTTATGTGCAACAGGCAACACACATAAATAGTTACTATCAGACGTCAGTCGACAAACATCAACACTGGCTTTTAAACTATAAATATAATCATCATGAGTACGTGGGATTAATTTTGGCGCACCTGTCGTCCCTCCAGACAATTGCAATAATGCTGGCATACTTGGATCAGGCTCAGATAGCGCTTGGACAAGCGACAAATCGCCTATCGTTAATAAATCATTAAATGATAAAAACTCTTCTGCCTCACCCACTACGATGACATGCTTAACCGTTGTCGCTTTTGCTCTTACCTTTCTGGCTAATGCGCGGTAATCATAGCCATGACTTTTATCCTCAATAACGTAGGCTTTTGCTTGGGCAAACTCACCAAAGTAGCTGATTTCTGCCTGGCGATGTCCCGGTAATGCCATAACTGGCCAAGCGCCTAGACGAAATAACGCAAAACAAATGGCAAAAAACTCAGCTTGATTTGGCATTTGCACAACAACAGAATCACCTGCTTGAATACCTAATTTAATTAAACCTGCTGCAAGTTGATCTGCCAGGTTATCCAGCTGTTGATATGTCCATCGATGGTTAGTATCAATAATCGCTAACTGATGCGTTCGCTGTTCTGCCCACACACGTAACAGCTGACCGAAGGTAATGCCTTGCCAATAACCCGCCTGCCGATAATGCTCAGCAACTTCTGGCGGCCAAGCGGGTACCGATGTTAATCGTCCACTCATCGGTGTGTTATTCATGCCTTGCTCTAAATTACTTAAATTATTTACCGCAAAGGCATTTTTCTCTGCTGGATTAACCATAGTGATCAAGCAACCTCTGCAACATCGGTCAAGCCCACTGCATTTAGCATGGTTTTAAACTTAGTTGCTGTTTCCATTAATTCATGCTGTGGAATGGAACCTGAGACTACACCAGCGCCTGCGAATAAACGTAAGCGAAGGGCTTCAACCTCTGCACAACGAATCGTCACTACCCACTCACCATTCCCCTGGCTATCCATCCAGCCCACCATGCCTGTAAAGAAACCACGATCAAAGGGTTCAATTTCAGCAATGGCATCCCGTGCATGATTTGCAGGAAAGCCACATACAGCAGGTGTCGGATGAAGTGCTGACGCCAGCTCTAAAACCGTTGTGGCGGGATTTACCAGTTCACCAGAAATATCCGTTGATAAGTGCCACAATGTTTCTGTGTGAATCAGTGAGGGTTGATTTGGTACTGAAAGATTTTTACAAAATGGCTTAAGCGCTGAGTTCACTGACTCAATCACCAGGGCATGCTCATGTTGGTCTTTAGTGGAGTCCAATAAAGCATGTGCACGCTGTTGATCTTCATGGTGATCTGTACTTCGTGCCGCAGAGCCTGCAAGAGGATTCGTACGAATAGCCGTGCCTTGTTTATTAATCAGCAATTCTGGGCTGGCACCAACAAGTGTCTTACAGTGACTATTTTGGAGTTGTGTATCAACAGGTAAAGAAACGGCAAAGGTGTATCCTGCACGGTTATGCTGCGCCAATTTATGCAACAGTTGAGACATATCTAATTGCTGAGGCAATGAAATATCCAGCGCACGCGATAATACAACTTTACTGAGTTCTGAGTGTTTAAGGCGCTGCAAAGCACTTTCAACCCCCTGCATATACGTTTCTGGCAAAGGCGTCTGCTGAATGGCGTAGCCGTTACTATTTGAACTTGTTATATTATTACTTCGATTTACATCACCTGCTGTATTTTTTGATACCTCAGGTAAAGGTTTACCCCAATTAACCGTTTCAGGCACCCATAAATGCATTGGCGCGTCTACAGCAAAGGGAATAGCTCCTACGATGATTGGATTCTCACTTCCTTTCGCTTGTGCTTCAGCCAACACCCCCTGTATGGTTGAAAACAAAGCGCGATCATTTAATGCCAAGTTTACTGAAGCTTGATTACCCGATGTTAATAATGAGTAATTAGCCGTTGTAAAAAAAAACGGGGTTTGCTGCTGATAAAACTGCGCAATCAAATCAACCCCAGTTGTTGTGGAACGTTTACTCTCATTCATGGAAACCTCGTAGCATACAACGACGACCTGTCTTATTTATCCCGTCTAGCGCTGAGGGGGGAACACAACAGTGTGTGTCCATGAATATTATTGCAAATGATAATGATTATCAATAAAATTTTACGACCGAACTGTCTTATTTGATTTTTATGAATGCTATTGGGCTAAGTAACGTTCATCTTCACAAGACCTACACTTATAGTTCGTGCACAGTCTTCAGACTTTTACCCTATGCATTGAAAGGTATACAACAATTAGCAGGTAGTTAATGAATATTAAAGCGTCCTTAACCCCATCTTCAGAACAAGCGGTCATCTTGCTGATGGTACTTGTGCAGTTTATTAATATGGTTGATTACATGATGGTCATGCCTTTGGGACCAGATTTTGCCAAAGCCTTATCCATACCTGTCGATGAGGCCGGTTTTATTGGAGGAGTGTATACATTTGCTGCGGCTTTTATGGCATTACTGCTAGCCAACCGTTTAGATCGCTTCGATCGTCGCTGGGCGCTTTTATGTTGCTTGGCTGGGCTCACTATCAGTACTTTTTTAGCCACGCTCGCCACCGGCTTTTATTCACTCATTGCCGCACGTATTGCAGCCGGTTTATTTGGAGGCCCTGCAGCTTCTCTGGCTACAGCCATTGTTATCGATCATGTGCCTGAAGAGCGCCGCGGCAAAGCCATGGCATTATTAATGAGTGCATTTCCTACCGCAGCAGTAGTTGGTGTGCCTTTAGGTCTGGAAATGGCTCACTGGTTTAATTGGCAAGCGCCCTTTTATCTGGTCAGTGCCAGCGCACTGATTGTAATAGCGCTGATTTTCTGGATGCTGCCACCTCAAAGTGAACACTTAGCAGCAGCCCGTAAAAAACCACCATTTAAAATAACAGCTGCCTTAGCAGACCCAATGATGCTGCAAGGGCTGAGTATTACAGGTACAGCTATTTTTGCCAGCTTTCTATTTATACCTCACTTATCGCCTTATATTCAGTTTAACTTAGGCTTTCCACGTGAAGAAATTGGTACTTTATATATGATTGGCGGATTGGCCACCTATGTGATTATGCACATCACTGGTCGTTTAGTAGATCGCTTTGGACCTGTATCAATAACGTGGCTGGCTGCAGCAGGCTCTCTCACCATTATCTTCACAGGGTTTATGCCACCAGCATTATGGCCGGTGATGGTGACTTTTGCTGGCTTTATGGCCTTTAATGCCATGCGCAATGTTGCTGTACAGACAACCAACAGTTGTATTCCCGCGCCTCAACAAAGAGCGGGGTATATGGCAGCACAATCTGCCACACGCCACTTAGTCAGTGGTTTTGCCGTTGCTGTTTCAACGTTTATTTTAACCACCAGTGAAACAGGCGCCTTAGATCATATGGCAAGTGTCGCATGGCTTAGTGCATTATTTACGCTAATGCTGCCTTGGCAAGTAAGTCGTTTACACCGCTCATTAACATTACGCAAGCAGCAACAAGCAGAGAAGCGTGCTTTAGCCACATAATTCATTAAAGAAACCACTGTATTCACTACAGCTCGCAACTATTGGCCAGGTAATAAGCTTGTGACCAGGTAATATGCTTGGTTGCAACTACCTGTCAACAGACCCTAGTTTGTTTTAAACTGTTTAACCGCTGACTGCAGTGTTTCAGCTAAAGAAGACAGGTCATGACTTTCTTTTGAAATTTGGTGTGTCCGCTCTGCATTGAGTTGGGTTTTATGGCTAATGTCTTCCACTGACTGATTTATTAATTCGGCCACACTGCTCTGCTCTTCTGCTGCACTGGCAATTTGCATATTCATACTGTTTATCGTATTTACAGCACTCGCGATATTTTTCAGCGATGCCTCCGCTTTTGTTGCACGCTGAACTGTTTCTGCCGCATAAGTGCACCCTTCATCCATTTTAGTGACGGAGTTAGAAGCCTGCTGTTGAAGATTACGAATTAATGTCTGGATTTGTTGAGTCGATTCATGGGTTCTTAATGCTAAACTTCTAACTTCATCCGCTACTACTGCAAAACCTTTACCTTGTTCTCCTGCACGTGCAGCTTCAATAGCCGCATTAAGTGCTAATAAATTCGTTTGTTCAGCAATGCTGCCAATAACATCTAAAATTGATTCGACATTAGCAGTTTCTTTAGCCAACTGTTTTATCACTTCACTGGTATTTTCGACACTGGTTACCAATGTAGAAATCGATTCAGTGACGCCAGAAACGATATCATGACCTTCAGTCGCCTGTTGATCCGCATGCTGGGTAGACTCTGCAGCGACATGGGCATTTTTTGATACTTCCTGAATAGAACTCACCATTTCAGTAATGGATGAAGCTATCTGCTCTATCCCACTTTGTTGCGCCTCGGTATCCTTTGCTGTATCTGATGTGTTGTTCGACAGTGTAGAGGCCAGTTGAGAAATATGCATGGAAGACTCTGTCACTTTACTAAGCACCTTACGAAAGTGCTGAGACATCAACTCAAGCTCCCTCAGTAACTGACCTACTTCATCCTGTTGCTGATTAGCTACAAACGATACGGCAAGATTACCAGAACTAAGCTGTTGTGCTACGGAAATACCTTTATTTAAATTAACTCGAATATTTTTAGCAATCATAAATGCTAAACATGTCCCTACCAATACTGATACCAAGGTAAAGATAACGGTGCGTTTGACCGCGCTACTTTCTAACTGCTCAGACTCCTGAATAATATCTAGTGTTAAACGCTCAACACCCGCCATTAATGAAATAATATGCTCATCAATCGTGTCCTGTTGTCGTTCTAGTTGTAAAATTTCACCTTCTATCAACTCAGAAGAAATATTTGAGGCAGCAAAAAAAGCTTGAACTTTAGCATCAAACTCAACAATTTCCCCTTTAAGCTTATTAAAGTCTTCGCGAATATTAACGATATTCTTCTCAATTTTCGCAGACCATTGTTTTGATAGTAAATTTACAACTAATTTATCGATTTCAGCTAGCCCTACTTGAACACCTTCAGTCGTTTTTTTGATAAGTTGTAGATTATGCTCGTTTACAACAGGTTCACTACCATCAAAAAAACTGGCACTCTCATTAAATTTCCTTTTTAAAATCAATCTTAACGCTCTTTCTATATAGATATTTTTTTCTAATTGCAGTGTAGATACTTCATTGGCGACACCTAAAAATGCAATTTCTTCCTTGGAAAGTGACTTGAGCTTATCAGACAATAACACTGTCTGGTTTAAACTATAAGCCGCAACAATAATGACAAAAAGCAGTAATAGCGTTGACAGTGACAGTATCTTTGCAAATATTTTTAAGTTTTTAAAAAAATGTAACATTGCCGTCTTCCCTGATGTGACTTAGCTTTAGAGGTACCCTTAGGTATTATCGTTTAAAATCATGGCTCTATATGGATTCCTAGGGGGTAGCATATAATACAACCAAAGATGTATTATGCACGTCTATTTGGGTAAATTAAGTCAGTAATAAGCAAAGAATGATCAATATCAAACAACTGGTAAATGATGAGCAATGCTACCAGTTTATTCGTCAGAGACGTTGGCCTGATGGCGTCAGCTGCCCTCACTGCCAGTCTCAACAAGTAGAAGGCAATGGTAATCATCAAAAGCAAATTGCCCGAAAACGTTATCGCTGCCTAGCGTGTCATCGGGGAT
>NZ_AUAF01000067.1 GCF_000428585.1 Zooshikella ganghwensis DSM 15267 | reverse complement strand
CTAGGCAGCGATAACGTTTTCGGGCAATTTGCTTTTGATGATTACCATTGCCTTCTACTTGTTGAGACTGGCAGTGAGGGCAGCTGACGCCATCAGGCCAACGTCTCTGACGAATAAACTGGTAGCATTGCTCATCATTTACCAGTTGTTTGATATTGATCATTCTTTGCTTATTACTGACTTAATTTACCCAAATAGACGTGCATAATACATCTTTGGTTGTATTATATGCTACCCCCTAGGAATCCATATAGAGCCTAAAATAATATCCAAATACTCACTGTGATATACACTGAGCAGTACATAAAAAACAATTGGTTGCAGGCTAGCTTATTAGGCTAAAAAAGAAAGGAATAACCTGTTAGGAAGGGTTTTTCTTAATGTTAGCCTGCAAGTAGTAAGTTAGGGTTAGTTACAATCATATTTCCTCCTGTCATATCAATATATTAAAGCCAAATCATAAGTGGTCACGAAGTATACAGTTAATGTAATAAACTGACAAGGTTGGCCTCAGCCTTTGATTAATCGTTTATTCCTCTACTTTAGTTAGCATTACTCCATCAACCACCATTTGCCAGATGCCATCTACCTGCCTTGGTGGAGTAGATACCTCAAACCGGGTCGTTAAAAATAACAAACCAACCTCAAAGTCATCTTCTATAAACTCTGTAATTGGACCATTAACTGATGTTGTCACTCCATTTTTCCATCGTTTATAGGCCACAGTTCCATCACGAGCAATGAAAAGCCGCATCTCTTCACTTTGCCATTCACCAACATAGTCTAATTTATTTTCAGGAACGGGTTTGCCACATCCAGATAGTAAAAAAACCAAACATGATAATATAATAAAGTGGTGTATAAAGTTTTTTATTATGGCTGCCAGAGTCACGACATTTAACCTTTTCATATTGCTCTCCACCCCCCTCATTATTGATTTTTCTCTTTCTAGCCCCCAAATATTTATTAATTATTAACACTCTACTCTTTTGGCATAAGGTCTTTGGCTGTGATAACTTTTATTGGTAAAAATATTTTTTTCTTTACCTTCTTACCCTTTAATAAATTTATTGCTGTCTTAACACCAAGATACCCCATTTTAAAAGGCTGTTGAACAACCAAGCCTTTGAGTACATTTTTTTTGAGTCCCTCCTCCAAAAACTTATTCGAGTCAAAACCAACAATCAAAGGAATCTTAGCATTCTTCATCTTATAAATTGCCCGTAACACGCCCTCAGTAGTTGCTTCACTTGGTGTAAAGAAAGCATCAATATCATGCTGAGAGCCTAATAACTTAATAGTTTCATGGTAAACAGAGCCTGTGCTAGGACCAAAATAGCCTTCAAAAACAATATTAATTTTTGTATGTTTTTTTATTGCACTAATAAAACCATTTTCTCGAGCTTCAGTCGAAGAATTTCCTTTTCGAAAACGAATGACAGAAATGTTAGCATCTTTGTCAATAAACTGAGCCATAAACGCTGCAGCTTCAACACCAGCTTGATAATTATCTGTTGCAATAAAAGAATCGTAGTCAACATTATTTATTGCTGAATCAATGATAACCAGCTTAATTTTACGATGAATCACTTCCTCTAAAATAGGCTGCAATTCCAAATAATGACTTGGGGCGATAACGATAGCATTAATTAAGTCACTATCAATCATTCGTTTTATATAGCCTGCTTGACTTTGATTCTCCTGCCGTGGTCCAGACCAAACAACATTCGCATCAAGCTCTTCACCCGCAGCTTTCGCGCCCTCTCTAACCTCTTCCCAAAATTTAGTTGCAGTAGACTTAGGTATGACACCGATATTATAAGGTGCAGCCTGTAGAGAGCTAATGAAACTAAATAAAGCAAGCAATAAATAATTATGTATTGTCTGCATATAGCTAGCGTTTATATAAATTGTTTTCTACTGTTAAGCATAGACTAATCTTTACATATACTTTGCTACAAACAACCCCCCAGGTAAGAATGATACTAGGTCCTTCTTCTAATAAGATTTAGTATAGGCTTGACGCTTAAATTCATGAAAAAAATTCAAGATCCAACGCGCACAGACTATGCTGTCATCCTCACTATTAAAGCTAGCTAATGCCTGTTCCATTACCGCTGCAGGAACAACATCTATGCGGCACTCTAGCAAGTCTCTACCATAAGCTTTTGAAAACTCAGGATGACCTTGAATACCCAACATATTCTTTGTAAAGAGCGCCATATAATTGGGGCAAAAAGCACAACCTGCAATATGCGTTGTATCAGATGGTAGGTTAATAACCTGGTCTTGATGACTTGCTACTAAGTTCAAGTTAGATTGTACAGGGTCCATCCATGGCGTTTTTAACACAATATCATTTTGATAAACACCCACTCCCCATCCATTTGGCGATTTTGCTACCTGTCCTCCTAGAGCCTGTGCCATTACTTGATGACCAAAACATATACCTACTACAGGAATATTAGTTTCTGCAATTTGGAGAAAGAATGCTTCCAACAGTCTTATCCAAGGAAGGTTATCATACGCACTATAACGACTGCCTGTCGTAATATATGCATCACAGGCAGTAATATGGTCAGGAAACTCATTATGATGGACCTGAAAAATAGAAAACTCGCAAGGGAAATCAGCTGCAGAAAGTAGTTTTTGAATCATGGCTGGATAGTTGCCATGTTTTCTTAATAATTCAGGCCTTACATCATCACACTGTAAAATTCCCAGCTTCATTTTTATTTATCCCTTATTTTTAATTCAGAATTCCTTTAATTGCATTACTGCATAGTACTTGATAGTCCTCTATTGATAATCGCTTTGGGTTTGTCGAAGCAGAAGGGTCAACATATGCTGCCTTGCTGATAAAAGATAAACAGTGCTCATCCACTCCCACATCCCCAAGTGTATGAGGAATCTCCAGCGATGTTCTTAGACGCAAAATCCAATCAATCAATATTGTTGCAGATGACTGGTTTGGTTGCATTGTAGTTAACTGAAGATAGGCCGTTAAACGCTGAAATAATGTTTCACAGCAGTCAGCATTCATTTGCAGCACATAGGGCATCAAAATCGCATTCAACAATCCATGATGAATATTGTAATAAGCACCTAAGGGATGCGCGAGCGCATGCATTGCTCCCAAGCCAGCTTGGAAAGCAGTCGCCCCCATCATTGAAGCAGACAACATATGCATTCTTGCTGCAAGGTTATCTGGCTGTTGATAACTTAAGATTAAGTTTTCATGAATTAAACGAATACCTTCTAATGCAATACCTTTAGCCATTGGATGGTAACATGGAGCACATAATGCTTCTAAATTATGGGCAAGGGCATCCATTCCCGTCGCAGCAGTTAATTTTGAAGGTAAATAGACTAAAAGCTCTGGATCAAGAATAACCCGTTTTGGCAATAACAGTGGATGAAAAATAATGACTTTTTTCTTCGCCTCTGTATTGGTAATAACCGCAGCCCGTCCTACTTCCGAACCTGTGCCTGCGGTGGTAGGAATAGCAATAATCGGATGAATTTTTGAAGCATCTGCTAATGTCCAGTTATTTCCCACATCCTCCAGCTGCCATAGTGAAATATCGTGTTGATGAGCCATTAATGCAATAGCTTTTGCAATATCTAATGCACTGCCCCCACCAATTACAATGACACCATCATGTCCACCATTGTTAAACTGTTTGATACCTTCAGCAACATGCACTTCATTTGGGTTTCCTAAAAACTGATCAAAAACATTCAAGTCAGAAGACGTATATTTTGTAGAAGTACATTGCGCTATGAGTGACTGAATCTCCACTAGATTTTGTAGTTGAGTGTCCACAACCCACAATGGTTTTTTTATACCTATCTGCTCAATACTAAATGCAAGCTGTTGACGGGAGCCAGGACCAGCAATAACAGAGGTGGGGTAGTTCCAAGTATTTATTTGCAACTCACTAGTCATACCCTTAAGCCTCGACAAGTTTTAGATTATAAGACTTAGGTTGTGTTAGTTGGTCATAGCCAAGAATGGAAAGTGTACAACCACGCCCTGAGTACTTAACCCCCGTCCAGACTAATGCAGGATCAAGGTAGTCACAGCGATTCATAAACACCGTTCCTGTCTCCAATTGTTCACCCAGCGACTTGGCGATATCAACATCCTGTGTATAAATAGCTGCCGTCAATCCATAATCTGAATCATTCATGAGACTAACTGCTTCATTGTCATTATCCACAGTCATAATACCTGCTACAGGGCCAAATGACTCTTCTCTCATTAATGACATAGTGTGGTTAACATTAGTCAGTAACTGAGGCGCTAAATAAGGTGTATCAGGCTTCGATAATGCATATTTAAACTCATCAATTAGTGGGGTTGCTCCACTGGTTACTGCCTCTTTTATTTGTGAACGCACAACAGTCGCAGCTTGTTTGCTGACCATAGGGCCCAGAGTCGTTGCCAATTCATCAGGACGCCCAAGGTTTAATGTTTTTACCCATTGACAGGCTGCATCAATAAAATCATGGTAGACGCCTTTATGTACATAAATGCGCTCAATACCACAACAAGATTGTCCCGCATTGTAAAATACACCATCCATTACCGAAGCAACAGCTGTGGATAAATCAGCATCATCCCTGATATAAACAGGGTCTTTACCGCCTAGCTCAAGCCCAACACCTTTAAAAAGTGGGGCCGCACTATTTGCTACAGAGCGCCCGCCAGCAACTGAGCCTGTAAAGGCCACAAAATTTATGGCTGGATGTTCAATAACTTGCCCACAATCAGCATGTGTTAAATGTAAATACTGAAATACACTTTCAGGAAAACCAGCTTCCAGAAAGATTTCCACTAGCCTTTCTGCACATAAAGGCGTTTGACTTGAGTGCTTAATAATCACAGCATTACCTGCAACAAGTGCAGGAATTAACGTATTAATTGCCGTCAAATAAGGATAGTTCCATGGCGCAATTAAAAACACCACACCCAGTGGTTCTTTCTGAATATAACGAATACGATTATGATTACCCGCAACCTGAATAGGCGCTAGTGCTGACTCTGCAATGCTTAACATATATTCTGCACGCTCTACCACGCCATCAATTTCTCCTCCTGCATGGGCAATAGGACGACCCATTTGCCAGCAGATTTCTCGGGCTAATTGATCTTGTTTGGTCTTAAATAATTCAATTGCTTGTGAGCATAATTGCACTCGTTGTGTGAGTGAAACATTCTTCCAATAGGTGTGAGCTTTTTGCGCTTTTTCCAAAGCTGTCTGTATTTGTTCACCTGTAGAATATTCCCGTTCAACATATATAGAATTATCAACAGGGCTTATGGTTTGAAAATGGGTAGCCATAATGTGCACTCCTTGCTGTGGTAGATATACCCTTCGTCATGGGTATACCTCTCATTTCGGGTATTAATAAAAAGCTAAATGATTTCAAAATACCGGTCTAATTCCCAACTCGATATATGTTTTCTAAACTGTCTGACTTCCCATTCTCGGGTACTGACAAAATGTGATACAAACTCCTCACCGAAAAAGGTTTTCGCTGCAGTGGATGACTTAAACAATTGAGCTGCATCCCATAAGTTATTGGGCAAGGCTAATGACTCCTCCTTTAGTTCATACGCATTTCCCGTTATGGCCGCTGAGGGCTTTTGCTGTTGTTGGATTCCCCATAAACCAGCAGCCACAACCGCTGCCAAGACTAAATAAGGATTGGCATCTGCACCTGGTAAACGGTGTTCGACTCGTTGACTGTATTCATTACCAGGTATCACTCGTAATGCTGTTGTTCGATTTTCCACACCCCATGTCGCATGAGTCGGTGCCCAGTAATCAGGTATAAGCCGACGGTAGCTGTTTATTGTTGGCGCCATTAACGCCGTGAACTCTGGCATGAGCTGCTGTAAACCTGCCACAAAATACTGCTGAATTTCACTCATATGATGAGTTTCATCTGCATCAAAAAACAATGGTTTTCCTGTTTTCTTAGAGCGTAGTGACACATGCAAATGACCACTTTGACCAGGAAATTCAGGGGACCACTTTGCCATAAATGTCGCCATTAATCCCCTACGTTGGGCAAACACTTTTGTGAATGTTTTAAATAATGCTGCTTGATCAGCAGCTTTTAAGCCTTCGGTATATGCTAACGCCGCTTCAATGACACCAGGCCCAGTTTCTGTATGAATACCTTCAATAGGAAACTGCATTGTTTCTGCCAACGATAATAACTCATGATAGAGTTCAGCATGAACAGAATTTCTAATAACGGAGTAACCAAAGTAGTCTGGTGTAAAAGGCTTTAATTCAGCAAATTTTTTATCACGAACAGAGTCTGCATTTTCTGCAAACACAAAAAACTCATATTCAAACGCCGCATAAACATCAATATCCATTTGTTCGGCTTGCTGTAGTACACGCTGTAATACTTGCCGTGGACAAACCTCAGCAGACTTACCCACAAACTGAGTTAGAAACAAAGGTAAGTTATTTTCAAAAGGTATTGAGCGTACTGTTTCAGGTAGAATTTCTAATGACGCATCAGGGTATCCAGTATGCCAGCCAGTATGCTGTACATTATCATAAAGCTGGTCTTTGCTATCCCAACCTAATACGACATCACAAAAATTGAAACCATTTTCCAAGGCATTAATAAATTTTTTCTTACTTAGATATTTCCCTAACATAATGCCATCAATATCAAAAACTCCCACTTTGATATGTGATGCAGGGTGATTATTTATTATCTGTTTTACATTTTTCAAACTATCCATATTACATCCTTGTTAACCTAGATATATTTATATTTTTATTAAGGCATAAGTACAGCGCTGACACCGCTAGTATATAAAAAGTGTATTTTTAAAACGTGTCTAAAGGGTACCTTTAAAAATAGTGATTTTTTTGTAAGAGCAAGGAAGCACTGCACGGAGGACCACAGTGTATAAGTAATACATGAGGATCCGAGTACAGCGCTGACACTGCTATTGCGTAAAAAGTGCATTTTTAGAGCTGCCCTTAAGAATAGATCTGCTTCTCAGCCTTACTCACCACCGCAAACTCCTCTTCAGGTGCTGATGCAACCAGCCGAAAACGGCTATATAAAGCAAAATACAAAATCATAATACCGAAAAATATTGCAGCCCAACATGCAGCAACAATATTAGCAAGAAACGTACTCATAAAAGCCACTATCGCGAGTATTAAAGCAACCCAAGGCGTCACAGCTCCACCGGGTGTCACAAACTTTGACTTTTTAACCGATGATCTTTTTCGCAGCAGCAAGTGGGAAGTGCACATCATAATATAGGATAATGTTGCACCAAATACTGCCATAGTAATTAACAAGTCCCCTTCCCCGGTCAATGATAACAAGAAACCAAATATTCCAGGGATAACTAACGCTAAAACCGGTACTTTTCGACGAGAAGTGAGTGACAAGCTTTTGGGTAAATATCCTGCGCGCGAGAGCGCAAAAATTTGCCTAGAATAACCATAAGTAATCGAGAAAAAACTGGCAATTAAACCAGCTAAACCAGCAATATTTACAAATAGCGCAGCATTTGATGACTCGCCATGCACTTTTTGAATAGCACCAACTAAAGGCGCCGTATGATCTTGCATGCCTGCAGAACCGGCAACACCTGGCACTAAAAACAAGACTAGAAAGGCAATAATAATTAAAATTGTCATCGCATAAATAATACTTTTAGGGATATCTTTGTGAGGCGTATGGGCTTCCTCAGCGGCCAGTGGTACACCTTCTACGGCTAGAAAAAACCAAATTGCAAAAGGTATTGCTTCCCAAATACCTAAAAAGCCATGTGGTAAAAAGAGATTAGCGCCTAACGCGGTCTCATTGACGGGTATATCAAACAGGTTTTGTGCATTAAAGTGTGGTAAAAGACTCACAACCAATACACCAATTGCAATAATAGCCGTTCCTGTAATCACAAACATGATTTTAAATGCTTCACCTACACCCAATAGATGTATACCTATAAAGACGACATAGAAAAGCAGATAGATGATCGGTCCATCAACACCGACCAATGAGTTCATATACCCACCAATAAATACGGCAATTGCCGCAGGTGCAATAGCATATTCCAAAATAATTGCTGTGCCAGTAATATAACCGCCCCAGGGTCCTAAAGCACAGCGAGCAAATCCATAACCACCACCTGCTGTTGGCAGCGAGGATGACATCTCTGCTAGACAAAATACCAACAACAAGTACATAACAGCCATTAAAATGGTCGCAATCAGTAAACCACCAAAACCACCTTGTGCTAGGCCAAAGTTCCACCCAGAAAAATCACCAGAGATAACATAAGATACCCCTAAGAAAGTTAGTAGAAACCAACCAACAGCCCCTTGTTTTAACTGTCGTTTGCTTAAATAATCTTCATCTTTAGTAGAAACTGATGATACACTTGGATCAGTGCTAGCCATGCTGGTATTCATCCTGTTTTTTTATTCTACTCTCTACAGCGAGCAGGTTATTTTTATATTTGCCTTCCTGGCTTCTTAGGTATTTATTGTTATATTTGTAACGGGTACATGAAAGCATTGTCAACAAATTGCTATAAATGATCAATAACTTTATCATATTCCAGCTAATATCTATTGAAGATCAATAGTCAATCTGACAAGGTGCTTTGGAGATTCAAAGAGAGGTGGGATAAAACGCCTACAGCCGAGGACAGTGGTCATTTTGACTGTAGGACAAGCTTTTATACCATTCGTTTTGGGTATGTTAAATATACATTACTTGCAGGTTACAACACCTTTTCCATCAATGCTTGTACTTTTTTTCCATAAAGAAGCAATATTCTGGCTTTTAAAGTAGGGACATGCTGTGTTTAGATATTTTGCTTTACTTAACCCATCAGAACCACCATATTCTTGACTAAACACTGCTTTATTTTTTTTTAAAAAAGTAGATTCATACTGCACACATTCATTATCATATACAAAGCATTGTTCATTGACAGCAAAATCAAAATAATCAACAAGCTCTTCAACTTGTTGCATATCATTCTTTAAAGCAATAGCCAGTTGATATTTGTGAGCTGTACCAGCAAGCCATTTATTATACTTCAACTGATCTTCATATTTGATATAGCCTTTAGTTTCAGAGGTATTTTCAAAACCATCGACATTATCAGGCTCAACAGCATCACAACCTGAATCTTTAGCAAGTTTAATTCGGTCCTCCATGATACTTTTTATTGTTACCAATGCATTAGTATTACCAATATTTAGCCAGGTTTCGTCGGGCCAGTCGTCCATGTCACCATCGGGAATCAACGTTTCTTTAGTAAACCGCTTTGCATCGCTTCGCCACTTCTCATAAGTACCTGCACTAAAATAGCATATAACTTTTTTTCCTTTGTCCTTAAATTGATTAATCTTACTATTTTGACCACCTTCACTGCCATCAAACAGATCAATGTCGACAACCTCAGCTTTGATATCAGTAGACATCGTATCACTGTTCTCAAGTTGCCACCACCAGGTTAAGCCAGGCTTTGGTTGCCACCACGTTTTCGTCGGTTTGCCGACAATATCATCGTATGAGTCTGTAATAATAACCGCATCTGAGTCATCATATGCTTGATTAGATTGCGCAGTACAGACTGTGGATATCATACAAATGATTAACCCACTGTATATTTTTTGCTTGTAGCACTTCATACCCAACCCTCAGTGTTCACTTTTTTGACTTTCACCATGCTGGTGAATCATCAAATACAATATTTTTTAAACATATATAATAAATTAGCTATAGTTTTTATTAATTTTTTTTAACCCTGCACATAACATCAAAAAAACATGCTAATAACACTATAACCTTGTCCCATTTATAACGTAAATCATATCGAAATATTCTTAAGATATATATGATAACTAATTCATATAACATTATTTGGAAGGAAAAACTGGGAATAGAATCAATGATGAATAGTAGAAATTATGTTTAATGTGCTGCGCTGAGCACTCATTTGTAGGCTGGTTATTCGATACATAAGAGATTTATATAACAGTTATTTAGGGCCTGTTAACAGGCCCGAATTAAACCCTCTTAAATAGTGGCGCTTGATAAATAGCCTCATCTAATGATGTATAACCCTGTTGAGCTTTAAAGAGGGCATCATGGAACATACTGCGCATACCATGTTGATGGGCATAGTAATAAACATCCAACCCTGTATTACCATTTAAGATCATATCTCTGATCCGGTCGTCAATTTCTAATACTTCGAAACAGCCCACTCGTCCAATATAGCCTCTATGATTACAATGCTCACAACCTCTAGCACGAAAATAATTATTTGCCCCCAGATCGTCTCGGGCTAACCCTAGTCTTTGCAGTCGCTCTTCTGATAACTCATCAATCACCTTACAGTGCGGACACAGTAAACGCAGTAACCGTTGAGCTACTATGACACGAAGCACATCAGAAAGTACTGATGCATCAACACCTAATGATAGTAACCGAGGAATAGCAAATGCAGAACATGTTGCATGCAATGTAGAAAAGATTAAGTGCCCTGTTGAAGCAGAAGTAACCGCTACATGGGCAGATTCCCTATCCAAAATTTCCCCTAAAAGAATGACATCGGGGTCTTGCCTAAGGACATCTGCAAACGCTTCAACAAAGTTATATTTTTTATTCACATCCACATGAATTTGGCTTACACCACTGATTTGATATTCTATAGGTGACTCCATAGTAATAATCGAACAAAAATCTCTGTTTAAAAAGTCTAAAGCACCGTAAATGGTTGTCGTTTTACCACTGCCTGTAGGCCCTACATTTAAAATTAATCCCTGACTCGATTTTAGTGCTTTTATAAATGTCTGATACTCCTTAGGGGGAATACCCAAATCATTCAACTCTAATACCCTACGATTCTTATCTAAAATACGCATGGCAATCCGTTCACCATGTATTGTCGGCACAGTGGATAATCGTATATCAACACCTGCATCCACAATATTCTGATAAGTAAAACTACCATCCTGAGCAAAAGTACTCATTGTAGAACGAAGATTACCCATAACTTTAATACGATTGAATAATCTATTTTGGATTATTTTCGGTAAATACCACTGGGTAGCTAAAATACCATCCTTACGTAAACGCACTTTGATTGCATCTTCAAAAGCTTCAAAATGTATGTCACTGGCCCCCATATAGATTGCATAGTCAATAATTTGCTGTATCAACATGGAGACACCCACCTCACCTTCTGCAGGCATCTCAGCTTTATTTGTAAAAAGTGTAATCTCTCGCTTTAATGCCTTACCTAAAGGCTCAGTCCAAATACTGACTTCTGGTTTAATATCTTTACGGCCCTCTACCTCATCAATGGCATCTTGGATAACATCATTAAAGTTTTTACCTTCCATGTATGAGTAGTGTCGAACAACTGCACGAAGTATCGTTTTAAAGTAACAAACAAAGCGCTTAACGGGATATCCAGCTTTCTTTTCTATCTGATCAACTAACGCTTTATCCGTAGGGTTCGACATTGCAATAAAGAGCGTATTCTCTTCTAGCCGAAAAGGAAAAATGACATATTGAAGAACCAATTCATTAGGTAATAGCGATAATACTTCTTCTGGAATGTTTATTCTATTTATTTCATAAAGAGGATCTATAACGGGAAACCCTGTCACTTCAGATAATATTTTATTTAATTGGTCAACAGATAACAGATTTAAATCATAAAGAACTTCATAGATTAAATTATCAGAATAACTTGTTATTATTTTTGCTTGAACAAGCTTCTGCGGTGGAATCAGATTTTTTTCCAGAATATAGTCTACTACTGCACGCTCAAGTTCTTCGTTTGTCATGCTATATCCTTACTGCTACACAGGTACCGATCACTTATGTATACCCTTCACGAATGATTTCTAGGTTTTGTTATCTTCACTCCTCACCCCAATCACCTATTAATATAGGTTCATGGGGCTTCGTCACTCGATGGCCGCACCTAAAAACCATTCGTATTGGGTATATCTTTCACTGCAGCTATATCTTAAACACGTCAGCAATATGAATGATAGAATTGATTGACAAAAAAGATGGCAATAATTTGCTTTTTAAAAAGTAACAATCATAACAAAATGCAATAAACATTTCTTAAACAAATGTTCCATATCAATTATGATTTTTTCATAACACCCCTTCTCAGTTGATCAAGCTAAGATACACACCAATACTTGCCTTCCCCTACAATATTGGTATTATTGGCAGCGGTATTGCCATATGCCTTCTCCCCACAAGAAAAGAGCCATCGCTCATGGTTAACCGCTCATCATATACCCACAGCGAAGGGTATATTGGGAGCATGACATTATTAGTAACGCTATCAAGTATGTGACTATCTGCAGTGTGGGGCATAACAGTGGTCGTTAACATTTTCGATAGCTCATTGTACTAATGATGTAGGACATCCCCATGACCAAGCAACTATTTATAGCACCTCACACCCTGAAGAAACAGGCTAAAACCCTCATCCATTACTGGCCACAAACAATAAAAACAACACGCGCCTACCAATTGCTTTGCAATCTCTATGGGTACAGCTCACTACACCAGTATCAAAAACAAACAAAACATGTGGTGATTAATCATTATCAATCACAAGAAAACGCAGAGTATATAGCGGAACAGTTCTCTAGTCTCGCGAATCAACTTAGTCATCTTGGTGATATTAGCTTCGCTGATGCCAAAGTTGTTTTGTATAAAATATGGCCAAAATATATCAGCAATAAAACTTACAGCGCATCGCCAAAAGAACATCAGTGTACTTTCTTCATTAACGGGGAGTTAACTGACTTTGTTCAGCAACCAAAAATAAACTACGCTTTTGATCGCTTTCCTGCAATCAAAGACTCAATTGAAGCAATTGGTATACCCCATCCCGAAGTTGGAGCGCTCTATGTTAATAATCAACTCCAACCATTTACTTATCAACTCAATAACAATGATGTTATTACACTTTATCCAGTAAGAGATGTTTTAAATCAACATCAAGCAACAAACTTACCAGTAAAACCGATCAGTCACCCTCACTTTATTTTAGATGTTCATTTAGGCCGACTATGCAACTATTTACGTATGTTGGGATTTGATACACTTTATTGGAATCATGACTTAGGTGATGCAAAACTTGCTGCCTTAGCAGAAAAAGAACAACGAATTATGCTATCTCGTGACTTAGGTCTTTTAAAGCGAAGTAATATTAAGTTTGGTCGATGGTTACGAAACCGCAAACCTTTATTACAGCTTAAAGAAGTCTCAACACTTTATAACCTAAAACAATATATAGAACCTTTTAGCTTATGCATTCGTTGTAACAGTAAAATTACCAGTGTCGATAAAACGAACGTTAAACACCTTGTACCTGCTGATGTTTATACAAGTTTTACCACCTTTAATCAGTGCTCTCATTGCCAACAAATTTACTGGCATGGAAGTCATGTTGATAAAATGAAAACTATTATTCACATGCTTGAATATTAGGGCCTGTTAACACTATTTTAATATCACTGTTATGGGGGTAAAAGCACTAATCTAGGCGCGAAGCGTGAAGTTTAGTGTTTCTAAATGAACAATGAGCAACAACGAGTAGTGCTTTTACCATCATAACCCTTCGGGCCGTGATTATTTTTCCACCTAGCAGCGTTACAAGTCACTTATGTAGAATGACTACACGGCATTCCTTATGCCTTGCCAGGTGGAAAAATAGTCTACGGCAGTGGTGATTCAAATAGTGTTAACAGGCCCTAAGTAATATCCAATATTTTATTCAATTTTCTGAAAAAAATATACGTATAATTACATAGTTACTGACATCTAACAGGGTACAAAATTGTTCCTATACTTATACCCACAGAGATGAAAATATACACTTCGCGAATCAATTTTAGGGTTTGTTGTCAGCGATCTTGACTACCAAGGATGGTGGGAATGCAGTTTATGCATAATGACATGGATGTCATATAGTAGAGCAATGCAGGCGCTATTGCCGAGGAGCATTTAACTGCCACCACAGTCACTTATTTCTATAAGCTCCTGTGGCTTCATCACTTGACGACCGCTACTAAAAATCCTTCGCTTTGAGTATATAACCTCTGAATGTTGTATTTTATATCCAAAGCAAACGGCATACTCACCTCTAATGGGGTGTTTATCCAAAAAGGCCACATCATGAGGATACAGTTATGACAGGATACAGTAAGGAAAAAGCTGACCGTCTAATTAAGAAACATGAAGATGCCGCATCAAGATTTGAAAAGGAGGCAAGAGAGGCAGAGGAAAGTGAAACTTTTCAAACCTCTCACTCAAATGATCTTAGAAAAAAAGCCAAAGCAGAAAGGAATAAAGCTGATAATCTACGACACTTGAAAAAACACTGGGGTGACGATTAATCACTATGAAACAAATCAATTGTCATTACTGTGGTGGTACAGGCATGATTAGTCGTTCAGAGCCGTGTCCTTATTGTAGAAGCTCAAACACCAAGCTTAAGGGAAGTTACTGCCCACACTGCCATGCAAACCTCGCGATTGATGAGCCTCATAGGCCTCATTGCCCCAATACGACACATCATCCACTAAACCGGCTTTACTCTAGTTGGTATTGAGTCAGTAAGGGCTACTGTAATTGTAAGCAACCTAGTTTAGCTTATCAGTTACAAAGTAGCCCTTCATACTGAACATATTAACCTCTTGCATCGACTCTATACTCCCACCACTCCATTACAACACCATATTCATATAGCACTTTGCATTTCTCACAGAATTCAGTAGGATTGCACAACTTTTTGTTTGTGAGCTATATCATGGTGTTTCCTTCTTTTGATAAATGTTGGTTATATTGAAAATAGTATAACATTCACTTGAGTGATAACTACTGTGTAAAAATACTACCCTCTCTTTCAATAGTAATAACCTTCAAAATTCAAATAGTAGATTTAACCCCTTACCCGAAAATAGCTAATTATTTGTTAATAATGATGTATGTAGGTTGTATGGATGAAAAAAATTAGTTTAATCCTTATCGTACTAGCATTAGTTGGTTGTCAAGGAAACGTTAAAAGACAAGCTTTTGATAGTAACTCAGTTAATAACAGCTTGTTGGAAGAAGAGTGTTTTAAGTTATCAAGAGTAGCTTATATTTTTTCTTACGAAAAAGAAAAAGGCATGTCAAAGGAAGATATACTTGTTCAGCTTTCCACAAAGACAAGAAATTATAAATTTACTCGAGAAGTAATGAGTGAGCTCTTTGATTCTAATAAAGAGTCAGTCGATCCTGATAGTTATGCTAAGCACTACTACACAAGGTGTCTAGCAAAAAATAATATCCAACTAAAGCAAGCAAACCGGCTATCTGGCTGTACAGCACTCACTGGAGATGTTGATTTAATCATTTTTCTAAAGAAAAAGAATCGTACTCAACAAGCAACAATAGAGTCTTACACTTCCATACTGACTAAGTATGGCAACGAAAACCTTATTCCTCTATATAAAGCAATGATCAATAAAATCTATAGTATCGATAATAAATACTTATCAAAATATCCGCACTATGCTTTTCACCAGTGTTTAAGCTATAAACGGCAGTAGAAAGAAACTTCTCATTTGAACTTTTGGGCTAGCCAGCTAAGAAGCAGTTAGATTCTTAATAGCCAAATAAGCATTATTAATACGCTCTTGAGTAGCAGGGTGACTTGAGAATAAAGGATGCTTGAAAAAAGACTGAGATTTCTCAGGTTCATTAAGTTGCGTTATCTCAACATTCAAAAGAAGTTTCAGTAATTCAGGCAAAGCATGAGGATTGAACCCAGCTTGCTGAAGAAGCTGAACAGAGTAAATATCTGCTTCAGCTTCTTGAAGACGAGACTGCTGTAAAATAAGTAAGTTTGAAAAAGTATCTGCTGTTTGGGTTTCTTTTTCAGAAAGGTTATTGTAAAAGTCAGAATTAAAGAGTTGCCGGTAGTATTGCTCCTGCTCATAAACATGTTTGAGCTTAATATGAGCAATTTCATGACTAAGCAATGCAGCTTTCAGAGGAGTTGTCTCTAAGAGCTTGTATAAGTTTTTAGAGATATAGATGATGCCATTAGGCAAGGGGTGAGCATTAAAGGAATCGTCATCTATGATAATGACATGTAAGGAAGTAGTAAGCTTAGCTTGTTGAGCTAGATCTTTTGCTAACTGATTGAGCTTTAACTCTTCCAGCTCAAACTGCTTTGGATCGTGATGCGTTAATAGAACTTGAGTAAAAAACGCTACTTCAGCTGCTACTTTATCATTAGTCAGTTGATCCGTAACGTTAGTGCCGACAGACTGTTGAGTACAGCCAGCGACACTAGCCAAGAAAATTAATGGAACACTCCATTTGAGTATTCTTTCGTAACAGTTAAAGTTTATCGCCATTATCTACTAATCATTCATAGTTTGCGTGCATAGCGCTGGATAATATCATGTTTCATGGTTACCTTAATAGAAGCAAAGGTCTAACTTGCTTACTTTTATGTCTTATTACTGTTGGTTGTACAACACCAACCGTTATTAAATACACTTCATTCAGTGATTCATCATTCCCTACCAGACCTACTGCTAAATGGAAAGATGCTACAGTTGAACAAGTAATAAAAGAAGATTATTTACTCATTGGTCATCTCGACTATCAAAAAAAAATACGCATCTGTTATACCGATAATTATTGTCGAAGGGTAGCTGAACAAAGCTATCAGCGTGAAGATATTTTGCAAGAGGCTGCTAAAAAAGGAGGAGATATAGTTACTGTATTATACGAAGATACACAACTTGAGAAAGTCTCTGAATCTTACTGTTCAAGTTACTATACTTCGACCTATGTAGATGCCGATGGCAACACCCATTACATGACTACATGCTCTTCTTATTATACTCAAACAGGTTACTTAGAAAAAAAATTAGTCAAAGCACTAGTATGGCACTACGATCCTGCTCTATCAAAAAGCAAAAGTAATATTATTGCAACCCAAAAAGCATTGGAATTTTTTCAGAATAGCAATAAGAAGGAAAATAAAACAAAGTCTGAAGATATTGTAGACAAAAGCCTTCAACGTAACCATATACAACATGAAGTAGCAGTAATAAAAGATAAACAAATATTGCATCGTTTCTTTGCTACTTCACCAAATCAAATTGAGCGATTGGTTAACCATGAAAACTTGGCAAATTGGAAAAGCACCGATGGCAGAAACTTGCTGAGCTACTCTATATTGTCTGAAGAGTATGCTTATATTGCCCCCTTATTAAAACTAAATATCTCTTGCTCTAATGTTGATGAGTATGGCTATACAGCATGGGACTATGCACAAATAAAGCTTAAGCTTTCTACACTTAAAAAGATGTATAACTCAAAACAGTGTGGCGTACCTGATTTATTTCTGGTTTTATACAATAATGACTTAAATGTTTTAAAGTGGGCTTTAAACAACTGGAGTTATAACATTAACAAACTAGAAGATGGTATTACGCCATTAATGACAGCTATAAGAGAAGGAAATCAAAATGCAACGCTATTTTTAATAAAAAAAGGTGCCAACATATCTCAAGCAGGCTCAAGCGGTATAACTCCCCTTATGGTTGCCATTTATACAGGAAATAAGGAGCTGATGTCACTATTATTAAAACGTGGTGCTAATCTATCCACAAAAGATAATAAAGGTAATACTGCACTACATATTGCAGCAGCTGGAGGACACCTACCCATAGTGAAAACTCTCTACCGAAAAGGGTTTATGGCAACCGAAACAAACAATGAAGGACAAACGCCTTTCCAGTTAGCTGTACTGTATGACCAGCAAAATGTGATAGATTACTTTTTCCTCAAAGACATATTAAACTCACTGAGCTACGATAATATGGCTGATGTGTTAGCTACTGCCATTTATAAAGATAATGCACCATTGGTAAAGTCAATATTAAGTGAAATACTTTCTAGAGAAGATAATGAAAAACTATATACTGAAATAGTTCATATATTCTACGAAAGAACACTAGAGCTAGGTGGAGAAAAAACTATAAAGATGCTAGTAAACAAAACTGGTGCAGGTTTGAATGAAGCTCTTTCAGATGGAAAAACACCGCTAATGATTGCAGTGAGTAACAATAACCTTGAAGCTATTAGCACTTTACTCCAACTAGGAAGCAATCCTAGTATCAAAGATAGCAATGGAATGACGGCGCTAATGCAAGCAACTAGAGATGGTAGACAAGAAGTCGTAAAGTTAATGAGGCATCATAATGTTGCTGAATAATTAATTATCATCTCAACTTTATCACAAGCTATTACTCCCACAGTAGAAGACCATCCTTGGTCTCTACTGCTTACAGGGTACCCGGCACCTGTTATACAACTCAATTCAAGTACAGTCTTCCCTTCTTGCTACACATCACTCACTTTTTAAGTGTGCACCTATTGTTCATCAATTGAAGGCTATAACTTCCAAAGGTTTGCGAGCTTTTTCCCCCATACAAGCCTTGATGGACTGATTCACGATATCCTCAACGGCCATTATGTAGACTTTATATATAGATGCATTAAAACATAGCTTTAAAGGGATATTTATATTCAATTGCCCTGCTATTGCTTATGTTACAAAACTTTACAAAAAACAAGTAAACGATTTTGACGTTTTTAAGGATATAGATATTAAAGACGTCAACTTTTGTACACTGTCTAAATTTTACTCTTACTCATTACTTAAGCCGATTGTATTCAGGATCCGGTAATAAATTTTCTTTTTCAGTAAGCATCACTTCTTTAAGCATTAGTCGACGTAAAGATTTCATCATTTATACGAATAGCAGCGTATAAATATAGGAGTAGATTGACTTATGGTCGCAGTTGTCAGTGGTTACGGGCTGGGTTTGTTTAATACCACAACGGTAGGTTTGGGAAACAAAGCTGAGTTTGGGCAAGGCAAAGAGTCCATCAAAATTAATGCGGTTACGGGTAACCTCATTCTTCAACAAAAAGACGATGCATTAATTAGTCAAGGTATTGATGCTCACTTATTAAGAACCTATAACAGTCAAGGGTTACTCAATGATGCCAATGGCGATAATTTTCGCTTTGGCTTTAACCAGCAACTACTCGGTTTAACGGGTGAAATCAACCAGCCAAACAGTACTATCCAGCGTATAAGTGCAGATGGTGCTACCACAACCTATACCTACAATACCCAACAACAGTGTTATATCAGTACTGACGGTAGTGGTGCTCATGATAAACTTGAGTATTTAGGTGACAATCGCTGGCGTTGGACTGAAGGCTCAAGCTTAATTACTGAAACCTATCACTGGCAAAATAACCAGGGCCGATTAATTACTCGTTCAGACCGGCAAGGTTTCAAGATACAGCTTGAATATCAGCACGATAAAGTAGTCGCTCTTAGGGATGAACAAGGACAAGCCCTCTCTATTGAGTACACTGGCAATAATGTCTCTGCAATCCATCACTCATCCGCAGGTCATTCATCGGTAAAAACACGCTATCACTATGATCAACTCAATCGACTCACTTCCGTCATTGTTGATCTGACGGCAGAAGATAACAGCATAACGGATAATCATGTTTATAAAACACAATATCAATACGACGGTGACAGTCGTCGTATAGCTCATATTAAACAAAGTGACGGTACAGCGCTGACTATAAACTATCAGCAAGGGAGTGATGGCCAATTTCGTGTCAGTCAAATCACTAAGGGTAAAGGCAGTCAAGCAGTCACTACTCGCTACGTGTATGACCTTAATGCCCGTAAAACAGATATTATTCAGGTCAATAATGCCACCTCAGGTACAGGCCCTACCTACAGCCTCTGGTACGATGAACAGGGTCGCTTAACTCGTACCGCCAACCCCGCTGATGCCCACGGTTTTAGGTTAGAAATTAATTACCAATACGATAATGATGATAATCTGCTAACACAAACCGACAACACTGGACGCATACTTTCGTATACCTATGACCAGTACGGTAATCGCACCACCGAAATTGATGCGGAACAAAATAAAATAACGCGTACTTTTAATTCCGCTCAACAAAAAATCAGCGAAACCATTTACCCTAAAGGCAATACACAACAGGGCGTGAGTCAATACTGGGTTTATGATGAAAAACAACGCGTCAGTTTTCATATTAACGCAGAAGGCTCTCTAGAAGCTTATCAATATCAACGCTGGGGTGATAATCAACTCCAACAGACCACAACGCTTACTTACCTTTCAGCCGTAGTGCCTGTTGAAAACTTTTCCCCCTCAAGTCCACCGAGTAATACCACGATAAAACAGTGGTTAGCGCAGCAAACCTCATTTGGACAAATTAAACGTAAAGATCAGTATTTTGATTTTCGTGGACAGTTGCATAAAGTGGTTCAATCACAGGCCCTCAACCAAAGTGATTTAGCATCCACGCAACCCAATGCGAGCAATATCCTCAATACCACGTATTTTATTTATGATACTTACGGCCAATTAATAAAGTCCGTCGATAGCCGTGGGCAAGCACCCGCAGAAAACCCAACAATACCCACTAACGAAATCCAACTTAATAAAGATAATTTTGAAACCCTGTTTGTTTATGATGGATTAGGCCGGTTATTAGCCTCAACCAATAGCCTGGGTGAAACCACACGCTATCAATATCAAGACCAATTACAACAGGTGTTAAAAACCGCAGCCAATGGCTTACAAACCACTGAACTGTATGATTCTGTGGGTCGTATTATTAACCGCACACAAATTGACTTAAATGCTACAGCAGCCAATAACGCAACACTCACTCATACCTTTCTTTACGATAAACAGAGTCGAAAGATTGCAGAACAAGACCCAAGTGGTGCAATTTCACTGACTTTTTATCACCGTAATGGGCAGCCTGTCGCCACTGTCGATGCGATGGGCTATGTTACTGAGTACTTTTATAACAAGACCGGTAAGCAAGTTGCACAACGACGCTATGCAACGGCACTATCAGTCGATACGTTTGCAGCATTACAGGTCAGAAAGAATGAAGGCACACTTACCGGAATAAAGTCAAATCCCTTCGAATCTATTCGCCCACCACTCAGCGAAAATGATCGAATAACACGACATGTATTTTCTAAAAACAATCAATTACGATTCAGTATTGATGGAGAAGGCGCTGTCACAGAACACCGTTACGACCAAGCGGGCCGAAAAATCCTAACCATTCAACATGCTAAAACTTTAAATACCCCCACAGACTTAAACGCTCAGTCTGATCTTGCCCTAAACATTACTGCAGTTCAGCAACAACTCGGAGAAACGCTGACGGCTGACGACCGTGTTCAACGCTTCTTTTATTCGAAGAGTGGACAACTGTCGGGCATATTAGATGCCGAAGGTTATCTCACTCGTTATGGGTATACGGCAACAGGGGAGCGAAGCTATATCAGCCAACTGGCGTCCCGTGTTTTAAATCCTGAAACAGACATTCATCAGTGGTTAACCTGCTCCCTCAGTGAGCTACAAGTCACACCCAGTGATAAAGACCAACATGCGCTCAATTTTTATAATGCACAGGGTTGGGTCATTGCCACAGTCGATGCAGAAGGCTATCTCACCTTTTTCGCTTACGATGCTGTGGGTAATAAAACCCTTGAGCGCCGTTTAGCAAGCCACCTCACTCATACTGAACAAGCGCGACTTATCAACTGGGCACAAGGTAAACCTGGACGTTTTCAAGCAGGTTCTGATCTACTGTTAGCACTGGTTCAGCAAAAACAAACTGAACAGGACCAGCTCCATAGTTACAAGTACGATGCGGCCAACCGCCTGCGAGAAGAAACCGATGCCCAAGGCAATACCCATCGTTATCAATATAATGCTGCTGGGCAGGTTATCCACACAACCCAAGGCATTATGCTCGCTCAGCAGTATGAGTTACTGACTCAAGCTCGTACCTCGCAGGCAGAATATGATGGCTTTGGTCGACTGATTAAAACCACAGATGCCTTAGGCGCAGAAACCCTAATTCGCTATGACAGTGCAGGTCGCAAAATCCAACAACAGGATGCAGCTGGTCATATTACCCGTTTTTATTATGATCAACGTGGGCGTTTAACGCACACCATTAATGCCTTAGGTGAAGTCTCTGCGGTTATTTACAACACCTTTGATCAAGCAATATCAAGCCGTGTTTACATCACACGACTCACACCAGAACAGCTCACTCAGCTTGAAGGTGGTGTAATTACTTCGGCAGTGGCCACACTGTTTAGCCAGTTAGCGAAAGATAGCGATGCAATAAAGCGTAATCGTTATAATCGACGCGGACAAATCACTGAAAAAATTGATGCCGAAAATAATAGCCAACAACTGAATTATAATGCATTTGGTGAACTTAATAGCATCACTCAAACCATTCGCCAGTCACTCGGCATCACACAAACCCAATATTTAACGTATAACCGGCGCGGGGAAAAAGTAACAACATCAACGTCCGTACTGCAAGGTGATGCATTATTACCCGATATAACCACCCACTATACGTTGGATGCATTTGGGCGCACAACCCAAACAACCAATGCCTTAGGCCATACCACAACCTTTGAGTATGATAGATTGGGTCGCCAACTCAGCATTACCAGCCCTAATCAGTCTACATCACATACATCCTATGATGCCTTTAACCGCGTATTAAACACAACGGACGCACGGGGCAATACAACCGCTTACCAGTATCAGAAAACGACGACAACGAATGCTGAAGGCGTTGAGTTTATCGCAGGCCATCAAGTCATCGTCACCACCCCAACGGGTTTGCAAAAAATTACCGAAAAAAACCTACAGGGTGAAAATGTCCGGATTACAGCACCTGATAACACCACCAGTGAGTTTTTCTATGATAAAGCCGGTAATCTCATTAAAACTGTTGATGCGCTAGGCCAAGAAACCACACAACAGTTTAATCAATTAGGCTGGAAAACTAGTGTCACACAGGCTGATGGGTTAAAAGTTCACTATGAGTATGATGCTGTTGGTCGCCAACTCACACACATTACTGACCCTGATGGTTTAGCCCTCAAAGAGCAGATTCAATACGATGCGTTGGGCAATAAAGTTCAAGTGACTGATGCCAATAATACCCTCACCCAGCATCACTATAACCGTAATGGACAACTGACTAAAATAGTCGTTGACCCAGAGGGCTTAAACCTTATCACCGCTTATGAATACGACAATGCCGGCAATCAAATTCGTATTCAACAAGGCGATGCGAACGGTTGGCAAAGAGTGACTGAGCATCGCTTTAATGGTTATGGTCAACGGGAAGCAACCATTATTGATCCCGATGGATTAAAACTAACCACGCGTTTTTACTATGACGATGCCGGCCAACTGATTAAAAAAATAAATGCTGAAAATCATGCTACACAGTATGTCTATGATAATGTTGGCCGTCTACGTTTTACCATTAATCCCCAAGGTACCGTATCAGAAACGCAGTATGATAATAATGACAATAAAATTGCTGAAATCAATTATAAAAATGCGGTGGATGCCAGCCTTACCTACACCGAACAAAAGCTCACTGCAGCATTAAATTCGAGCGCTGAAGATCAATGGCAGGGTTTAATTTATGATGCTGATAATCGACTTACGTTTAGCATTGATGGTTTAGGTTATTTAACAAAAATTGACTACAATAAAAATAATCAGGTTATTGCCAAGCACATTTATAAAAGTGCTTTCGCCCCCTTTGTTAAGCAAACTAACCTTTCCGTAGCCTATATCGAAAGTCGCATTAATAATGATGATAGCACTCGCAGGATCACTACCGAGCGTGTTATTTACGATGCATTAGGTCAAACCAAGTTTAAGGCTGATGCCAATGGTTGGCTAACAGAGTTTCAATATGATCAAGCAGGCCGTGTTATTGCATCTAAACGCTATAATGTTACTTGGCAACAACTTGAGTTAAATAATGATACGCCAATAAATACGATTAATGAAAAAGTAAGCCAGTGGCAACACACTGCAAAACCAGAAGATATTCATCATGAATCTCACTGGTATGATAATGCAGGACGACGTTTATATACACAAGATACTGCAGGCTATTTAACCGGTTATCGTTTTGATGCATTAGGTCAGGTTGTTGCTAGTTTTAAATATGAAACACCTGCCCCACACTTGCGCCAATCACGTGCAGACATTAACCAAATCACCCAACATTTATCTGCCAACAGCACGATCGCTAAAGCCAATTACCATGTTTATGACACGGCGGGGCGCAAACGTTTTACCGTCAATGATTTAGGCTATGTCACTGAGTATCGCTACAATGCCTTAGGCGAATCCATTACCACACTGCGTTACCCACAACCCATCGCCAAAGAACATGCACAGAATTTAACCGCTATTCGAGAAGGCTTAAAGCAAACGCCAATAGTTGTTCATGGCACTCAACTGCACGAAAAAAGCCGACCTATTCTAGAGTCTGGTTTATCACTGGTTAATGGCACCTATGGACAAACCTGGGAAGCACAAGAAGTCGGCTCAGTTGCGGCCACATCGAACTGGGTTTCCAAAACCATAAAACCGAATCAGCCTTATAAATTAATGGCTCTATATGGATTCCTAGGGGGTAGCATATAATACAACCAAAGATGTATTATGCACGTCTATTTGGGTAAATTAAGTCAGTAATAAGCAAAGAATGATCAATATCAAACAACTGGTAAATGATGAGCAATGCTACCAGTTTATTCGTCAGAGACGTTGGCCTGATGGCGTCAGCTGCCCTCACTGCCAGTCTCAACAAGTAGAAGGCAATGGTAATCATCAAAAGCAAATTGCCCGAAAACGTTATCGCTGCCTAGCGTGTCATCGGGGATTTGATGA